>JBLHSN010000080.1:0-18735 GCA_047626195.1 Myxococcota bacterium
AGTCTTACAGCCAAAGCAGCAGCTGCAGCAACTGTTACGCCAGCGACAACACCACGCCGAGCGACGTCGTGTTCACGTCGCTGGACGGCGCCACTGGGCGTTTCGTCAAGCTAGACCCGCCGGGTTCGGCGGCGTCCATGCTTGAGGTAAGCAACTACGACGCCTTCTTGGGTCAGTACGGTGGGTGCAACTTAAGCTCTGGTCTGGAGGCCACCTGGGGCGCGTACGTACGGTAGGCATGGTCGTTCTCAGTCTCAAGAGCGGCCTGTTCCCTTAGTTTGGCCGCGGCAACGTGGTCAGCACAGCGAGCTGGGTGCTGACTTCTAGGTCGAACTGCGCGTCTCGGTCCGGGGCCATGAACAGGTCCCGATCGACGTCTAGAGCGGTGGTGCTCAGCCGAATGCCGAGTAGGGTCTCGCCGAAGCCGCGTGCGACCATGGTCAACGCGTCGAAGCGAATGGTCTGTGGCTCCAAGCCGTAGTCGGAAGGTGAGCGGTACACAATCTCGGCACCCCCGACCGTCAGCAGCTCATCGAGAACCACCGAGAGCTCGGGTCGCATGGAGACGTGAGCAAGCAGACGCCCCATGATGGTGGGTGACAGCACGACTTCGCCTGGTACGCCGTCGAACAACTCGGCATTGTCGGGGTCCATTAGCTCGACGAGCATCGCTGGACGCTTGGTGCTATTGCGAAGTTGGTCGCGAACAATCAGCGAGGCCATAAGCGTACGTGCATCGCTTTGTTCGACTTCTTCGACGTTGGCCCGACCCACGATGAGTAGGTTGTCGAACGCAGCTAGGTCGAGCTTCTCAATGTCGCGTACGTTGGTGTAGTCACCCACCTCGTGTTTCACGGTCACCCGAGCCGGTACAGCCCCCCAGCGCGCCATCTCACGTCTACGTTCCTCGGGAGCACTCACAGCGACTACCATCACGGTGTACGACTCGTCCGGATAGGTTTCTAGCTCGGCCAAGGCGGCGACCACACGCGGGTTCCAGCCCAAGATCAGGATGCTTCGTTCCCGAGCTTGGATGAGGTCTGGCGCCGTATACCGGTCAAGTACCACATCGACCAGCGGCTCATCAGATGGGCGAACGTCTTCAAAACGCGAGGATGCAACCACCAAACGGTCACCCTCCTCAACAATAGTATCGGCGTCTGGGTTGAGCAGAGCAATGAATCCTCGGGTCTGCGGACGGACAATTCCGAGCACCACGCCATGTTCAATGCGTGCGCGGGCATCATCGATTCCCAAGCCGTTGAGCGCTGGCAGGCTGTGGAAGTACATGTCCGCACCGGTGTCCATAGCCAAGAGCTCGGACGTGACCCAACTAAGCCCGGTGTGGCGGATATTCTGCACCATCAACCGACCCACGACAGCGTCTGAAGGCAACAAGGTGAGGTGGCCTCTATAGCTGCGCTGGACCACGTCAATGAGCCGCGCATCGTCGAGCTCAGCGATGATTCGCGGCGGGCTGTCGAGGTTCTGCATGGTGGGGTGCCGAACAATAGACAACAGAATCTTGACCACCGTTGCGTCGCGCAGGTCGTCATCTTCTTCTTTACCGCCGGGAATTAAGATGGCTGCGGCATTGGCAAAATCCACGCGCTCGAGCTGTTCCGCTTCCAGGGCTGAACCGCTGCGCAGGATGATGTTGCGGTCGTCCCACAGCTCGCCAAGCTCTTCTTCGAGCTCATAGCGAACATCTTCGTCGAGCTCATCGACCAATACGACGACGCGCAGGTCACGACTTCGACCGATCCGCGCCAAGAATCGCTCGACACGGGGCTCTATGCGGAACATCTCGGTGAGCACAATGTGGGTACGCTCGGTGAGGCCCAGCACCACGATATGCCCAGACATGACAATGGGTGTCTCTCCTCGTTGAAGGCGGATAATCGTCGCATTCAACGCTTGTGTGAGGATGGCCACCAGCGTTCCCATGAACAGTACGTAGCCAGCAACGGTGAGTAGAGTAGAGATGACGCGCCGGCCATTCCCGACGTCATCCCCCAAGTATCCGGGGTCTGTCAGGCGCAAGAAGGCCCACCAAATGGCCTCCGTTGGCGACTCGGGTTGTCCGCCGAGCGCAATCAAGGCCAGTCCGCCGACCACGGACACGGTGATGACAGCAAGCCCCATGAACAGCAACCGGTACGTCAGACCGCGCAGTAGCAGGCGTTCTAGGTGAAACCGCAGGAAGTCGACGAGTCGTTGCATGTGGATGCCTCACACGTTGTCGCCGCCAGTGCTCGAACGACTCCACGGACTTCCGGGCCTAGCCTCTGACGGACCCACCCTTCGACCGCGCGCTATTCATCAGTCCGCGGTTCCCCGGCCGGAGTTCTGCGGTGCGCTACAACAATTCCGTGAACGCGTGCCCGTTCAACCTTGGTGTGGTCTTGAGTGTTTAGCCTCGCTCGCACGTTACGTGGGTAACGTGGTTGCGCTCATTTGAACCGCCACAACAGGGGCTGGCCCACTCCGAACCGGTACACACTCCCCAGCAGTAACAAGTGCTCGCGGTGATGGCCCGCACGACCCAGTCGGTGGCCACATCGTAGCCATTGTCCTGGCAAAACTTGTTCATCTGCTGTTGCGTAGTCGTGCCGTTGCAGCAAGTACCACCACCCGGCCAACACTCGTCAAGGTCCAATGGATAGAACGAATAACCATTGAAGTTCAATGTGTTTATCTCCGCCGTCTCGCTCACTCCAGGGTTGTCGTAGACCTCTTGGCGACGGATGCGCGTACCCTCCGGAACGTCTGATGCGGCGGTCACCTCGGCACCGGCCCCAATGCGGACGTTAGCCCCGATGGTCGCGCCATCTCCAACGGTGACGTCTCGGCCAATGCGACCGCCGTCCAGGACCGTGACCCCATCTCCAACGGTCGCGCCTTTGAGAATTCTCGCGTCGGACAGCATCTCAAAGTCCGATCCGATTATGACGTTGGGCCCAATGACACCGGCGATGGATACGACGGATGCGGAGTCCGCAATGCTCGTACCCCGAGCCACAACGGCACCGCTCTCGAGTCGCGTGTTGTTGCCCACGCTCACCAATGCCCCGACGGTGGCCCCGTTGCCTAGAAAGACGTCATCACCCAAGGTGACCGCGTACCCAACCGCTGCGTTCGCTTCGGTCTGCAGACGCGCTCCGGCATCCACTGACCGGGCGATGATGTTGTCCGCTCCAATGCTATGGTCCGCACCGATGAAGGCGGCGCGACCGATAGCGGTGTTGGCCCCAACCGGACGGCTGCCCGACGCACTTACCCGACCCACGAGTGTGGCTCGCGGTGCAATGACCACGCTGGTGCCAATGGAGACATCGGGTCCAATGGACGCATTGACCGCGACACAGGCAGTATTTGCATCAAAGTAGCTATCTACGCAGCCATCACCGTTCGCATCTTGTGCTTGGGCAACGGATGAAGCGAACATCAGCATCGAAAAGATCATCGTCTTACCCCTTGTTCTCGACCCCAACACTAGGGTTCGCCCGCCGTTAGGTCCAGCGATTACCGATAGGGATGTGATGTGTCCACACGGGCCCTGCCTTGGACGACCGAACGATCGACGTGTCATGCAGCTGCTTGTCGGGGCAACGTCACGAGAATCTGGACCGCGCTGACGGACAGTGCGCGGTTCCTCGGTTCTGGCTAGCCGAGATTCCGCGGAAGAGTCACAATGAACCCCGTGTACCCAGGTCGGCTCTCACAGCTCACAGAACCCTCGTGGGCTACAACAATCGCGCGCACTAGGGCCAGTCCTACGCCCGTTCCGCCACGGGCTCTTCCGGTGGTGAAGAAGCGGTCGAAGATGTGCATCTGGTTCACTGGCGAGATGCCGAGTCCGTCATCGGACACGGTCACCTGAACGGTGTGCGCGGTCCGGGTGATGCGCATCCACACGGTGTCGCCGCCGTAGCGATGTGCGTTGGCGAGTAGGTTGCCAAACACGGTCTGTAGCTGATGCGCGTCGCCGGCAATGTGACCGGCAGTGCCTTGAATTGACGTGGGTGCATGGCGTTCCGCCAGGGTGTGCAGCACGGCGTCTAGGTCCACCGGCTCGCGTGCAAGGACTTGCTCAGCCCGTGCCAAGGCCAACAGACCGGTGACCAAGCGCTCGAGACGGACGAGCTCGTCTCCTGCATTGTTGAGGAAGCGGGAACGCTGCGCAGCGGGCATGTCGTCGTCGTCTTGCATCAGCTCGATGGTGCCGCGGAGCGTGGACAGCGGCGTCTGAAACTCGTGCGACACATTGGCAGCAAACTCGCCAATGTAGGCCAGGCGGGTATCGAGCCGGTCTGCGGTCGCAATGAGTGCTTCCGCAACGCCGGCGACCTCGGCCACATGCGACCTGCGTGGACCGTCCAGAAGAACGCCGGCGCGTCCCGGATGCTGGGCGATGGCGGAGGACAATTTGGCCATGTGGCGTAGGCTGCGGCTGAACAGGTAGCCGTAGAACAGGGCGAGAGCGATGGTCGCGAACAAGGCCGCGAGCGCACCCCACCACAGGCGTGGAGCCATCTGGAAAATGGCTTGAATCTCCTCACGGGGAGTCCGCGACATCACCACTGCACCCAGCAGCTCGCCGTCGAGAACGATGGGGACGGTGACGAACAGGCGCACGTTCGCGTGGCGGCTCTGTGATTGGTAGCGTTGCACCGAGGAACTTGGTGGACCCGCGCTTGGCCGTGAGCGGCTGACAATCTGCAGTGGGCTGGGAGCGCCCGGTCGGGGCCGAACGGCAACGCCCACTGCGTGGGTCCGTAGGGCTTGCTGAACCTCGGTATCTGTGGACAAGTCCTGACCGAGACCCTCACCACTGCTCGCGACGACAACGCCGTTGGCGTTTACCAGACGAATGCCTGCCAGAGTGGCGCGTTTGGTCCGTACAAGAACGCTAGTCAGGGGGGTTTTGGCGTCTGCCAGTACCGCTTTAGGTAGGTCTCGGCGTGCGTCTTCGACAGCATCGGCAGCAAGCATGGCAATGAGAACGCCTTGGTATTCCAAGGTCCGCCGGGTCTGGTCTCGCAGGTCATAGGCCAACGCGCGCGTTGCCAGTAAAGCCACCACGGGGAGCAGCAGTACGAAGAGATGCGACAGCACCAGCCAAGTGCGCAGCGGCAGGACAATGCGTTTCACGTCAGTCGGAATCCGGCGCCGTGAACGGTCTCGATGGGATCAGCATTGTGCTCTCGCAGCTTGGCACGGATGTTTCGAACGTGACTATCGACGGTACGGTCCGAGACAAAGTGGGGACCGCCGTAGGCATCGCGCACGAGGGCGCTTCGCGACAACAGGCGGCCTGAGTTTCGTATCAGGGCCGCGAGTAGCTTGAGTTCTGTGCCGGTCAGGTCGAGCTCGCTGTCACCAACCCAGGCGCGGTGGGCGTCTGTATCGACACGAATGGACCCGCGAATGAGCTCATTGCTGGCGGCCCCTGCGGGTTGAGTGGGCCGAGCGCGTCGCAGAATCGCTTTGACCCGGCTGACCAACTCGCGCGGGGAGAAGGGCTTGGCAATGTAGTCGTCGCCACCCAGCTCCAACCCCAAGATACGATCGATTTCTTCGGCGCGGGATGACAGGAAGACCACCGGCACATCGCTGGTCATGCGCAGTCGTCGGCAGGCCTCTAGGCCGTCCATCTCCGGCATGGTGACGTCTAAGACTACGATATCTACTGGCGATTCAGCGAGAGATTGTAGAGCTTCAACGCCGTTGGTCGCCTCTCGTACGGTCCACCCTTCGCGAGCTAGTGCATAGCGCACGACCTCGCGCAGGTTGGGGTCATCGTCGACAACAAGAACGTCGGTCATCCAGTCCACCGCGTTGTGCGCACCTCGGACAGTGCGCGGGCCCTTGACTGTAGCGCGCCGAGTTCCGCTTGCACGGATTGCTCTCCGCCTTCGAGAGCATACAGGCCGATCTGAATACGCAGGTCGGCCAAGCCCGACAAGACCGCCAGTAGCTCGGTTGCTGCATGCTCTCGCGCCCTGAGCAGGCCTTGGCTGGCTTCACTGTCGTCGGACTCAAGGAGCAAGCGGTCGACCATTGCTAAGCGAGCGTCAGCATCTAGGAGGGACTGGTGCAGAGAGGCCAACTCACCGGCCCACGGCACGTCTGCGGCTAAGGGGTCTGAAATGGTGACGTTTAAGCTATGGAAAGCGCGTTGGATGGCCTGGGAGAATGGGCCTGTGGCGATGGGAGTTGAGGTGAGTAAGGACAAGAGAATCGGCCATACTACCAGGGCGCTGATGGCGGTTGAACCGGGATGTCCCTTGCGTTCAAGCTGAATGGCAACGCCGGTTCCAATGACAAGCCATGCAGCAATGACCAGTGCGGGTGCGGTCCAGCCTGCCATTATTCACCTCCGTTGGTGTTGTGCTGGCGTAGTCCATGGCTCATCAGGCCTCTGGACGCCGGTGCCCACTCGTCGCCTTCGTGACCGTAGTCTCCGGTGGCCGAGCGGGTTGCGCGGAACAAGGCGTTGCCAATGTCGGCTTCGATAGGGCGGAGGAAGGTAATCTCTGCACTCGGGCGGGCGATGAACGGGCGCAGAACCCAGCCGGTCTGTGCGGTGGTCAGACCCATGAGGATGGCAGCCACGCCAAGGGGGGCCACATGTATCCAGCGGAACGTTGGGAGGGCATGGCGCAGGGTGAGCAGGCCTTGGCCGCCGACCAGCAACAGGCTGGCGGCTAAGACGAGAATGGCGGTGTGGTAGTCGCGAAAGACGGACCATGTGAGCCACAGGAACGGGGACGCGGCAGCGGCGAGAATACCTGTACGCGCCGCACCAACGAGTCCGGCCATTCCCACCCGTCGCCAAGGGGGAGCCGCATCGTCACTGGCGAACAACGCCCGAATCGCAGGCAGGCCAACGGCCAGTGGAACCAGGAAGAGAATGGGCATCTTGATGGCGGCGTACAACACCTGAATGCCGCCGTGGTGCGCGCCAACGACCGCGCCGAACACGGCACCGCCAACGGCGGTGATGAGCAGGAGTCGGGGAACAAGCCAGGCGGTTTGGGCGTCGGAGGTGGCGTCGTCGACCACTGTGCCAGGAGAGCGCAGGGTCGTGATGATGAGGGAGAGCAGAGTGGTAGACATGAAAAACTCCTTACAGAACGGCGGCGAAGACGCTGACGGCGAGACGAAGAGCAACGAGCCCAGTGAGACCCACCCAAACAGCACCCAACAGGGCCATGGCGGGGCCGGCGGTGATCTGGGGATTTGAGCGTGTCTCGACAGCGGCGAGGGCCCGCACGGTGGACAGCGACGCGAGTAGACAGGCGGCGACCAGGACCAGGGCGTAGAGCACTGGCGCGAGGCCGCTGGTCAGGGCGAAGAAGACGATGAATGGGGTGAGGCCAGTACACAGCGTGCCGAGCCGAACGACCCCTTGTCCGAGTGCCGCCACCACCTGTTCGGGAGGCGCTTTGAGCGCCATGAGCTGGTGTGCGACGAGCAGCGCTGGGCTGGTCAGTGCCGCCGCTCCCATGGCGATGACGATGGCCGATGGTACTGTCCGAACCGCGACAGTTACGTAGCCGGTGCCGAGCGCACTCGCGGTGCCGAGCAGCAGTAGACCGCCTACAGCAGTGCCTACAGTGCCTATTCGAGGAGCGGTGAGGGTGGGGGTCAATCGAGCGACGTCGGACATGGGGTCTCCTTGGGTGAAAGCAAGGTAGGACGCCCCGTGTGCAGTGGATGACGGCAGAGTGTGCAGGGTGTGTGCACAGCGCTTACAGATGCACATGGACCACATCTGCGAGCTGCTCGATGACTTGGCACGGCGTCTTCCCGAACGGCCAGCAATCGTTGCCCCAGACGGGGAGCAGCGGACCTTTCGTGCGCTTCGCCAGCACGCAGCGCAGGTGTCTGGGCGGCTGGATGCCCTAGGTGTTGGGCGGCATGTGTTGCTGCTCATCCCGGTCGGAATCCCGCTGTATGAGATTCTTCTCGGGGTGTTTTGGGGGGGACGAACAGCAGTATTAGTCGACCCCTCTCTGCCGCAGGAGCGGCTGAACCCAGCCCTCGAATGTGTGGGCGTTGACGCATTTATTGCGATTCCCAAGGGGCATCTGCTGCGGCTCAAGGTGTCGAGCCTGCGCGGACTTGGACGGTACCTCTCCACGCGCAGTCTGGGCCCTGTCGCGCGGAGTGTCTGGGGTGGACCTGTGGGAGAACGCCGCCTTCCGGATGACGATGAGCCGGCCTTGCTGACGTTCACGACGGGAACGACAGGTGTTCCGAAGGCAATGGGACGGAGTCACCGCTTTTTGTTGGCTCAGCACGACCTACTCGCCGGTCACATGGGCCTCGCGGCAGATGACGTCGACCTGCCCACGCTTCCCGTCTTTCTACTCAACAGCCTGGCTGTCGGCGCGACCTGCGTGCTCCCCGATGGCGACCTGCGTGATGTTGCCAGCCTGTCGCCCGCCGTCCTCACGCGTCAAGTGCGGCAGAATAGCGTCACTACATCGAGCGGCTCGCCTGGATTTTTCGCCCCGTGGGTTCGCTGGCTGCAAGCAGAAAAGCAGACTCTTCCCGAGCTGAAGAAGCTGTTCACCGGTGGTGCCCGTGTTCCCGCGTCGCTGCTGCGGGACATGCAGGCCGTCTTTCCGTCCGCCCGAATTGAGGTGTTGTACGGGTCCACCGAAGCCGAGCCTATGGCGAGTATTAATGCGGCCATGGTCCTCGATGAGACCGCAGAGCGAGAGGGTGCGGGCGAGGGAAGCTGCGTCGGCGCACCCGTTCCTGGACTGGCAGTTCGTCTCGTCGATCCAGACTCTGGCGACGATGTGACTGACGGCCCTGGAGAGGTGTGGGTCTGTGGAGACCACGTCAATCAGGGCTACTACAACAATGCTGAGGCCGACCACGCCAACAAGGTGCATGACGGCGACCAAATATGGCACAGGACCGGAGACGCGGCCTGGCGTGATGAGACTGGGCGTTTGTGGTTGGTGGGACGAACTTCGGCGCGGGTGGGTGAGCTGTACCCGTTCCCAACAGAGACCCTCGTTGAAGCGTTGGAAGGGGTGGAACGGGCGGCGCTGATGGACGTCGGTGGCGCTGTTGTGTTGGCGTTCAGCGGGGTAGCTTCGAGGAGCGACGTCCAGCCGCTTGTGCCGAATGCGCGCGTGGTTCACATTGAACGAATGCCGCTAGACCCGCGCCACCGGGCCAAGATTGACCGTGTAGTGTTGCGTGAGCTGCTGCTCGGACAACATCCGCCACGGTAGACACACGAATGGCCGGTGGGGAAGTCCCGGGCCGGCGGCTACCGGTCCCACGCCGTGTGGTCGTGGCAACCCCGGGGCTTGGGTAGGTCCCGAACGCTGCGGCGGGTATTGCCGCTCGGGAACGCATCTTCGCGCATGGCAAGGTCAAGAATGACGCTGGCTCCTGCCTGAGCAAGCTCTTCGTACAGAACCGGATTGGTATTGCTGACCGTGTCGCAGGCCTGGTGGTAGCACGGGTCATGGGCGGTCCCTTCGTCTCCACCGAAGTCACCTTCTTCGCTGTTCGTCTTCGCCTGGAATGCACCACTGAACAAGCCGCCGGTGGGAACTCCAAGGAGTGCGGGCCAGTAGCTATCGGACGGAATGAGCAGCGCTTCGGGCCGGGTCGCCATGTCGTTATCGGCGAAGTAGGTCTCGAAGAGCTCTTCGATGAGAGCAGAGCCGTCGGAGTCGACGCCGTCGTCGAAGTCTGAACCGTCGCCGTCGTACACCATGCGAACGCCGTTGCCAGACGCGAGCATGTCGAAGTTTAGGTAGGCATCGAGCGTGCCTAGAACGGCGTCATTGGGGTCGCCGTTGTCGCTGTAGAAGTAGCGTGAGGAGCCGATGAGACCCTGTTCTTCAGCGCCCCACCAGGCGAACTGCACCCGGTTTGTGGGCTCAATGCCACCTGCCAGCATCTGCAGCGCGAGCTCCAGAAGGAAGGCAGAACCAGAGCCGTTGTCGTTCACGCCAGGTCCAGCCTCAACGCCGTCCAGATGGGCGCCGACGAGAATGGTACGTGCGGCGTCGCCACCTGGGAAGTCTAGGAGGATGTTGCGGTCGGTGGAAACGGAGACGTTCGCGTCAATCTGAACGGTGAGCTGTAGATCGACTGCCTGTGAGAGAGACCGACCGGTACCGTAGCCGACGCCCACTACGGGAATGGACGCGATGCCGCCATCGAGTTGCCCTTGAACGATGTCCCGGCGCCCTTGTTGGCCCTCGTTGAACACCACAACGGCACTGGCTCCAGCAGCAACGGCGTTGTCGACCTTCTGGACAAAGGTGCAGCTTCCGCGTTGAATGAGGGCGATGTCTCCGACGGGGAATCCATCAAAGTCGCGTGAGTCACAGCCGCTATCGGTGCTGTTTGCGCCGCCGTCCGGAGGGACAGTGAGATCGACTCCCGTAACGGTGGCGGTGACGGTTCCGGACCCGGACAGCTCGAACACAGCGAAGTCGATGTCTTCTAGGTCTGACGGGGCTTCGCCGTTGACGCTGACGGAAGCACTATCAATCGTGTACGCCTCAATGTCGAATTCCTCGATGATTGGCTCTAGGCCCACATCTTCAAGTTGTTCGACGATGTAGTCCACGCTGTCCAGGTAGCCACCAGACAGGAACATTCGGTTGCCGTCGTTCGCGGTAGCGATGGCTTCCAGGTTCGTCAGGTGGTCCATCAGTGCGGACTCGGTGATCTGCTCGGCAAAGGTCGTGTCATCGTTTAGCAGCTCTCCGTCGGGCTCGGGACAACCGACGGCAGCGAGAATGCAAACAAGGGCGATAGGGCGGCAGATTGTGCGCACGGTGACCTCCAGACAGGGCAGTACCGTATTGGACCGCGTCGTTAACGGTGTGGAGAACCCGTCATGGTTGGTCGGGGCCTACAGAAGGTCCGCGCGCAGCGTCAGAGTGACCTGGCAAGGGTCTGCGTCAAAGCTCGGGCACCGGCTGTCGTTGCCGCGTGGATTGGACAGCGACAGAACTGCGACACCTATGGCGGTTTCCGCATCGATGGGGGTGACGTCTGCGTCTATGGTGATGGTGACGTCACAGTCGCCGTATCGCTCGGTATCCAGGCGCACCGCATCGATGACACTATTGGCGATGACCAAGTCTTCCCCGTTGGCATCGACGGTGACGGCCATGCCAACAAAAGGCGCTCTAAAGCTGACATCGTAGGTTCTGGGTGTGTCATCGACGGCCGGCAAAAAGACTGGAAACTCGAAGGGGTGCGGAGTGGCGGGACCTTCCGGCATGAAGAGGGCTTCTAGCGCACCATCGAGGCACGAATCTTCGGCCGCCACCGTGAAAAATTGGTAGTCACCGCCGGTGATTCCACTCGTGCTGACGTCGCCAGTGCATCCAGCGGTCGCTACAGCCATCAGTAGCATCCACTTGCTCATCCGCAGATGTCCCCGACAGAGTCGTCTTCGTCGTCGCAGTCGTCACCGTTTTCTACCCAGCCGATGGGCTGTTCACAGGCCTTAGCAGCAAGGTTGGGGTCACCAAAGCCGTCGTCATCGAAGTCTGCGAACCATAGCTCCGAGTCGCTGGCATCGGGCTCGTCGCAGTTCGGGTCTTCATTGCAAGCCAGGGCGCCGAAGGTTCCATTGCAGTTGTTGTCGACCCCGTCGCACACTTCAATCGCTTCTGGATTGATATCGGCGTTGCGGTCGTCGCAGTCAAACTCGGCGTCGAAGCCGTCTCCATCGCGGTCTGAACCGCAGGCTCCGAGAACCAAAGCCATCACCATCATCCAGCGCATATGTGCCTCCCAGACAGCGCAGGTACCGCGATCTTGGTGGAGGGTCCATCTAGAACTGGGTAGCCATCGTTACGGGCAAGCACAGGACGAAGGTAGCGCCTTGGCCGCGCCCGGGGCTGTAGGCGTTGAGCTCACCATCGAGTTCTCTTGCGGTCAGAGCGCTTGCGTGAAGCCCAAACCCATGGCCCGTAGACTTCGTAGTGAAGCCGTGCTGGAAGACGCGTTCGATGTTGTTGGGGTCAATGCCGGAGCCTGTGTCGGTCACGGAGATCTTGAGGCTGTCCATGGAGTCGAGTCGGACGGCAACGCGGATGCGGCGAAGGGTCTCGACGTTATGCTGGACGGCGTCCTTGGCATTCGTGAGGAGGTTCGTCACGATCTGGATGATGCGGTGGCGGTCGGTGATGATGGGTGGCAGGTCTGGAATGTCCAGAGTCACTTCAATGTCGTGGTGTTTGCCCAGGCCAATCATGCCCAAGACCTCGTTGACCATATCAGGGACGTCTACCACTTCGGTGACGCCAGCTTTGTGGGCCCAGCGCTGCTGCGTGGCAACGGTGGCGGCGACGTGTTCGACGGACTGCCGAAGGGTGCGAAGTTCGGTGAGTGTGGCTTCCCGTTCTTCCTCTAAGGATCGGAACACAGCGTGGGCGAAAGCGCCTAGACGCGGGTCAATATTGGTGTTGGATTCCAGCTTGATCGCCAGGCGACCAATGCGTTCGAGGCGCATCCCGTGAAGCCGCTCGTCCACCAATGCAGCGCCAACCGTAACAGCGTTGAGGCCGTTTCCAACATTGTGTAGGACGCCTGTGGCGACTTCAGCCGCACCGGCGCGACGTGCAGCGGCCATCAGCTCTTGGTGCGTGTTTCGTAGGCGCTGACGTGTGTCGCGATGCTCGCGGACTTCGCAGGCGAGGGAGTCATTGATCGAGGCCACATCCTGACCGGCTAGCGAGCGAGTCAACCTGACCATCTTGGCTACGACGAAGCTGCAGATGGCGCCGACAACCAGCCCGATTCCGTAGCCAGCGTGGGTAAGAGGTGTGGTTTCGCCGCCCACCAATCCGAAGGCACCGACAACACCAAGACCAGCCAATATGACGCAGCACCAGTACAGCGTCCAAGCAGCGGCCCGAGGGGTACAGATCGCCAGAGCGAGCAATGGGAACACGGCGAGAGCGGTTGCGGGACTGCTGTTGGCGCCGTTGGTCGCTAGCGTCAGTGCCGTGGTGGCGAAAACAAGGGAGCCAATCCAATGCAGTCCAGCCTGTTGAGGGGCGAGGCCGGTGTGGAGGCGGAGAAGGGTGATGAGGGTGTACGCAGCAGCCAAGAAGAAGGCACCGCTGACCAAGATGCTTCCGCCAAAGAAGGGGTAGACGATGGCAATTAGGATGGCAGGCGGGATGGTGAGTGACACAGAGGTCGCAATCAAGCGGGCGCTTCGTAGCTCTTCGGGGGTGTAGCTGCGGTCCGCAGCCCGCGGGAGCAGCAAGTCCGTGAGATTGAGGAAGGTCGGACTCCACGAATCCGTGGCCGGCGAACGGGTCGCATCTCGGATAGCGGAAATGGCCCGCAGCGTGCGCTCTGGAACGGGTCCCGGCGTCACGCCACCTGATGCTCCGGTGCGAGAAGCTTTGGGCTGTAGGAGATGAGTCGACATTAGTTTCCGCGCCCGTGGGTGTGGCTTCTTGGCATCGGACATGGCAGGAAAGACTTGAGAAGAAAAGCAACGCGGGGCGAAGAACTTGGGTCCACATCACGCAATTATGGAGGGCGCATGGGAGCGACCGCACACTTACGACTTTGACGGCACCCTCCGTTTTTTACGGTTGGGATCCAATGATCCGTCGTTTATCCGGCGTCCTGGCGAGGTGTTCACCGCTCTTTTCACCCCGGATGGACCTGCGGTGTTGCGCCTGGTAGATGGCTCAAGATTGACGGCACAGGCGTGGGGCCCAGGGGCCGAGCGAGCTGTCGAAGCGGCTCCAAATTGGCTGGGCCTGAACGATACACCGGTGACACTGGGGCACCTACATCCGGCTGTGCGTGAGCTGGAACGCCGACACCCCGGACTGCACTTGACTAGGCCCGGTCGTGTGTTTGATGGTTTACTACGGATCATTCCCCAGCAACTGGTCGCATGGAATGATGCCGCAGTCTTCTGGCGCCGCCTTGTTCAACAGTTCGGTACTGAGCTGCCGGGTCCAGTGCCGTTGATGCTGTCTCCGTCGCCCGATGCTGTTCGAGCCCAGTCGGCCGCCGCCCTTCAATCTACGGGCATGCTTCCGAAGATGGCACGGTGCATGATTGATTGTGCGCGTCGTGCGAAACGTCTGGATGCCCTCGCCGACAAGTCGTTGGACGAGTTCGTTCGTCTTGTGCAGGTGCTTCCAGGTGTAGGGCCGTGGACTGCCGGGCAGTTGGCAGGATTTCATCTGGCCCATCCGGATGCGGTATGTATGGGTGACTATGGATTGCCACATTCAATCGCCTACGTGTTGACCGGTCGTGAGCGTAGTAACGATGCCGAGATGTTGGAGCTGCTGGAACCCTTCCGTCCGCACCGGTTTCGTATAGTTAGGCTCATCATGCACGCAGGAATTGTACCGCCAAGACGGGGTCCACGAGGGGATCTTAAGACGCGTCGATAAATTAGCGCTTTACAAAAGGTTCCATTTGTGGGAAGGTAAAGGCACAGTAAGGAGTGCGTTTGAATTATTTAGAAGGCGAGTCTGTTGTTGTTCCGAATTGGGGTCTTGGCGAAGTGGCGGGACGAGAGTCATTAAACATCGATGATTCCGATGTGACGATGATTCGAATTGAAATTGAGGCCGAAAGGAAACAGATGTGGGTGCCGGAAGGGCGTCTCCATGCTGAGTGCGTTCGTGCCGTGATGAAGCCCAATCAGGTGGATAAGACTCTGGCGTTGATTGCCGGGGGTTCGGCACCGGAAAAACGTGCCACATGGAACCGCCGTCAACGTCGCTATGATCAGCTCGTGGCATCGAATACGCCGCAATCTCTCGCTGAGGTCATGGGTGAGCTTGCAGCAGTCCGCCGTGGCAAACGCTTGTCCTTCACCGAACGTCGCTTGTTCGACCGGGTCCGTGAACAACTCACGGCGGAAGTAGCGTGTTCCCTGGATATTCCGCGAGACCGAGCCATGGCCCAACTCGACACAGCGATTGGTCCGCGTGCCGAGAAGTAGGCGCCTCTAGGGCTGCCTTTGACAGCGTCGGTATGCGAGGCCATCACCAGCCATCGGACGGATGCACGGTCTGGAGGTACAGATCTTGCGGCCTTCGCTGTTCATGGCGGCTTTCGCGCAAGACGCGGAGGTCGTCGCCTACCACCCCTTCCATGGGTCGCATGAAGAACTAGTGACCCATCCGCTACGGATTTGGGCCTGTTGGAGATTCGGTAGGACTCACAGGAGTTGGCGTCGCCGACTCGGGACCGCTGACTCCGGAGTGGACGTACAGCTTCGCCCACTGGGCGGGCGCATGCGCTTGGCAGATGGCGGGCGATGGAACCATATTGCGCTGATCTGGGACGGTTAGGTGCAGGTCACCTACATCAACGGAAGGTCGGACGACTCTCTCACTTCTGCCTTGGATGCCACATCACTACCCACGGCGCATGTCTGCTGGGGACCCAAACGGGGGTGCCGCATGGTCTGGGTTCGTAGACGAATTTCGCGTGTATGAGGGGGTTGTGCAGGCGTCGGATGTGGATGGCTGGTGGCAATGTGGGACACCGACGCGGATGGCGTGGGCGACAGCTGCCCAGATGATGACAATGCGGACCAGCTCGACCGTGATGTGGACGGTATCGGGGATAGGTGTGGCCCCCCGACTGAACCGCCAGACATGGATGGTGACGACGTCCCCGATCCGGTGGACCGCTCCGATGTAGACGACGACTCTTGTGATTTGGACACCGACGGCTGGTGTGGGGACTCCGACTGCGATGACCGGAATGCCACAGTCAATCCGCGAGGCTTGAAGCTGTGCGACGGTGTGGACTGCGACGGCGAGACTTCGGGCGATGAAGCCGACTGGGATGATGATGGCTGGAGCGACTGCGACGCTGGCGATGGCTTCATTCGTCCGAGAGAAGATGAGCGCGGTGATGGCGTCGACAACAACTGCATGGGTGGCGTCGATCCCTTGTTCTGCAACGCTGATTGTTCACCAACTGGGTGTCTTTGTGCGGTCTCGCTCGGGCCCATTTGGGGGTGGTGGACTCTCATGTTGCTGGTCTTCGCGAATCGTCGTCGTCGAGCGTAAGTGACGGAGGGGAGTTTGTGGGGTACGAGCCGCCGCCCGGAGGAACCATGGCACTACAAGCAGGCATCGTCGGATTGCCCAACGTCGGCAAGAGCACCTTGTTCAACGCACTCACTCAAGCGGGTGCGGAAGCGGCGAACTACCCCTTTTGCACGATTGACCCGAACGTGGGCGTTGTTGAAGTGCCAGACGGCCGGCTTCAGCGCTTGCAGGACATCATCGAGACAAAGAAGGTGATTCCTGCGGTCGTTGAGATTGTGGACATCGCCGGCTTGGTCCGCGGTGCGAGCAAAGGCGAAGGACTCGGCAACAAGTTCCTTGGCAACATCCGCGCAACGGACGCCATTCTGCACGTGGTTCGCTGCTTCGAGAGTGACGACATCGAGCATGTCGACGGCTCGGTAGACCCACTGCGGGACATCGACACCATTGAGACCGAGCTGTTGCTCGCGGACCTCGAGAGCGCGCTGAAGCGTCGCGACCGGTTCGTGAAGATTGCCCGCGGCGGCGACAAGGACGGCATCTTCCACTACGAGTTGGCCTTGCGGCTTGTGGCGGCGCTGGAGTCGGGTCAGCCGATTCGCGCTGGTGAATGGACCGAAGACGAAGCGGCGAGCATTGTGGATGCTCAGCTGATTACGTCGAAGAAGGTACTGTTCGTCTGCAACGTGGACGAGGCATCTGCGGCTACTGGCAATGCGCTGAGCGATACGGTCGTGGCGTTTGCGGCAACGCAGGGTGCTGGGGCTGTTGTGCTGTCTGGGGCGATTGAGTCCGAGATTGCCGAGATGGATGACGAAGACGACCGGGCGATGTTCCTAGACGAGCTCGGGCTGACGGAGTCTGGCTTGGCGAAGATGGCGCGTGAGGTTTACGCGCTTCTTGGCTATCAGACTTACTTTACGGCGGGTGAGAAGGAGATTCGTGCCTGGACTGTGAAGGTTGGCGCGACGGCTCCGCAGGCGGCTGGAGTGATTCACACGGATTTTGAGCGTGGGTTTATTAAGGCTGAGGTCTACAGCATTCCGGAGCTAGAGGAGTTGGGCTCGGAGACGGCTCTGAAGCAGGCTGGTAAGCTTCGCATTGAAGGGAAGACTTACGTGCTTTCTGACGGTGACGTGATGCACTTTAGGTTCAACGTCTGAATGGCTGGCATCGCCATAGGCGATGCAGCCATTCAGGGTCGCAATTAGCCTGACGGATCAGGCCTTCGGCCTTCGGCTGCGCCGCCGCAGGATATTGCGCCCGGGTAACTTCGTTACCTGGCGCCTGGACTTTGGCGGCCTTCGGTCTCGCTTTGGCCTTCGGCCTTCGGCCTTGTTTCGGCCTTCGGCCTTGTTTCGGCCTTCGGCCTTGTTTCGGCCTTCGGCCTTGTTTCGGCCTTCGGCCTTGTTTCGGCCTTGTTTCGGCCTTCGGCCTTGTTTCGGCCTTCGGCCTTGTTTCGGCCTTGTTTCGGCCTTCGGCCTTGTTTCGGCCTTCGGCCTTGTTTCGGCCTTCGGCCTTGTTTCGGCCTTGTTTCGGCCTTCTGCCTTGTTTCGGCCTTCGGCCTTGTTTCGGCCTTCGGCCTTGTTTCGGCCTTCGGCCTTGTTTCGGCCTTCGGCCTTGTTTCGGCCTTCGGCCTTCGGCCTTCGCCCTTGTTTCGGCCTTCGGCCTTCGGCCTTGTTTCGGCCTTCGGCCTTCGGCCTTGTTTCGGCCTTCGGCCTTGTTTCGGCCTTCGGCCTTCGGCCTTCGCCCTTGTTTCGGCCTTCGGCCTTCGGCCTCGTTTCGGCCTTCTGCCTTCTGCCTTGTTTCGGCCTTGTTTCGGCCTTGTTTCGGCCTTGTTTCGGCCTTCTGCCTTCTGCCTTCTGCCTTGTTTCGGCCTTCTGCCTTCTGCCTTCTGCCTTCGGCCTTGTTTCGGCCTTCGGCCTTCGGCCTTCTGCCTTCTGCCTTGTTTCGGCCTTCGGCCTTCGGCCTTGTTTCGGCCTTCTGCCTTCTGCCTTCTGCCTTCTGCCTTCGGCCTTGCTGGGCCCCGCTGCGCTCGTTGGCCTTGCTGGGTCCGGCCAACGGCGGCCCCGAACGCAGTTTTTCTATCGGCGTGAGCCGGCGTCCGTGCCGTTGGGTTGCCGTCGTGCGTCTCGGTCGCGGTAAGGTGCTTTCGGAGTTATCTTTCGGATGGTGGACTCGGAGGGCGTTGAAGATGCCTATCCGCACGGCGCTGGTCCATGGCAACGCAGTCACGTCGGTCGAAGTGTCTGCGGGAACCGAGACCCTGACAAAGTCCACATCGCTGAAGATGGGCGGTTCATCGCGAGAGCGAACGGCCGTTTGGACGGTTTGGTCAGGTACACCCACTCTGGGTGTTTCGTTACCTAGTGTAACAATGGATCCACTCGATTCGTTGGTACCCTAAGTGACCCAATGGAGTTGCGATGCGCCGCTTGTTCCTACTCATTCTTGTACCGTCACTAGCCCTCGCGACGCCTTCGACCCTACGCCACCAAGGCCACCTGACCAGCGCCGCAGGCGGCCCGGTCGAAGGCCCCGTCGACCTCGACGTATCCATTTACGCCGCGGCCTCCGAAGGGGTCCCGCTGTACACCGAGGCGTTCGACGGCATCGCTGTCGTCGGCGGCTACTTCAGCGTCGAGCTGGGGGCGAACGGAGCGGGCCTTCCATC
>JBLHSN010000081.1:0-18718 GCA_047626195.1 Myxococcota bacterium
CCAAGAGCGTCAGCGCGGCGGCGGCGGCGGCGGCGGTCGTGGCGGCGGCGGTGGCGGCGGCTACGGCGGCGGCGGCGGCGGCGGCGGCGGCCGTGATGGCGGCGGCTACGGCGGCGGCGGCGGCGGCGGCGGCGGTCGCGGAAACAGCTGGTAAGCCAGTTGTTCTGCTGAGACGGCGTCCGCGTCGTCTCTCGCAAACGTGTAAACCCTCGGTCTTCGACCGGGGGTTTCCTCGTTGTGACACCATCAAACGGCTGCCACGATTTTTACTACGTGTCCCGTTGTCACCAACAAACAAGCCCCAAGAGGGTACCTTGCGTACGCTCATCCGATGTTGGGGAACCCTCGGTCTTTCCACTACGGGCGGTCGAGCTTACGCACGACCACCCATGGACATGTCGAGCTGAACAGCACAGGTCAGGACGTTCTGACCGCTACTCAGTCGGACGCAGTCCCAGCTCGCGAGCGAAGAACGCGAACTCCATGGCTAGACGGTGCGCCGACTGCTGCTGATTGGCTACGCCGCCGTGTCCGCCTTCGATGTTCTCCATGTACTCAAACTGGAGCCCGTAGGACTCAAGAGTCGCAGCCATCTTGCGGGCGTGGCCAGGGTGAACCCGGTCATCGAGCGTGGAGGTGTAGAACAGCATGGCCGGGTAGGCGATGTTTGGAGCGACGTTTTGGTAGGGCGAGTAGGTCTGTAGGACGGCCCAATCCTCTGGCACATCCGGGTTTCCGTATTCGCCCATCCAGCTGGCACCGGCCAATAGTAGGTGGTACCGCTGCATGTCTAGCAAAGGCACGCCACAGTCGATGGCTGCGTACAGGTCGGGGCGCTGTGTCATTGCCACGCCCATCAGTAGTCCGCCGTTGCTGCGACCGAGAGCGCCGAGTTGTTCTGGGGTGGTGACGCCGTCTGCGACCAAAGCGTCCCCGATGGCGAAGAAGTCGTCGTACGCGAGCTGACGGTTGTGGGTCAGGGCCGCGCTGTGCCAGTCCGGACCGTACTCACTGCCGCCGCGGATGTTGGACAGCACCAAGACGCCTCCGCGTTCTACCCAGATCTTACCGGCCAACGCGCCATGTTGTGGGCGGGCAGACTCGCTGAAGTATGTCGGCAGGATAGCCGCCAAGAATCCGCCGTAGCCATACTGGAGCGTGGGGGCGGAGCCCGCTTCGAGTACATCAGTGCGACCCATGACGAAGTAGGGGATTTGCGTGCCGTCAGAGCTGGTTGCGAAGCGCTGTTCCACGGTGATGCCGCCGGCGTCGTACGTAGCGGGTAGACTCTGAATGGGGGTAACGCGGTCCTTTTTGTTGATGTGGTAGAGCGTTGTCGGAACCGTCATACTCTCGAACGAGACCAGCAAGTCGTCGCTCGAGTCACTGTCAGCTTCGATGGAGACCACGCCGTTGTCGGGTAGGTCGAGGGTGGTACTGACCCATTCGCCTTTCTTGTACCGAAGGCGTCGAACTTGCCCGACTACGTCTGATAGCATCTGGATGCCGAGACTCTTCTTGCCGATAGCGACCGACTCAATGGACTCGCCTTGCGCCGGTGTCATTACGGTGGAGGTGGTCAGTGTCTCCAGGTTCAAGGCGAACAATGCACCCGATGGGTAGGTCTGGCCGTCTGCGGTCCACTCTTGGCGATTGAGTACGAGAACGTCTCCATTAAACACGCCCATTATCCAGCTCTGTGGAGGCAATGGCAGCTTGGTGAGCGTGTCAGCGTTGGGTGCGTAGTACACCTCGCTCTCGTAGAAGGTGATTCCACGGTTGAGGAATGGATAGGACTCGCCGCCGTGATGAGCCACAAAGGCGCTCACGCTGACATCCGTGGCCTCACCTTCGAATACGACAGGTGCATCGGCCATGTCCGTACCGCGCTCCCACCGAACGATGGTGCGTGCATAGCCCGAGTCTGTGAGTGTGCCGTCGCCGCGGTCGGTCGCTACGAACAAGGTGTCCTCGTCGACCCAGGTGACGTCCGACTTCGCTTCGGGGACGTGGAACCCACCGTCGATGAAGGTGCGCGTCTCGCGATTGAACTCGCGAATCTCCGAGGCGTCAGTGCCGCCGCGTGACAGGTCGACCATGCAGTGGTCGGAGTTGGGGGCGCAGGAAGCACCATGCCACAACCAGTTTTGTCCCTCTTCGGCGTCGAGCGCGTCTACGTCTAGGATGACGTCCCATTCGTCGGAGCCCTTGATAAAAGACGTTAGCGATTGGCGGCGCCAGAGACCTCGCACATGGTCTGGGTCTTGCCAGAAGTTGTACGCCATCTTTCCGCGAATGGACACGGACGGAATGCGGGCATCGGACGTCAGAATGTCCATCGCTTCTGCTTCAAAGGTAGCTACCCAAGGGTCTTCAGCAAACCGCTCGACCGTTGCGGCGTTCCAAGAACGAACTTGGTCCAGAGCGCGCTCTCCTTGGACCTCTTCCAGCCACAAAAAGGGGTCTTCAGCCGCCTCTTCCATCAGGAGCGGAGCCCGGTCGAGCTCCGGGTCGTCTGACTGGGCAAGGGCGGACAGGGACAGAAGTAGGGTCAGCAAGGTGGCCTCCAGGAGCGGGGCCTTAGCCCGTTTGAGCGCCTGACCCACTGCGTTTGGCGTCGCGGGAGAGGGGCTAGGAACCTAGGGGTCAGGATGGCCACGCCTTTGCAAGAGCCGCGTATTGGACGAGCGATGGCTACCCTCGCAGATTCTGCGAGTGAGGATCGAACGTGCCCACTACAGGGGTGAGCGATGGGATTGATGGAAGAAACCGGCGCTAGGGTGCGTTCAGGGCGGCCGCCAACTGACGACGTTGTAACTGGTTACTACTAGGAAGGTGGCGGCCGAACGGGGCACGCCAAAGCGTCGGGTTCGAGGTCAAGACCGATGTTCACCCCTGTAGCAGTGGGTCTTGCTTGTTCTACTCCTCACGTACCGAGTCTTGCATGCGAACGCGCACACACGTGGGGTCCCATGCCGTACCGTCGGGTGAATGCAAGCAATCCCAGACCTTCATGCCGCCTGATTTTGTGGCTTGCACCATGAGGTAGTGGTTCATGTCCATTTGTTCTGGCGCGGTCACAATGTCGTACTGCTTGGCGCATCCAGTCAGGGCGCCAACAGCGAGAAAACCGAGAAATGCGATTCGTGTAATCATAATCAACCTCATTGATTGGAATGGAGCGCACCCCTGTAGGCTCGTACAGGAGGCAACTCGCTGTCAGGCTACGAATAGATAGACAAATAATCGAGTTGAGGGTCAGTGCGTGGTCAAGGGTGACTCGAGCGCATGGGCGACCGCTCGCCAAACATCGGGGTCGATACCCATGCTGACGTGGGTAGAGCGGACCTCGACATGGGTGGTGTGTGGAGAGGTTAGGTCGATGGATGCCGGCCAGTCCACTACCGTATCACGCCGGGTGAAGATGGCCGTCAGCGGTGTGGTCAGCGGCTGGTCGTGCTCGCGTTGTTTCTGCCGTGCCACAATGCGTTCACACTGTTCACGGCTCACGCTTCGGGCCCCGATAGTGTAGGCGGGACCTCCTTGAACCGGAGTGCCGTAGGTAATGACACGGGCGACGCCGTCTGGGGCTTGCCGAGCGACCTCACGAGCGACGACGCCTCCGAGGCTCCACCCAATGAGGCTGATGGAGTGGCCGCACTCCTCTGCGAGTGCCCGTACCGTGGGAAGTAAGCGGTCACGGTCGCGCCCAGTGTTGCCTCGGTTGACCCCAAGTCCCCAATGTCGTACGTCGTGTCCGAGCCAGGTCAGGTAGCGCCGGATGGGCTCCATGGTCCACTCTGGCGATTTCCATCCAGGAATCACAATGGCCGTTGTTGGCGAGTCGGTGCGCTGACGAAGTAACTGTGGGGCATGCACACCTAAGCGGGCTAGCTGTAGCGGAAGTCGCCACTCCGCCAGCAGCGCACGCGAGGGGGTTGGTGTGGTTGGCGGACGTGGTTGTGGTGGCTGTTCGTAAATACGTGTTTTCCGACCATGCTGAATCATGTTGAACCTCACCGGGGTCGCTGGCATAAGTGGCCCGGTTATAGCGCAGCTCAGAAAGTGTGAAGACGAGCCGTTTGTCGACATCCACAGACCTGGGCCCAGCTGCCCGACATAGCCATATCGAATCCATGGTTTGCGCGATTTGAACATTCAGCATCGGTTTTGAAAGGTTCCGCGAGTGGCTTCAACTTGCCGTTCAGTTGAGGCGGACCGGTGCCTGGGGTCTTTGGCTTTCCGTCAACGGCCGTGGCCTGCCAGTAATGGTGGATGGCCTGTCGATAGTGAGTTCACAAGCCAGCGGCGGATTCGTGGCTTTCGTTTCGCACGAATCGAGACCAGTGTGGTGATGATTTCTTTGATTCATGGCGCGGTCATGGTAGAATTTGGGTGGTTAACAATCGGGGGGGAAATGCTTAATTTCGCAATAGTGGTGCTTTCAATAGCCGCATCTACGGCCAACGCGCAAACGCTTGAAGCGAGTGCGACCTATACACTGTCAGGTACCTTGAGCTCCGGCGCGAGTAACTTCCACCCACAGGGGCTTGGAATCGATGAGGGCACAGGCCGCCTGATTTATATTCAACAAAGCCACTCAACCGTATACTCGAGTGCGCTCGACGGGTCCGACGTTCAACCGCTTAGCACGTCGGTCTTGGGTCACGGCACATCCGTAGCGGTCTGGGAAGGCTCGATGTACTTCTCGAACTACAGCGGAAACACCAGTGGACAGGACATGCACAAGGTCGTGCTTCCCAACGGCGGCCGGACCAACTACGGCAACTACGTAGCGGCCTATGGCGGCTTCCCAATAGATATCCGCGGCGGGGAACTCTACCGAACCAATTTGTCAGGCAGCTATTCGTGGGCCAACCTCAACCAAATTGTGGTCACCGATGTGGCCAGCCCGAACGGTGGCGCTCGAACCTTCACTCTGAATGGCACCTCTGGTGTGGGTGACATTGCGGTCGACCTGGACAGCAACTCCATTTGGGTTCTCGAGTACACAAGCAGTGCTCGTATTCACCGATATGACATCACCAGCACGGCGCTCGTCGAGACCTACACGGCTGTTGGAGATGGTGTAGACGCAGGGCTGACCTACTACAACGGCAACCTGTACTACTACGATTGGCAGAGTGGTAGTGGTTCAACGCTGACCGTCTTTCCCACAGGTTTTGCAACCGGCTGCACAGACGGCATGGACCCCTTCGACTTGGATGAGGACGGGTCAGATGAGACCTGCATTCACCCCACCGCAACCATTGACAGCACGGTTACGGTTGAGCCGGGCGCGCGCGTTCACGCCAACGCCATTGTGGCTCCGCGTGCCATCATCGGTCGTTCCGCAGACATTGGTGCAGGCTCGATTATCAGCCGCAATGCCGAGGTTCGAGGCACCCTTGTGGGCACAGTGATTGTAGGCCGCTCCGCACAGGTTCTCAATGGCGCCACTGTCGAAGATGGCTCGGTGATTGGGTACGCTTCCGTCGTCGACAATAGCGACTGCGGTCCGAACACTATCTTGGGCTCAGTTTCAACGGTCCGAGACTCCAGCGTAGGTGTTGACGGCGGAGCCGGAAACGTGGTTCTCGCTCGTGATACGATTGTCCAGGCAGGTAGTTTGGTTGGGTCAGAAACGATAATTGGACCCGTTAGTGAGCTCACCGCGTCAGACCATGGTGCGGGCGTTCGCATTCGCAAGGGCACTGTCTTCTCGGCCGGTTCCTCCGTAGGAGACGATGCCCGCGTGGGTCGCAACGTCACGGTTGGAGCGAATGCTGCTATCGCTGCGGATGCACGGATTGGTGCGAACAGCGCTATCGGCGCCAACGCCTGTGCCGGCGGCCGCGTTGCGCACGGTTCGGTGATTTCTACCTGTTCCTAGCCTCCTACTGGCCGGTGGGTGTGAGCCCACCGGTCTGATGCGTCAGAAAAGGGAATTGGTGGCAGTAAGACGGCTAAACGTCTCTGGCTGTTCCCGCCGAGCTTCACGTCATGAGCCAATCAATCCAGGGAATAGGGCGGTGCAGTGTGGATGCCGGCCGTGTAGGGGTAGACCTTCACATGGATGTCGAGCCCTAAGCCTGCGGCACGTCCAGCTCCGTCGCTGACTTGCTAGTAGTAACAGGTTAAAAGGCTATTATTGGACAATATCCCTCAGCGCTGGTTTCTTCCATCAACGACGTCGCTCACCCCTGTAGGCTCGAGAAATTGGCCTGTTCTGGGTACCTTTGTTGGGATGTCTGGGGCTGAAGATGCGACGTTCGATCTGGCTAGTTGCCGTAGCTAGAATTCCATGCGTTGCGTTGGCCGCAGATGTTGATGGGGATGAATGCGAAGACTTCTTCTTTCTCCGCCAATGGAGCTTGTGCCTCACCCGATGCACAGGTGGATGGTAGCGGTATGCCCATTCGTGCCCATGCAGGTGTCGGCCCAGAAGTATCCATCGGCAGCAACGCCGTGATGGGCGTTGGTGCACAGATTGTAGGGCGGGTTTGCAGGCGCGCAACCCCGGACGCGGGAGCGCGGGTCGTCAACGGTGCGTGTTTAGGTCCGTCAACGGAGGGTGTTCAGGTCGCAACGCGACGGTGGCTGCCGGTGAGAGTGTAGACGGGTCCCGCCAGGCTCAATGGTCTGCGGTGGCAGATACCTGCGCTAACGGAGACTTGCAGCGTCGTGGAGAGACGTAGCCAACGATCGGCTGTCTACCCTCCTGCACCCTTGGGTTCACCCAGTACACCAACTCGGGAAGCTACGTGCCCGATGTGTGGGTTGGCTGCACTTCGGTCCGGGTGGATGTTGTGGGCGGCGGTGGGTGAGCAGGCATTTTAGCAGGGAACATGAGCGGCAGTGGTGATGGCTAGAGCATCACCGCCATCGAGGGAGCTCGGGGATACGGCTCGGACGGTTGCGGAAACTCTTGGAGGAACCGTCACCGGCGATTTCGATGTGGCATCGCTCGGTAGTGGTTCGGAAGGGCGTACCAATGCCTCATTGGTGGTGTGAACTGTGGCGGGCGAATTATTCGCACCCCAATCCAGCGGGTATCCCCGGGGGGTGCCAGCAGTCAGCGCGGCCAAGACTACGGTGGCACAGGGGGTGAGGGCTACAACACACCGTTCGGCGTCAATGCGTAGGTTTGGGTAACGTGGTCTGACTAATATGATTCGCTGAATAGCTGCATTCGACAAGTACGACCAGCGGTCGGTGTACCTGGGAGGCCGTCTCGACCTCGATGCGCGCGGCTTCCCGGTGTAGACTGGTCGAATGCGAGTACGTGTACGATTTCGCTTGCCCTCGGGGGAGCTACAGACAGTCGGTCACGGGGCCATCATTGGGCGATTGCATGCCAGTGCGATTTGTCTGGCCGACCCTCGGATTAGCGAGGCTCATGCTCTCGTCAGCCTGCGTGGTCGCGACGTTCGCTTGCTTGCCCTTCGGGGGCGCTTCTCGGTAGATGGAAAGACTTCGGCGGACGTTGTCCTACGGTCCGGTCTGACCGTTCTGTTCGCCCCCGGTCTGTCGCTCACCGTAGTGGGTGTGGACCTGCCTGACGAGGTCATGGCGTTGGAAGGTCCGTTCGGGCGGCAGGTGTTACTCGGCCCCACCTCAGTATTGTCAGGTCCTCCGCGCCTTCGGTCGGGCTGGCGACCGGATGCTGTGGATGTGGTCTGGCCCGATGACGACCGTTGGGTTCGGCGCGATGGAACCGAGCTCGCCCCTGGTGATGTGATTGTGCTTCCCGAAGGCCCAGTGACCGCGGTCTCGGAGCCTCTTGGTGTGCAGCAGGCGACCCTTCGGTCCGCAGATTTCAGTGTGCCGGTGCGCCTGATTGCACGCTTTGATTCTGTGCATTTGTTGCGGGAGGGAGAGCGTACAGTGGTGCTGACGGGCATCATTGCCCGCATCATCACCGAGCTTGTGCAGACTCAGTCGCCGGTCGCTTGGCACGTCTTGGCGGAGCAGATCTGGGGAGATGTACCGCGCGACATTCTTCGCCGCCGCTGGGACATGCAGCAGGTCCGCTTGCGGGCCAAGCTGCGAGAATATGGTCTTCGCGGAGACCTGCTTCGGGCAGATGGTGGCGGGCTCATCGAGCTGGTGCTGGGTGCCGAGGACGAGGCCATTGATGAGTCGTGATGACGACTCCGTGGCCCGTTGGGGCTCGGTTGCGGCGTGGACACGGGGCTGGCAAGAGCCTGTGCAGCAACGCACGCCGCTTCCAAGTGAGCGGTACTGCGTGGATGCCGAGCTGGGTCGCGGTGGAATGGGGGTGGTTCATGCGGCAACGGACCGCTGGCTTGGTCGTCAGGTAGCGCTGAAGCGTCCTCGGGCGGACCTTGCCATACAGCGGATGGTGCGTGAGGCGAGTATCACCGCGCGCTTGACTCATCCGTCCATTGCTCCAGTGCTGGACGTGGGTGAAGACGGCTTGGGGCCGTTCTACACAATGCCCATCCTGATTGGGGAGGCGCCTTGTCCAACCTCTCCGCTGTTCCGCTGGGTGCAGATGGTACGGGATGCAGCACTTGCTGTGGCGCATGCGCACGCACAGGGCATCGTCCATCGTGACTTGAAGCCTGACAACTTACTGTGGGGGGACCAGTATCAACTTTGGGTGCTGGACTGGGGAGTGGCCTACGACCCAGCGTCGCCCGATACGGCGGTGGTGGGGACACCGGGCTTTGCCGCTCCCGAACAGCAACAAGGAGCGTGCAGCCCTGCGTCGGACGTGTACGGCCTCGGGCGCATCTTGCAGAGACACCCCGAGCTGGACACGGCGTTGCTCGCTGTGGTGGAGCGTGCGACCGACCCTGAACCCGCGGTCCGCTATGCCGATGGCTTGGCGTTAGCGGATGAACTGGAGCGGTGGATGTCCGGCGGCCGAGTCCGTGCGCACCGGTACACCTTCGGTGAGATGGCGCGGGTGTGGTTGGCGCAGAACCGGGGACTTGCTGCGGTAACACTGGGCGGTTTGGTGACTGTCGCCGCCCTCGTCGTCGGCGTGTTCGTGGTGCAAGCTCGCGCCCAGACGCGGACCAATCATGCACTTGCACAGAGCTTCGTTCAACGGGCTGAGTCGCTCAGTCTGACCGGTGCGCGAGCGGAAGCGGAGGTGTATGCCTCCCATGCACTGTCTCTGGCCGACCTGCCCGCTGCGCGCGGTGTGCTGATGCGCTGGGCAGCGTCCCCGCGTCCTGTTCAAGTAGGCACGCGGCCGCCGGTTTGTCTTGGGCGGTGGACACTCTACGGAGAGCGCGTGTGTGTGTCAGAGACCGAAGCTGTGTGGAAGGGGCTGGATGGAGCTGAACGTGGGCGCGCGACGATTGATCGAAATGTGACCTCCGGATACTCGGAAACAGACGTCGCATTTTTTGGGTCCGAGGTGTTGACCGCAGGGCCGCCGATTCAATGGGTGGATGGCGTACCGCATGTCCTACACTTGGACTCGGGTGCGACAAGGCTCGCGCTGGGACCCGTGCCTGCCTATTCGCACGGAGGCAATGTCTACCGTGTTGACATGGAGACGCACGCGCGGGAGCTGTGGGTGGAGCATGCCTGCACCGGTGAAATCCAGGAAGTGGTCACGGAGCGCGAGCCGGTGGTTGTCTTGTGTCGAGAACCTTCGATGGTACTGGTGAATCCGGACGGCGAGCAACGTATCGAAATCCCGGGACATCCGGTGCTCGCCCGGTGGCTTGGGGACCTCTTGGTCGTGGCTACGTTTGACGCTGAGATTGTTCTGTGGGATGGCACGGAGTGGACCCGGATACCCACGGGGGCTGGACCGGTAACAACCGCCGTTTCGTTGGATGACGAGCGGCTGTTGGTGACGACAGAGCGGATGGTCACCCGAGTCTTCGATCGAACGTTAGCATCCTGGGTTTTGGACCTGCCGCGGGGCTTTGACACTTCCGTTCCGACCCCCGCAGGCCTTCGTGGCGTGAACTCGAGTTCGACCGTCGACTACGAGTGGACGTGGGATGGTTTGGGGGCTGGACTAGATGCCTCGGCACTGGGCGGTGTTGCCGGGATGGCGCTGCATGCGGACGGAACGCTTCTTGCGATTGGCCACTCGCAGGGAACTGTTGACCTGTGGAACACCCAGACTGGCGAGCTGCAACGGTCTGCATTGCCGGGGGGGAATGTCGCTAAGGCGCTACTGTGGCGTGGCGACGCATTGTGGGTGAACAATGGGCAAAACCATGTCTGGACGGACGGTACTTGGGAGCATTTGCCGCGCCAGGGATTTGCGCGTAGCCTGTTTGGCGTGGCAGGTCGTGTCGCTCGCTGGGCAGTTCCTGGAAAAGTATTTTACCAAGGTGAAGACACGCTGGATACGGAGGTTGTTTCGGTGTTGCCTGCGCCAAGTGACATCGTCTCGGATGGGCAGAAACTGTGGGCCATCGACTCCAATGGACAGGTTCGAACCATTGATACCGAGGGCTACAATGACGAGTTTGTCGTCCCTGCTCCTGGCAGGGTCATTGTTGTCAGTGAAGACCGAGTTGCAGTAGCCACAGAGCGGGAAGTGATGCTTCTGACACGGTCCGGAGAACGGCTGTGGGCCTCACCGGCGACGAGCCCGGTGACCGAGTTGGCACTGGACGAGCGATTCGTGGTGGTCGGCAGCCAGACGGGTCGGGTCTATGTGTACGATGCGACGACCGGTGTTTTATTGGCCGAGCATCAACCGCATACCCGTAGGGTCTCTCGGCTCATTCTGATGGACGACGTGCTGTTCACTGGGTCGTGGGATGGCCTGGTGACACGGATGGGCCTTGGGCCATTGACGGCGAGCCCTAGGAGTCTGCGAGACCAGGTGTCAGCCGCCTGGTCGCTCAGTGAGGATGACCTACGAGACTGACCCATGTGGGACGGGTGCGGGGTGGCAACAATGCCGACACGGCTATTGAGGTGAACGCGGAGTACTGCGCTTCACTCCATGATTTCAGGAACTTTGCTGCGGTTGTGGAAGGGGGGCGAAGGCCCGAGCACGCAGGATGATGCTCGGTTCATGCCCGTAGTTACTCAGCAGGCAGCCGGGCGGGCCGAGCCGCCCTGCGCTGCGGCACCCCATTGATTCATCTACCGAGGGTGCACCATGTCGCGACATCCAGAACATCGACGGATGTGGGGCCAGCCCGTTAGCCATCGTTGCAGGCCACAGGGCGTCTCGTTCACTGTCGCCCTACAGCTTGGCTGCAAGCATAGCTTCGAGCTCTTCGAGGGCTTTGCTGAACCCAGCAATACCTTCGGCCAGCTTCTGGTTCGCCATGTGGTCGGTGGCGTGCATGGCGTCGAAGACCCCCTTGCTCATCTCAATGCGTGCCAGACCCAGGGCGGTGGCGGTGTCAGCACTGAGCTTTTGCGGCAGCTCCGCTTCGGTCTCGGCAAGCACGGTGAGGAACTTCGGGGCGATAGTCAGCAGGTCACAGCCGGCTAGCTCGGTGATTTCGCCTAAGTTGCGGAAGCTCGCACCCATGACTTCGGTCGCGTGTCCGTGGCGCTTGAAGTAGTTGTAGATGGTGGTGACGCTGACCACGCCTGGGTCTTCATTTGCGCGGTAGCTGTCCTTACCGGTGTCGGCCTTGTACCAGTCCAGAATACGGCCCACGAACGGGCTAATGAGCGTGACCTTGGCTTCGGCGCAGGCCACAGCTTGGTGCAGACCGAACAGCAGAGTCAGGTTGCAGTGGATGCCTTCTGTCTCCAAGATTTCAGCGGCCTGAATGCCTTCCCAGGTGGCGGCAATCTTGATGAGGATGCGGTCGCGGGACATGCCGGCGTCTTCGTACAACCCGATCAGGTACCGGGCTTTGTCCAAGGTTCCCTGCATGTCGTAGGACAGCCGCGCATCGACTTCGGTGCTCACGCGGCCGGGAATCAGGGTCAGAATGCGCAGGCCGAACTCAACGGCCAAGCGGTCGATAGCAAAGCCAACGATGGCCTCATTACTGTCACCCTTGCCCTGGGCCCACGTCAATGCGGCGTCGACCACGTCTGCGTACTCAGGCATCTGAGCGGCTTTGGTGATCAGCGACGGGTTAGTCGTGGCATCTTGCGGCTTGTGCGCGCGAATAGCCTCGATATCGCCAGTGTCGGCGACGACAACGGTCATGGACTTGAGTTGGTCGAGCAAGGTGGCCATGGAGACGTCCTAGGTGCTGGGGGGTCTTGCGTCTACGCTGAAGATGCTGGCGAAGCGCTGCTGCGCCAGGGTAACCTTCACATCCAGGTCTTCCAGTAGGCCGGTGTCTAAGTGAAAGACCCACCCGTGAATCTGCGGGGCATTTCCGTTGCGGGTGGCTTGCTGGAACGACGTAGTCTTGGCCACGTTGAGGCACTGTGCCCGGACGTTGAGTTCGATGAGCCGAGTTAGACGGGCGTCTTCGTCGAGCGCGTCTAGCTCTTCCTTGTGCACATACCGGAGGTCCTTGATGACGCGAATCCAGGGGTTGAGCACGCCCAGGTCGTCCTGGGTAAGGGCCGCTTTGACGCCACCGCAGCCGGTGTGTCCGCAGACTACGATGTGACGCACATCGAGGTGTTTGACTGCGTATTCAATGACAGCCTGGATGTTGAGGTCGGTGTGCGAGACCAAGTTGGCGACGTTGCGGTGGGTAAAGATATTCTCCGGACCTAAGCCCATGATCTGACCGGTAGGGACCCGGCTATCCGCGCAGCTGATCATCAAAAAGTCGGGGTCTTGACCTTCGGCAAGCCGCTTGAAGAAGTCGGGGTCGGACTCCTTGATAGCGTTGGCCCAGTTCCGGTTGTTTTCAAAGACGGCGGCGGTCGACATAGGAAGCTCCTGTCCTGTTTGCCGTGTCGCCTAACGTACTCAATCCGATTCTGACGCAACAACCTCAGGGCCCCACAGCGCTCGGATGGCTGGGTCTGTGGGGTTGCTGTCGCGGGTGATGACAAAGGCGCGCTCGCGGACGTCTTCGGTTGTGCCAATGCACACCACTCGGTAGCTCTCCAAGATGGCGTCTTTCATGGTGGCTGGGGCAGCGAAGATACCGACAGCAGCGTCGCCCAGCGCCTTCATCACCGCGGAGTCATCCACCACCACGCTGATGGCTGGGGCGAGTCCGTTTTCTTCCCACCACGACTCCAGAGCGGAGCGAAGAACGGTTCCCTTTGGCGGAACTATCCACGGCACCCGATTCAGACCGACAGGGAGTTCGTTGCCGATAGTTTCAGCAAAGGATTCAGCGCCAAACACCGCGATTCCACTGGAGACACGCTCGTAGTCGTGCGTTGAGGCGGTGACCCAGCTTGGTGTGGGTCCATCGGACAGAACGGCATCAACACGACGCGCAACGAGCTCACCGAGAAGATTATCTGCGGTGCCACTGTGCAGTACCAGGGTCACATCGTCACCGCACGACGCCGTCACGATTTCGCGAACCAATAGCTTCGGCAGCACGCTACTGACGCCAATATGAACGTCTCGACGGCTCTCTCCAGAGGCCACCCGCACCACGTCTTGTCCAGCGGCGAAGATGGCGTCGGCGTGGGCGAGGATCTGACGGCCGAAGTTGGTCACAACAACGCCCCGACCCGCTCGCTCCAAGAGCGGAGAGCCGAGATCTGCTTCGAGCGCTTTTATCTGACCGGATACGGTTGATGGCGCCAAGTGCAGCTGACGTGCGGCCCGCTGCACAGAACCTTCGTGCGCGACCGCGCGGAAGTAGCGAAGATGCTGGTAGTTCAGGTCTCGCTCGCGCACGGAAGCCTCCGGTTGGCCTACTGGCCTTGGGCTAGACTGTATTGCGCCTCGTTGTCGATCTGCAAGAGTGCCTCTGTTGAGCACACGCGCATGGTGTGACTCACTTGTGCGGCAAGCGTGTAGATGGCGGCGTTATCGACTGCGGTGTCCGACTCAACCCGAACCCGGTGGTGGTTGACGCAGTCGGTAAAGACCGAGCCGGTCGGCCACACTTGGGTGCCACGGTTGCTGATCATGATCACGCTCATGCCTGGTGGACATGCAGCATTGACGACGTCTGCGACTACTGCGGGTGTGGCGTCAGAGTCAATGAACAGGTCCACTCCCTTTGTGGTTTCTACACCGGCACGAGGCGAGGTCATCATGCGCTGGGTGTCGGGTGCCGGCGCACGAAGGGTGGGTACAACATTGGTGATGAGCCCCGGAGCGATGGGCTCCAATGCGTCGATGACCAGGTCGCGGAAGCGTTGGGTCTTGAAGGGGGCCGGCGTGTAGCCTAGGTCGGGCGCGCGGAAACAGGCGCGGTGGGCCTTTTCAAGAGCCGCCTCAATCTGGTCAGCCCATGGCATCAGACCTAGGTGACGAAGCATGATGCAACCAGAGAGCATCAGGGCGGTGGGGTTGGCGAGGCCTTGGCCAGCGATATCCGGCGCCGTGCCGTGAACGGCCTCGAAGATAGCGATGTGGTCACCAATGTTAGCGGACGGGGCGTAGGCCAAGCCTCCGACCAGACCCGCACAGAGGTCCGAGAGGATGTCGCCTTGCAGGTTGGGCAGGACGATGACGTCGAAGCTGTTCGGCTTCATCACCAGTTCCATCGCCATGGCATCAACGATTCGGTCGTCGGCGTTGAGCTCTGGGTACTCTTTGGCGACTTCGCGGAAGACTTCTAGGAACAGGCCATCCGTGAGCTTCATGATGTTGGCCTTGTGACCTGCGGTGATGCGACGCGCGCCTTTGCGGCGTGCGACCTCGAAGGCGTAGCGGACCACGGCTTCAGAACCCGGACGGGTGATGAGACGACGACATTGGGCCACGTCGTGGGTCTGCATGTGTTCGATGGCACCGTAGGTGTCTTCAATGTTCTCGCGAATCATGGTGATGTCGACATCGGGGTGCTGGTAGCGACCGCGCGGTACGCCCTTCAGGGTGCGAAAGATACGCTTGTTCGCGTAGGTATTCCACGTCTTGCGAGCCGTGACGTTGATGCTCTTGACGCCTTTGCCGCTCGGGGTGGCCATCGGGCCCTTGAACAGAACTCCGAGGTCCTCAATGGTCTGTTTGGCGGCATCCGTGATGCCGGTAGACACGCCGTCTTCCCACACGGAGAGGCCCATGTCGACGGGCACAAACTCGATGGGCACGCCGGCAGCGGTGAACACCGCAAGCGTTGCGTCCATGATCTCGCAACCGATACCATCACCTTGGGCAACTGCGACACGATGCATTCAGCACCTCCTTGTGAACGCTATGTAGGAACCCAAGTGGATGCCATCCAATGGAATTGAGAGGAAAGTGGATTCGATTTTAACGAATCTAAAGGTCTGACCATGGCTGCTACGAACGATTCGCTCCACCGGCGGTCTGCCCTAGGTGTACCCAGGAGGTTCAATGTCCGGGCCGCACCCTGTCGATGACTCCCTAGGCACAATTCCAATAATGGACGGGTTTGCCATTCTCATGCCGTGCGTACTCATAGGAGCCTCCTTTGCCCCGGTCGCAGCGAGTGCCGGGTCGGAAAGGACCTGTGGAGGAGTTGAGGCGTCGGCAGATTGGACCCGTCTTCGGATGCCCCAGGAGCACACTGCAGTTTCGAGGCAGCGTTGTCGAGATGATACGCTGCGAGGGCGGCTGTCGGTTCTACGATTCGGTGCCCACAGCGGAGCGGGGGCGACGGCGAGGCGGTGTTTGCCGGGGTGTCGCTCGGGTCGCTGTAATCGCGTTTCGGGGATGGTCCATCGACGCCATCCGTCCGCTAACGAGTAGACGGCAATAGGCCCTTCAACGGCCCAGGCCGCCAGCGAAACAACACCGTGATGAATGACGCTGAGATCAGCACATACAGCGCATACAGAAGGGGCAAGCGAAGCAGAAGTTCCTGCTGGTCTTCGGGGAAGGTGGCCACCACAATGCCAATCGCCAGGGCACTGTTTTGGATACCCGTCTCAAGCGCCACCGCTCGCCGTTCACTCTCGTTCAACGTCACTGCCGTAGCCGTGACATAGCCGAGCGCCATTCCTACCAGTCCCAGCGCAATCGCCGCAACGTGGGCATTGGCCGGAATCTGCGCAAAGGTCGCTCGCTGGTTGAACACGGTGGTACTCACGAGCAAACACAGCACGGCTAGGCCAGAGCCCGCACCCACACGCTCCACCCACTTGGCCGCCGTCTCGCTCTTTGCTCGAATCGCCATGCCGATGCCTACCGGCAGCAGCACGAGGAGAAGGGTGATGATGATGTCTCGGATGGGTAGGGCGATGTCCGTACTGGTGAACGCGCTGCCGTACAGCCACAACACGGCTGGCATTGCCACAATCGCTACCGCCGTTGAGACAGCGGTCATGCCGATAGAGAGGGCGACGTCGGCCTTTGAAAAGTAGGCAAATAGGTTCGACGTCGTTCCGCCGGGTGTGCAGCCTACAATCACCAAGCCGAGCGCCAGTTCATTGGGCAGCGACAGCGCTTTCGCAAGCCCAAATGCGACGAGCGGCATCCACCCAAACTGCGATGCGAGGCCAATCAGGATGCCCTTGGGACTCTTGGCGATGCCGCGCACACTCGAGCGGTCGAGGGTCGCACCCATACCCATCATGAGCGTGATGAGAAGAATGGCGAGCAGGGCTTTTTCGACTCCGGACAGCATGGTGTTCCCCCGGTCGCCCGTTTATCCCGTGGGGGACTTACTGGATTGCCGGCGACCCGTCCGCCGGCCTCGGCTCCCGGTAAACGCTACTCGTTGACGCACCATGTCCTCAGCCCGCCAACCCGGGCGTTACCGAGGCGCATGAGCAAACACCCGTTCCAGTTCCTTCCCCTTGGCGGTGCCGGCGAGATTGGCATGAACCTCAACCTGTATAGCTACCGAAAGCGGTGGCTGATGGTTGATTGTGGGGTGATGTTTGGTCGCACTGGGCCCGGCACCCAAGACGTGCTGTTCCCGGACACGTCGTTCATCGAGGCGCAGCGCAATCGCCTGGAAGGGCTGGTTCTGACCCACGCTCATCAGGACCACATCGGTGCGGTGCGGGACATCTGGCCCAAGCTTAAGTGCCCGGTGTACTGCACGCGGTTTGCCGCGGAGATGCTGCGCGAGCCACTCGCAGAAGCGGGATTATTGGACAAGGTGCCGATTCACATTCTCGACGAGCGGGAGTCTTGGAAATTGGGGCCGTTTGAGCTGTCACGCATTCCCATCACCCACAGCACCGTTGAGATGGGCGGGCTGCTCATCAAGACGGATGCCGGGGCGGTCTTTCATACCGGCGACTTTAAGCTCGACCCGGACCCACTAGTAGGGCTGCACACCGATGAATCGGCGCTCAAGCGCTTGGCCAAGCTCGACCTGTTGGCGGTCATTAGCGACTCAACGAACGCCGACAAAGAGGGCTGGACACCGAGCGAGGGAGCCTTGGTTCCGCACTTGGAAGAGGTGCTCAAAGACAGGCCCGGACGAGTCGCGGTGGCGATGTTCTCGTCCAACATTGCCCGTGTGCGCAGTTGGGTGATGGCGGCACATGCCGTGGGTCGAAGCCCCGTTCTGTTGGGGCGGTCGCTCGAGAAGACGGTTCGCGCGGCCCGTGCTGCCGGATATCTTGGGGACATGCCGGAGATTGTGCCTGCGCGAGACTACGGCTTTCTTCCGGCTGAGAATGTGGTGCTGCTGTGTACCGGCTCGCAGGGGGAGCCGCGCGCTGCGCTGTCTCGCTTGGCGTCGGGGACTCATCGTTTTGCCTACCTAGAACCAGGCGATACGGCCGTGTTTAGCGCGCGGAAGATTCCAGGCTGTGAGACGAGCGTGGACCGGGTTCAGATGCAGCTACGTGAGCTCGGGGTCAGTGTTGTGACGGACTCAGACGCGTTTGTGCATGTGTCCGGACATCCGTGCCAAGACGAGCTTAGCGCGTTGTACTCATGGATACGTCCGCGGATGGTCATCCCGGTTCATGGCACGCCGAGCAAGATGAAAGCACATGCCCAGCTCGCGCGTTCCGAAGGCCTCAACAGCCTAACTGTCAAGAATGGCGATGTTGTCCAGCTCGCTCCTGGGGACCCGACCATCGTTCGTCGGATTCGTACCGGACGGCTGGCAAGGAAAGAGGACCCGCCACGTCGCTTCAGTCGATGAGACCTTCCGCGCGAAGGATTCCGGCTGCGGCCATGACGTCGACTGCGTACGATGGCAGGGCTTCGGCTTGGACCCGGGCAATGACGTGGCTAGTACCTTGCTCAGCGATGGCCCCACGGAACGCTCGGGAACCCATATTGTAGGCGGCGAGGGCCAAGCCCCAGTCATTGAACTCACCGTGCAGGTCGGTGAGTAAGCGCAGGGCGGCGTCTGCAGATCCCATAGCAGGCCCCAAATGCAACCAGGCTCATGCTGCCTTCCTAGCGGCTTTATAGGTCGTCACTTGCTCAGTAGGAGTGATTGCCGGAATGTGTAGGCTCGTAAGGGCCTCGTGGCCCGCCAGCACCCCCGCTTCGAAGGGAGCCCAGGCATTGGACAGCTGCAGGCAACGCAGCGCCAACACGCGCTCGGCACGTTCCACTGACCACCGCATCCCCGGTCCCTTCAACCGCGCGCCCAGCTGTTTGATGGTGCCCTCTACGATGCCGGTTCCCATCACGATGTCTCCGATTTCAGAATAGGTCAGGTACTTTCTGTGATTCTCAAGGTAGGTCGTGGCATCGCTGAACGCTTTGCGACGACTACGGGTGCCGGGACCCGTGCGGCCCACTCGTTGGTGGAGCGCG
>JBLHSN010000082.1:0-18613 GCA_047626195.1 Myxococcota bacterium
GCAGAGCTCGATGAGCCCGAAGATGCTGAGCTTCCACCCCCGTCGATGCCCAGGCCTAACGGCCCAGCTGCTGAAGTGGACCCGGATGCTGAGCAAGCTCGGTGGGGAAGTGTGGCCCGATCTGGCCGACGCTCCCGGTCCAAACCCGTCGAAACGCCCGCCCCAACTCCGGTGAAATCAGTGGACAAAGAAGAGGATGCGCGGGTGGATTCCTTGCGTCAGCGGCTCCGTCGTTCACGGTCCGAAGGTCCACCGTCACGCCGTACACCAAGCGCTGAAGAAGAGGACCCAAGGGCCGCATTACGGCGTCGACTGCGCGAGCGACCCGGTGCTGCATCGGAGTCGATCTCGCCTGCGCGTACTCCCGAGCCTCCACCTGTAGTGAAGGCGCCTGAGCAAGACCCAGCACCGTCTGTGGCGCAAGCGCTGTCTACGAGTAGTGGCGGGGCGGAAGCCTTGCTGGCACGGTTGCGCAGCTCATCGGGGCGTCGTCGGGGTGGGGCGCTTCGTCCGTCTACACCTGACCTGCCGCAGAGCATCGATACACGGTCGTCGGCTGGCAAGCCTACTCGCGGGGAGATGGCGGTCGATATTCGCGATGGTGACGTCACCCGGCCCGAAACGCTTGGAAATGACGAGCCTTTGTGTGCGGCGGCCGTTCGGCTCGGTCGACCTGTTGTGGACCTGGAGGGGCGAATCCTTAGTGCGCCACGCCTGTCCCAAGAGGGGCGTTGGTGGCGTGGCAATGAGCCGGCGAAGAACTTGGACCCGAGCAAGCCCGTCGACGTTGTCCAGGTTGCAAATCAGCGAGTGCACCTGGAAGTACGAACCGATGGCAGCCCGGGACACCGCTTTATGGCGCCTGTTTCGACGGCAGTTCCTGCGGCTCAACTTGTCGCGCATCTCGTGAGCTGGCTTGGGTTACCATCAGGAGAGTGGCAGCTCCGTCTTGGAGATGACACGTTGTTGCCGAACCAACTGCTGGCTGACCTCGAGCCAACAGACGGCCAGATCCTGTTGCTGAGGCGCTGATGCAAGAACGCTGGGACGTTGTCCTAAACGTGCTCGATGGACCCATGTCTGCCATGGACGCGTTCACTCTTCGTGGTCCTGTCGTGCGCATTGGTGCCAATCCGGGACCGGGTGGCTTTAAGCTCAATGGTTACCGTGGGCTCGATGCGCGCCATGCGGTGATTACGGCGTACGACAAGGCCACGGCATCTGTCGCACCCGTGGGTACCGCTCAGGTACGGATGGCGCCGCACCCCAACGTTCGCTGGCAAGACATCGACCCAATGAGTGGTCCCAACTACCTGTCACAGGGCTGCGCGATTCACCTCGGTCCGATCGGGCGTGGGGTCACATTCGAGTTTGTTCGTATTCAAAAGCTTGGCGTGTGGCAACAGGGGCAGCTGGCCTCGGCCCACGAGGACGAGGTGAACGACGTTGCTACCGCAGGTGGGGGCGCTGTCGAGATGGCTGGGGCGCCGGTTCCCGCTAGCTTTCAGGCTCGGAAGGTCACCCGCATCAACGCTAGCACCGTGCCACTGTGGTTCGGTGGTGGTGCGCTCATCATTGCTGTCGCAGCGGTGACCTGCCTCGGAGCCGCCGTACTCATCGGAAGGATCACCCCAGAGCCGCTCGGACCGGTCATTGAGGGCGAGGTCTTCTACGAATATGCCACCATTGCGGTAGAGGATATTGACCCCAACCTCAAGGGGGGCCTGCGCTCCGGTTTTCACGACTTCGTGATGAAACCGAATGGCACGGTCGCGTCGCCATCCGTGCGCCGTCGAGTCACCAACCCAGAAACCTGGGACGAGCGGTTCTACGAGAAGGTGGTTGCCAGCGTGCAGACGCATCTTCAGGCCCGCTCTGTGTTCCGCCGCTTCGATGAGATTCGGGGGCCGTACGCGGAAGTGGTCGAGGAGCTTCGAGCGGCAGATCTGCCTGAAGTGTTTGCGGCGATTCCGTACATGGAGAGTCGCTACGTGGGCGACATTACATCGCCTGCCTGCGCCAAAGGGTACTGGCAGTTCATGCCCGAGGTCGCGCACCGCCTCGACCGTGAGCCAGACATTGACTTTACCGTTCGCGACTGCACATTGGCGGGTATTGGGGTCAAGTGGTCGCCGACTGCTGATGCGCCACCACGCGGTCTGTACCAGAACGCGGTGTACATCCGTCGTCCCGAACATACATGTCTGATTCAACGGTGTGACATTGACCATCGCACCGACCTCACTCGCAGTACCCGTGCAGCGATGGCAAGTCTACGTGAGCCGATGGAGGACCCCACCATTCGCGCGAGCGGAGCTGCGGTCCAAATCTCGATCTTGTCGCACAACTCGGGCTACGATGACGGCCGATTTGGAAGGCCTAAGCCTACCAATCTGCTTCCGGCGCTTCGGAGATGGTCCGCCGGAAAGTCGGATGAAGAGATTGCCAACTTCTACGGCGCGATGATTACGACAGATCAGTGGGTCCATGACGGAGGTCGGGGTGCACGCCTCGGTTCACTGCTGATGCCGGAGACCCAGCACTATGCGTACTCCATCGTCGCCCAGCACCTTCTGGCGGTTTGCTACTACGCGCAGAACTATGGCGATGACCCCGTCTTTTCGCCCTGGCGTCAGTACACGCGTGAAGACGGCTACTGTCGAGAGCTGATCATTCCGACACCCCAGGACCTTGGCCGATGACCTGGCGACACTTCCTGCTCGTTGCCGTTACCCTGGCCATGTTCATCATCAACGGCGTATTGTTGTGGTTCGAGGACGTTAACGTGACCTCGAATGCTGCCGGGCCGGTGGACTTGGTGGTCGACCCACTCATCAACACCACGTGGCGTCCCGACCAGCGCATCACCAATTTTCGCGCTTTCGGCTTGCCGGACGCTCTTGCGATGCGGACCGCGGAACGCGCTGGAGCCATGCACAACGACAACGAGCGTCTCAAGGTGCTGTTGGAACAAGATGAGGCCTTGCTCTCCACCTACCTTTGCCCGCGTAGTGGCGTGCCCGAGCGGTACATGGCCATGCACTTCTTAGTCACCACGCGCGATGTTGGTGGCGGAATGCTTGAGCGCGACGTCATTGCCTTCAACCGCGTCACCGAGCTGCCGCTGCGAGACTGGGCGCGGACCTCGCCTGTTCCCGAAGTTTACAACCTGTTGGAACTCAGCGAATCTAGGCGTTCCGACGCCACAGCAATGGGTATAGGGGCTATTCTTACCGCGCGGGAAGAAGACGTCTTCGCCCGTCGTAATCCTTTCGGCGGGATTGGTCGGTGGAGCCTCAACACCCTGATGTCCAATGAGCCGGACCTTGAAGAGAAGCTCATCGAGTATTTTGCTTTGATGCACGTTCTGGTCGAGCTCGCCTCCGAGCCCGAAGTGGGCATTTGCCGCTGACCGCTGGGCCCGTCCGAGCGCCGTGGTACAGTGGGACCACGGCAACCCGGAGCCAGAACGCATGACTGTCGCCCGACGGCGATTTCGCTTCATTAAAGAAATCGCGGAAGGTGGGTTTGGCAAGGTTTACCTAGCTGAGCAAATCACTTCCGACGGTTTCTCGCGAATCGTAGCTATAAAACTGCTTCATGCAAAGTGGAGCAGCCACGACGAAATCGTGATGCGCACGCGCGATGAAGCTCGTCTGCTCGGGCTGATTCGGCATCAGAACATTGTGAAGGTCGAAGACCTCACGAGCATCGACGGCAAGTGCGCCATTGTGATGGAGTACCTCGAAGGCGTCGACCTGAAAGGCATGTCTAATCATCTGCGCGAGCAGGACATTGAGTTCCCACGAACCTCACTGTTCGAAATCATGGCCACTGTCGCGAGTGCGTTGGACGCTGCCTACAACGGTCGCCCGCTTCAAGGTGGAGAGCCGCTACGGGTCATCCACCGGGACATCAAGCCGTCGAACATTTTTGTCACCATACCGGGCTCCATCAAGGTCCTCGACTTTGGGACGGCTCGGGCGAACTTCACCGAACGCGAAGCGAAGACTCAGGCGCTCGCGTTTGGTTCTCAGGGGTACATGGCTCCCGAGCGTGTTCTTGGCGAAGAAGACACCCCAGCGGCAGATGTCTTTTCGTTGGGGATCACCCTGTATGAACTGCTGTCGCTCGAGAACTTTGGCCGCATCTCGCCGCGTCCGCAAAAGTTCCAGACCAAGGTTGAAGAGCGCGTGGCAGCGTTGCCCTTGCACGGACCGGACGAATGGCAGGAGCAGGTCCGAGAGGTCTTGCGGCTGATGCTGTCGTTCTTGCCGGCCGAGCGTCCATCTGCGCTTCAGCTTGTAGACATTTTTGAGCTCCTTGCGGACAGCGCAGATGACATGCCGGTTCGTCGCTTCTGCCGCACATTGGTAGCGGATGCGAAGGCCGCGATTCCAGACTTGGATACTGGAGACCCCCTTCCCGGGCGCGTTGTAGACGAAGACGTCAGCTCGGCATTTGGCATGGGTACCGGTCAGCTCGACCCTGTGACGCCGCCGCCAGCAACCCAACGCAGGCCGCCACCCCCCCCACCTCCTGCACCAGTAGCGGGAACTCAGTCCATTGCCCCGCAAGTGGCTCCGAGGAGCCTTGCTCCGACCTCAAACCGTCCGGTTGGTCATGACCTTCGGGAAGCGCCAGCAACGTCCCGCGGGGCGATGACGTTTGCCGTGGCCGGATTTGGATTGGTCGTGGTCTTGGTACTGCTGCTGGTTGTTGGGGTTGGCATCGCGCTGGCTGTGCTTCAACCTTGGAATTCAGGTGTCCCGGATGTGCGTGACCCTGAACCTGTCGTCGTCCCGGCTGTCATGCCAGACGAGGTTGTCGCAGTTCCATGTGTAGTCACCGAAGATGACGCGAGTGCGGTGCATGTACCGGTGACGCTGACGGTCAGCGGATCGGTAACAGAAGTGACGTTCAGCCAGACTGCCGGGCTTCGTGCCGAATGGGATGGTCAGGGGACTTGCCAGATGTCGATGCTCGGGGGGCGGATGAGCACGAATGTGACGCCGACAGTGGGGAGTCGCTTGCGCCGTAAGACGTTCGAGATTGACCAAGCGGCCGCATCGTGTGCGTTCGACTTCAATGTAGCGTCCGAAGAATGGATCGGTTCGTGTGCCACCGATGAGTAGCGCTCTAGAAGCACAGGAAACAGCGGCAAGGACCTTCGAACAGCAGCGGGAGTGGGCTAAAGCCGCTGGTGCTTGGGCATCGATTGCAGAAGCGCTTGGCCGTGGCGGAGACCCCGACCGTGCCGCACGGGCCTGGGATGCTGCGGGGGAGGCATTCCGTCGTGATGACCGGCCAGCATTGGCGGACAAGGCGCTCAAGACCGCCTTATTGCTCACCGAAGATGTCGCGCTTGCTACGGTAGTACGCGTCAAGCGCTCGGGCTGCTTGGCCGCGCAAGGGCAACTGGCTGACGCACGCCAAGTGTTGATGCAAGCCATGCTTGGGCCTTCTCACGCCCAGACGGTGGTTGCCGATGGGCAGGTCGACCTGGCGCTGGCCACGGGCGATGTCTCTGGCGCACAGAAATGGGCGTCGCGCATCACGGGTGACGACCCGTTGGTTTCGGCGACTCGGGCCTTCCGTCAGGCCCAGTGTGCTCGTTTGATGGGCGACATGAACGCTGCCCAGACACTCCTTGATCAGGCGGCTGCAGAGCTTCCTGGGTTGTCTGGACAGGCCGCAGTAGCTGGCGAACGCGCCGAAATGTTTGAACTCATGGGCGACTCGTCGGCTGCCATGACGGCACGTCATAAGGCCATTTCTCTGCACGAACAGGAGCGGCGTAATGGACCCAAGTGGTCGGCTCTAGCGGCGCTTTTGCGCATGGCCGCGATGATGCAAGTCTCGCTGGCTCGGGTTCCCGTCTTGGGAGCCGAGGGCGATGCGATTGCCGCAGTCCGGGGTATGCGGAGTCGAGCCAAGGACCGCAACTTGGTGCTGACTGGCATCGATCTTGATTTGGCTGTTGCCCTAAGCGAGCGTGACGGCGTCGCCCACCTTGCGGCTATCGACGCGGCAACAGCGTGCGGTGCGACCTACAGAGCCGGTCGGGCCCGCGTTCTGGGTGTTCAGGCGGGGCTTCTTGCGCAAGACCAGCTACAAACAGCGGAGAAGGAGCTGGCTGGAGTTCCTGTGTGGTGGCACCAAGCCAAGGCATGGAGCGGAGACGCGGCCAGTACGCAGTGGTTGACCGACCGTGGACTCAACGCTCCCGGTTGAGCCCCACGATTGGGCGACGATTGTTGTGCCGTCGATGGAGTGGGTGTTGGGGCTCAAGAGTTTGCGCCTGTAGTTGTGGAGCGCGGGACCGAGGCCCAATGGGATGACTGCGCGTCCGGTTTGGTAGTTACAGGTTTGGTCTTGGCGGACGCCAACCGGTCTCCTCTCGTCCATCGACCTCGCCCACGCCCACGCAGTGAAATACGCGGCTCTCCTGAACCGAGGTCCGGAATGTCGACACCCACTCTAAACATCACGCTTGAAGACAAGGGCCGAATTGCAGTCCTCCGTATGGAGCATGGCAAGGCCAACGAGATGGGCTCCGCACAGCTCATCGAGCTGGAAGCGCTGGTCGAACAGTTGTCCCTACCGGAGGGTCCGCGGGCGCTCATTACCTACAGCACCAAGACCTCTTCTCGCGGTACGCCCATTTTTGTGGCGGGCGCCAACGTGACAGAGCGCGCCGGCTGGGACGACGACAGGGTTCGCGCACATGTTCGCTGGCAGCGGTCGGTGCTCGCATCGCTTCGTAGAGCACCGGTGTTTCATGTGGCCGTAGTCAATGGGGTTGCCTTGGGGTGGGGGACGGAGTTCCTACTCACTGCAGACTGGCGGATTGCGACGGACGGCTCTGTGTTTGGCTTGCCCGAAACAACGCTTGGCATCGTGCCGGGAGCGGGGGGAACGAGCGAGCTGTGGACGGAGATTGGCGTGGGCCACGCGCTGCGTCTGGGCATGACCGGTGAGCGGATTGGACCGGGTGAAGCGGCTCGGATTGGGCTAGTTCACGAGTCTTTGCCAGACCTAGACGATGGATTGGCGCGCGCGCGACTCCTAGCGAAGAAGGCCATCATGGCGTCTCCAACAGCGGTCGCTGCTTTCAAGCAAGCGGTGCTGAATTGTGTGGGTCAAGATGCGGCAGCCCGCCAAGAACTGGAAGCACAAGCATATGCACACAGTGTGGCGACTGGGCAGGCGGCGGTCGGCCGCGCTTCTTTCGCCCAGATTCGTGCTGGCGAGCCGGTAGAGTGGGGCTCCCGAGTCCTACATACAGACGGAGAAACATCATGAAGACTCGCGAACAGATGTGGGACAGCCTGGGTGGTCAGGTGGACTTGTTGGTCGTTGGCGGCGGGGTCACTGGGTCTGGCATTGCACGAGATGCAGCGCGGCGTGGTCTGTCGGTGGCGCTCGTAGAGATGGAAGACTTGGCGTACGGAACCAGCTCGCGAAGCAGCAAGCTTGTTCACGGCGGACTTCGCTATCTCGAACATTACGAGTTCAGCTTGGTGTTTGAGGCGGTCAGCGAACGTCGTATTCTCCTCGATATTGCGCCTCACCTCGTCAATCCGTTGGGCTTCTTGTTTCCGGTGTACAAGGGAAGCCGGCACAACCTCTTCGTCGTCAATACGGGCATGTGGTTGTACGACGGACTCTCTTTGTTCCGCTCGCCGCGCATCCATCAGAAGCTGGGTGCCAAGCAGGTGGCGGAGAAGGAACCGACGCTGAAGCAAGAGGGGCTCAAGGGGGCACCGCTGTACTGGGACTGTTCGACGGACGATGCCCGTTTGACCCTAGAGACGGCATTGGACGCCGCCAAAGCTGGAGCGATTATTGCCACGCGAGCGAAGGTCAACAGCTTTGTGAAAGATAATGACGGCCGTGTTGGGGGCGTTGTTGTTGAGAATACTCTGACTGGGGAGCTCAAAGAGGTCCGCGCTCACGCTGTTGTAAACGCGACCGGACCGTGGACCGACAAGACCATCGCCATGAGCAAGCCGCTCGGTGGCGGTCGACTGTTGCGCCCAACGAAGGGTGTGCATATTGTGGTCAAGCGGTCGGTACTGCCTGTTGAGAACGCAGTTGTGCTCTTTCACCCCGAAGATGAGCGCGTGTTGTTCGCTCTGCCTTGGGGAGACCACACCTACATTGGCACCACCGACACCGACTACGACGCGGACCCCGCCGACGTCGCCGCTACCTCTGAAGATGTTGACTATTTGATCGGTGCGTCAGGGCATTACTTCCCTGACAATCTGATTCAGCGGTCTGACGTGGTCAGCACCTGGGCCGGTCTGCGTCCGCTGATGAAGCCCGTCAACGAAGGCGGTATTCGCGGAGATGTGGATGAGTCTGCGGTGTCGCGCGAGCACCAGATTGTTGTGGGCCAAGACGGCCTCATCACCATTGCGGGTGGAAAGCTCACGACCTACCGGCGCATGGCGGCCGAAGTCGTAGACACCGCGGTTAAGTTGCTTCGGCTCCAGAATCGCTTGCCCGACGGCCTGTCAGCAAGCGATACCGACCGTGAGCCGCTTCCGGGCGCGATTGGTTGGCCCGCCGATGACGACCATGACGCGGTGGCAGAGGTCATTCGCAAGGCGTCGAAGAATCGGTTGGACAGCGTCACAAGCCGGCACTTGGGCGACACCTACGGCATGCGTGGTGTGGATTTGGCAAAGCGGGTTGCTGCGGACGAGACCTTAGGCACCAAGCTTATCGCCGGGCTACCGGACATCCTGGTTCAGGTGGACTGGGCGGTCGAAGAAGAACTTGCTGCCACCGTCACGGACGTCTTGCACCGTCGTACCCAGATCATCTATCGCGCTCCGGACCAAGGTCTGGAGTGCGCTGAAGCGGTTGCCAAGCGCATGGCTGGGTTGCTCGACTGGGATGAGGAACGGACGCTTAAGGAAATCGCCGACTACGCAGATGATGTGGGGCTTTCTCGCCAGTGGCAGACTCCGGAAGAGCAGAAAGGCGCTTTCATAAGCTAGCTGCGCTCAATCGCAGCGGTTCGTCATGTCGCGTCAGTACCCATTCGGAAGATTCACGGGCTGCGCAGGGCGGTGCGGACTGCCTTTGCGATTGGCGCACGCCCCACCGGGATTGGTGGGGTTGCGTCGCCTAGACGTACCGCGTGTCATCGGCACAGTTTGTCGCAGAGAAGCTGAGTCGCGACCCCTGCTGCATTGACACCAATTCATAGTAGGCCTCGTATGTGCCACTGGGGACTCCGGCCGACGAGGTGCAATGCACTCACGGGGCTTTCCGATAATATCGATGCCTTCGGAGGTAGAATGCGTAGTTTGTCTTTTGGACTCGTGGGTCTTTTTGTTGCCAGCTCGGCCATGGGCTCACCGGTGGCTGTCACGCACCAGGGTCGATTGTTGGACGCGAGTGGTTCAGCGGTCAACGGTGACGCGGATGTGGTGTTTGAGTTGGCCGATTCACAGGGGGGCGGGGCGACCTTTTCGCTACTGGCCACCGTTTCAGTCGCCGATGGGTACTACAGCTTGATGGTGACCCACGACACAAACGACGTGGCGCTAGACAGCAGTGTGTTTGAAGCGGCGGAGTGGATTCGCGTGACGACCGCTGGGGTTGTCAGCGAACAGCCCATCACGCACGTGCCACGGGCAGCAGTGGCCTCGGCCGTGGTCGGTGATGTAAAGCTGACCGGTGACAACGTGCTCGTACTCGGGCAAAATAGCGACGTTGGGTGCACGGATGAGGGGGGGCTGGTGTACGACCCGGCTCTTGACCAGGTCAAGGTCTGCGTGTCGGGTGATTGGCGTTCGATTGGCTCTGGCGTGCAAGAGAGCGACAGGGTCACCTTTACCAACTGTGGTCAGACCGGTCGCGGTGGACCTCCCCAGAGTGCCTGCAACACGGCGTACTCAAGCACCACGCTCGCTGGAGATGTGACGGTCAGTGCAGGGGTCCAGAACTGGACGATACCTGTGACGGGGACCTACCGAATCACTGCACGCGGCGCTGAGGGCGCAGTGGGGACCTACGCCGGTGGAACGCATGCGGTTGGACTCGGCGGCTTAGGCGTTAGAATGACGGGCGAGTTCTCCTTGAACGCAGGCGATGTGATCAAGGTCTTGGTCGGCCAGATGGGCGTAGCGCCTCTGCATAATGCTTACGGACACCAGCCTGGTGGCGGTGGCGGCGGTACGTTTGTAGTGGATGCGAGCAATAGCCCCCTGGTTGTCGCAGGCGGCGGCGGTGGGGGTAACGATCCCAGCTATTCGTTCGCCCAGGGCGGTCACGGTCGCTTGGAGACTTCGGGTGAGTCGGTGGCTCATCACGTGAACTACCAGAGCGCCGGGGGAACCAACGGAGGCGGTGGAAGGGTAGTCAGCGGCAATAACTATGTGGGAACAGGTGCTGGATTCAGCGGCAACGGTACGGCTGTTGGCAACTCGGGTGCTGTTGCACAGTCCTTCCTTGCCGGTGGAGTTGGCGGATACGCGACCAGTCACTCCGTTACTGCGCACGGCGGCTTTGGCGGTGGCGGAGGTGCAGAACTGTGTGCTGGTGGCGGCGGCGGCTACTCGGGTGGCGGCGCGTGCTGCGGCTGGAGCTCCTACGGTCGCAGCGGCGGCGGCGGGTCCTTTAATGCTGGCGTGAATCAGTCGAGTACGTTCGGTGAGAACCATGGCCCTGGCTCGGTCGAGATTGTCTACGTTCGCTAAGACAGGGGGTCGGAGACGGAGGTGAGGCGGACGTCCAGGGTGCGTTTAGCTTTGACTAGCGAATCTTCACCCCAAACATCACCTGACGCGGCGCTGTTGGCCGGCTTCCGAACGGGCGCAATGACACCGTGGTTGTGGCGCCAAGGGCGTTGGTGAGGGTGGTGTACAGGGTGATGTGGCGGTCGACATCTACGTGTGCGGCGGCGTCTAGGGTAAATAGCGCACGAACCTCGGCGGGTGCGTTCTGGCCGGCACTGTCACGCATGACCGAGCGGGCGGTCGCACCGACGTCTACGCCGACTCGCTCGCTGGTCAGACCGACTCGTGCGTGTGCTTGATGGGTTGGGACGTAGGGCAGCTGGTCGCCGGCTTGTACGTTGCCGAACTGTGGAAAGGCGGAGACGAAGTCGGACTGGAAAGCAGCGGCGGTGAGCGTGTAGTTGGCTTGAATGGGCATCGACAGGCCCGGTGCGAGCGGCACATTGTCGCTGTAAGACGATTCAACGCCGCCAATGCGGACCTGACCTCCGTTGAACTGCAAGCCAACGTCGTTGTCTGCGCATCCGGCAGCAAAGGTGCAGGCACCCACGAGGTTGGTGTAGTCACTTCCGAAGAGAACCAGCTCTGCTCCGCGGTCTCCGCTGGCCCATCTGGCGCCAAGCTCGCCGTTCCAGCTACTCTCGGGCCGCACGTCTTTAGCCTGCCCCGGAGCGACAGGCGAGAAGCCGCGGTGGGCTCCCATGAAGAGGTCCACAGTGGGAGTGGCTTCGACGCGAACACCGAGTCCTGGCAGCACGCTGACCCGGTGTGTCAGCTTTTCTCCGCTCGTAGGGTCTTGGCGGTCATTGAGCTGGGTAAGCACATTTTCGACTCGAACACTCGGACTGATATGCCAGGAGCCTAACCGCATGTCTGTCAGCGCGTGCGCCGCAACACCGATGGCACTGGCACGCGTATCGGTGTTAGTCAGGCGCGGGTCTTCCGTTCGAACAGGCGTGCCATTGGTCATGGCGTGTGGGTCTTCGGTGTGCAGTCGGTCCACGATATCACCGTGTACACGAAGACCGAGCTCGGTCCGCAGAGCGCCAGGCTCGCCGAGGAATGACCCGCGAATGCGCACGCGGCTCTGCACGCCCATGCTGTGGTACTGACGGTCGTTGGTGCCGATGAGCAGGGCATCTCCGGGGAGTACCGAGTTGGCTTCGCCACGGAGGATGGCCAAGTAGACGGCGTCTCGACCCGTTCCGGTTCCGTTCAGTAGACCGTGCAGATCCGGACCGTCAGCGAAGCGGTTGAGCTTGAACCACGCCCGGTCGAGATAGTGATGGTAGGCGGTGGTGTGGATGTCGACATTGGCGGCGGAGCGCACGGTGTAGCTGAGCTCAGCTTGGGTGCGGAACCACTGCATATGGTCGAGTTCAGAGGCGGCATAGCGGGCGTAGGGAGTCGCGTCAGCGTCGGCTGCAAGTAGGCCCAGGTACGTCTCGTTGCTGTCCTCGAGTGACAGCCCAAGCTTGAGGGCCAGTGTGTGGCGGGTGTCACCGGTCTGCCAGCTGTGTTGTCCTTTGAGCATGAACTCGGAGCGGTTGAATCCTGTAGGACCGCCGCTGACAAGGTCCTTGAAGCCGTCTGTGGCGAGGTGAACCGCCTCCACGAGCAATCCGCTGTCGTCGTCTCCGATACCTGTCCATGCGTGAAGCTTGACCGTATTTCGAATGCCCGCAGCCAAGTCCAGACCGCCTGTGAGGGAGGTCGGAACATTTCGTGTGCGCATGTTGAGTGCGCCGCCAACGGTCTGTGGGCCATACTGGGTAGCCCCAGCTCCCTTAAAAACTTCTAGTCCGACAAGGCGGGTGCTCATGGGGAAGTAGTAGGCGGCCGGGGCGGCGTAGGGTGCCGGTGCCGAGGGGACGCCGTCTTCGAGCAGCATGACTTTGGCACTACGCTCACTCGAGGCACCGCGAATGCCGATATTTGGCCGGAGCCCGAAGCCGTCTTCGCCGCGGGTGTACACGCCTGGAGCCTCGGCCAAGTGGGCGTGGATGTCGTCGTATTCAAAGCGCTCGAGGTCGGCTTCGTCCAAGACGGTGGCACTGCCGGCGACCGCAGGAACGCCGTCATCGTCGCGGACTACAATCTCGTACGGGTCTTGTGCGTTTGCGTTGGTCATCCCCAGTACGGCGATGGCGGCAGCGGCGCTGGCGCTCCGCTTTGCTGTGAGGGTGCGTGCGGCTGCGAGTAGTGGATGGAGATATGCTGACAGCAGGCCTGTGCCATGGTTGCGTGCCTCGCCGAGTCCGTAGACGGTGGGGGCGACCTCCGGAGATGCCTTCCAGGTGCCGCCGAGGCGATCCCACAGGCTGAACCACACGCCAAAGTTGACGTCGTAATGAGCTGGGTCATCTGCGTGGTGGAGTTGATGCTGTGCGGGGCTGACGAACACGCGTTCCCAGCGGCCAAAGCGAATGTAGATGTGGCTGTGGCGGAGGTTGCCCCAGATGCCGTTGAGGATGATGCCTACGGTTGAGATGACGACAATGGACTCGGTCATGGCATGGGTGCGGAACAGCCAGTGAAACACCCCGGCGACCAGACCGGTGACCGCGGCATTTCGTAGACCGATGAGCGCGCTCTCAACAAAGTGGGTGCGGTGGATGGTCAGCGGATTGAGGACCTCTGCCGAGTGATGCACCTGGTGCAGTTCCCACAGGGCGGGGATGCGATGCATCAGCCGGTGGAAAACGTACCGGGACACGTCCCAGACCACGAAGAAAGACAACAGATGGGCGACAATGAGAGCCGCGGACGGCACCGTGGGAAGGTTGGGAGCGCCGAAGGCACCATCCAGCGACCGAACTAGGGTTCGAGCTAGGACCATGGCTCCGACAAGCTCTGGGATGACGCCAAGAAGCTTCAGGGCAGTGTTTCCCAGCATGAGTTGGACGTCGAGGCGGAACGAAGGATGCCGGAGGGTTTGCCACAGACCCGCGACAGACGCACGCCCACTCCACAGCAGCGCGACAAGTCCGCTGATGACCAAGCACACCCAGTAGGTACGACTATTGGTCGCCAAGAAGGGGCTCAGCAGCACCCATGGACTCATTAGTCGTTATCTCCGCCGACAACGGCCGGAATCTGCAGCGACAGCATGCCGGTGACGTCTATGCGGAGAAGCTCATCGATAGCATTGAGCTCGTCGTACAACTCGACGACGGCCTGGCGGTTGTTGACGATTTCCGAGGACAGGCTGCCGTCTAGGGCTTCGGCCATGGCGATGGCTGTCGTGGTCCGCTCTACAACATCCACCGCGACGTCGCCTGAACCGATTTCAGTGAGCAGGTCGTCGACACCCAGGCCGTCACCGCCGGTGAACAGGGCGCGGAACCCTTCGAGATTAGCGGCTATCCAGGCACTGGAGTTGCTATTGGCATTCCCTTCAGCCGAATCGGCACAGTCGAAATCGTCGCAGTCGATGATGCCGAGCGGGTGACCGACCTTGGCGTCTTTGATCTCGGTCTCGAAGACGAACAAGCCGTCGATGAGGGCTTGAAGACTTGCCGGACGTGCGTTTTCCCAGGTGCTTCGGAAGAGCGCCTCTTGCGCCTGGAGATCGTCCACAATGGCCGCAGCATACGCCGCCCGGTCACCGTTTAGGTCGTCTAGTGTGTCCCAGGTGCCGTCGCTATTGGGCGCAACCTGGCTTGGGCAGACGTTGTCCGTGCCGGCGTAGAGGAGGTGCTCTAGTGCATCAAGTCCGCGGCCGTTGACGAGTAGGTCGGCGACGCCATCGGTGTATTCCCTGCTCGCGGTGACTTGGTCCACACGGCAGGCGTTGACCACAGGCCAACTATAGGTCTCGTCTCGTAAGACCAGCGGGTCTGTGCCGTCATCTAGAGCCACGCGCAGGACATCGACGACCTGCCAGCGGTCCATTGCTTGGGCGAATGCGGTACGTGCCCCGGCGATTTCTCCCGTATCGTTCCAGCGTTCAACCTCGGTCTGCAGTGCGTCGAGGGAGCGAGCGTAGTTGTCGAGGGCTGGTAGAACGACGTTCTGCCCAACGGCATCGAGGACGGGACCGCTGTCTGCGACGGCATCTGTTTGCTCAACACAGGCCGCTGGCCAGACTGCCAAGGTTGCGCCCAGAGCGCCGAGCAGCCACCATCCCGGCCGGTCTGAACCGTCGGACAACATCCGTGAAACATTCGAAGCTGATGACATTTCGACTCCTACGCCGGGCATCTAACTGAAAATGACTTTCATTTGCAACAGAAAGATTGCCACTCGATGTTGCAGGCCAACATTAAGGCTAGTTCCTTACTTTTCGGCGTACTTCGGCGTCAATTCCGAACAGCGGGAGAATTGGCAAGCCGTAGCCGTAGACCACGAGCGTCTCATCAATCCCATTGATCGCCGGTTCTGGGATGCGGCGGCCATACACATTCTGTACGTCCACGAATGCATTGAGTCGCCAGGAGTTGAAGGTGAATCGGCGAGAGATGCGGAGGTCCAACCCGTGGTAAGCCGGCAGTCGACCCCCCTTACTCGCGATGGTCTCCCGATCTTCTCCACGCAAGATGTCGTACGCGATGATGTTGTTTCCGGGGATCGGCACCCCAGACGAGTACCGCCATCGGCCACCGAACCGCCACTGCTTGGGTAGGTCGGCGCTGAACAACGCGACGAAGCGGTGCGGTTGTTCAAAGCGAATGCTGCGGTAGGCATCACCGGGTTCTGCTTGGGCTTCCGACAGCGTGTACTGGTAGATGAGTTCGCCGCGAAGAATGCCGGTCTGCGCCCACACTTGTGACTCTAGACCCGCCGCGCGCATGGCGTAGCCTTGGAGAGTACCGTCGGTCTCGAAGCCGACAATGTTCTCGAGTTCTCGACCCCACAGCTGCACATCGCCGCCCCACTGGCTGTGTTGGGTGTTGGCACCGATGGACACGCCTGTCGAGCGTTCCAAGTCCAAGAAAGGGCCATCCGGAAAGCCGAGCAGGAAGGTGCGTGGGGGTTCCTGGTGACTGCGCCACGCAGCACCGGTCAGTGCTGAGGTGTCGGAGATGTTGAGTCGGCCATCGATGCGCGGAGACAGTCCAGCTCGGGCGAGCTGATCCGGGACGAACAGGGTGTCCAGACGCACTCCGCCGCGAATGCGGACGTCTTGGGTGCCGCCGGTGACTTCGGCGTAGGGGTCGATGTAGGTCGAGCTGTTGGTGCGCTGAACCGCTTCTCGTGGGTCATCGCTGGTATTTCGGGTGATCTGCCAGTCTCGGTACACAGCTTCCGTGCCCAACAGCCAGTTCACGTCGCCGATGTCTCCGGATACTTCCACTCGTCCTCCGGGCGAGACTTCATCGACAATCTCGGTGCGAAAGCCAGACAGGTCAGTGCGATTGATGCTCAGCCACGGGCGTACGGCAATGTGTAGGTCGCCAATGTCGCCTTCGACGCGTCCCTGGGCCACGATGGCTCGCTGGCCGGCTTCGTCTAGCTCCCCGGGTTCTTCCGCCGGGATGCTGGCTTGATCCCACATCCCGGTGACGATGAGCCCGGCATTCGGAGTGTCGATGCGGGCTTGAGCGTCCGCGAAGCGAGGCGCAATCTGCGCGCCCTCTTCTCCGACAGCGAGAGAGAGCACGGTATCAAGGTACGAGCGACGGCCGGAGAGACTGATGCCGCCGTTGTCTCCTAGTGGTGCTTCGGCGTACAGATGGGAGAAGGCAAGGTTGATACCGCCGACCACGCGGAGGTCTCCGGTGAGCCGGCGACTGGTCATCTCGGCAGCCCCCGACAGGCCTCGGGAAAGCCGGGTGGGGGTACTTCCTGGATAGAGATCGATGCGCCCGACGGTCTCAGGGTGCACAATCGAGGTCAGACCTCCCAGATGGTAGAGCGCTGGAATGGGGACACCGTCTAAAAAGACGGGAGTGTCCTCGGGAAAGCCGCCGCGCAGCATGAGCCAACCAGCATCTAGCGGGGTTCGCGACAATCCCGGTAGGTTCTGCAACGCACGGACGGGGTCGCCGAGGCCACCCGGTGCATTCTGGATGTCGTCATAGGACAGGCGCCGCACGGTGGTGACGGGTTGGTTGCGCGAGTAGGCGCCGACCACTTCGTTGCCCCAGGACTCGCGAGCGACCCACAGCTCAACATCGGTTCGTTGTCCGGCTGTGATGTCGAGGGTGACGGGGTCCATGCGAAAGGATGGCTCGTTGAGGCGGACGGTGACGTCGCCTAGAGGGACGCCGCGAACGCCGAAACGTCCGTCGTCATCTGTCATGACGCGTTCGCCGCCGACTGACAGCTGAATGCTCGGAGCAGCACGCCTCTCGCCGGCCACACGCACAAAGCCGGCCAGGTTGACTGGCGGCTGCTGAAAGGTCCACGAGTAGGGAACGACTACGTTGACCGGCGCGCCGTCTTCTGTGGCCGGGGAGAAGGACATCTCCTGCACCGTGCTCATGAAGGCCGAGCGAAAGGGCTCGTCTCCGGACAGCACGCGCAAGTCGGTCAGTATGCCCTTGGAGTTGATGCTGAGCTCCAACTCCACGATGTGCGCATCGTCATCTTCGGCGGCGCCAGGCCACACCATCACGGGTGTGGCGGAGGGCGCCGGGGGGATGATGACTGGCTCTTGGGCCAGCGCACATGCGAGTAGCCAAAGAATCACTGCTCGGCTGCAAGCGGCTCATACGCGCCGAGAACGTAGTCTCGTACCATTCGGTGGCTGTTGAACAGAGGACCACAGGTCTGAACCGCGTGACGCGCGGCTTGGGCCCAGGCATCGGAGTTGGTCTTTCCGCCTTCCATCCACAACGGAAGCACGTGGTTCTCAAGCTGGTCGTACAGCGACTCGGCATCAGCGGCATCGTGCTCCGCTAGGCTATCGTAGGTCCGTACCTCGCCAATCTCGAAGCCGTTCTTGCCGTCAAAGCCTTCGGGCCACCAACCGTCGAGTACCGACAGATTCAGACCACCGTTGAGCGCTGCCTTCTGGCCGCTGGTACCGGAGGCTTCTTTCGGACGACGCGGATTGTTCAGCCACACGTCCGCTCCGGAGGTCAGCATGCGTCCGGTGAACAGGTCGTAGTCTTCGATGAAGGCGACGCGATCGCGGAATCGGCGGTCATCTGACCACTTCAGTACTTCGCGCACAATGGCCTTTCCAGGGACGTCACGGGGATGGGCTTTTCCGGCGAACACGACCTGGAAGGGGACTTTCTCCATCAACGCCAGCAAGCGCTCGGGCTGGCTGAACAACAAAGCGCCGCGCTTGTAAGGAGCGAAGCGGCGGGCGAAGCCGATGGTCAGGACGTCATCGCGGAAGCCCTTGTGCGTGCGGCGGTTGATCTCGGCGACCAAACGGCTGCGTAGGGTGGTCCGCCACGCGCGAATGTCGGCGTCAGACACATTGTTCAAGCCGGTCCACGCATCGGCGTCCCACGGACGAGTCCGCCAGTCGGGGCAGTTCGCGTCGAACAGCTCTCGGGAAGGCGTTGGGGCGAAGAACACAGGGTGGACGCCGTTGGTGATGTGGCCAATGGGCACATCTTCGACCTTGCGACCCGGGTACATGTCGTGCCACATCTCGCGAGAAACCACGCCATGCAGCGCGCTCACGCCATTGGCCTTGGCGCTGGTACGGAGAGCGAGCACGGTCATGGTCAGGGGCTCGTCTAGGTCGCCGGGATGCACCCGGCCTAGGTCCATGAATGCCCCTTCGGGCAACGATTGGTCGTTGCGCCACTTGCCGAGAACGCCGTTGACGCGGTCCCACCCAAAGCGGTCATGTCCGGCCGGGACGGGCGTATGGGTGGTGAAGACGCAGCGCTGGCGGACCTGCTGATGGGCATCTTGGTGAGACAAGCCATTTTCGCGCGCTTCCTTCATCA
>JBLHSN010000083.1:0-18592 GCA_047626195.1 Myxococcota bacterium
CGCTGGTGCTCTCTCCAGCCACACACACGCCGTTGCAGTCCGGGCCATTGCTGGTCTCACCCGCGGCACAGACCTCATTGCAGTCAGCGGAGCTTGAACTCTCTCCCGACGCACACGAGCCGTTGCAGTCTGGGGAACTCCCGACTTCACCTGGATTGCAGACTCCATTGCAGTCGGGGCCGCTGCTCGACTCACCCGCCACACAGACTTCATTGCAGTCGGGGCTGTTGGCGTTGTCGCTGGCGTCACACACCGCGTTGCAGTCCACGCCACTAGCAGCGTCTCCGGCATCACAGCTACCGTTGCAGTCAGCCCCACTCGACGCGTCACCTGACTGACAGGCGCCGTTACAGTCGGGGCCGGTCTCACCCGCCGCACAGACCTCGTTGCAGTCAGCGGAGCTTGAGCTCTCTCCCGACGCGCACGACCCGTTGCAGTCCGGCGATGAGCTGATCTCGTTGGTGTCGCAGACTTCGTTACAGTCGGGACCATTGCTAGCCTCCCCACTCACGCAAACGGCGTTGCAGTCAGGGCCTCCACTGGCATCAGAGGCATCACAGCGGCCATTGCAGTCCACCGAAGCCAACGCTTCATTGCTGGCACATACGCCGTTGCAGTCAGGAGCCGTGCTAGCCTCACCGGGCTCACACACCGCGTTGCAGTCGGCACTACCAGGGCCATCTGCAGAGGTGCAGACGCCGTCACAGTCAGGACCGGGACTCGCATCACCGGAGCCGCAGACACCGTCGCAGTCCACGCCACCCGAGGCATCCGACGCGGCGCACGCGCCATTGCAGTCGCTCGAATTGGCCAGCTCACCCGAGTCACAGACCTCGTTGCAGTCATTGGAGTTGCTGGGCTCACCCGGCTGACAGACCTCATCGCAGTCCGGCGAGTTGGCGGCTTCACCCGGGTTGCACACCTCGTTGCAGTCTGGGCTGTTCGTGGCTTCCCCGCTCACGCATACCCCGTTGCAGTCTGGGCCAGAAGACGCGTCACCCGCACCACAGGCTCCATCGCAGTCCGGCCCCGCAGAAGCATCGCCCGCCGCACACGTCCCGTTGCAGTCCACCGAGCTGGACCCTTCCAACGCATCGCACACCGCATTGCAGTCCACCGATGACGCGCCTTCACTGGAGCTACAGACCTCGTTGCAGTCCACAGAGCTAGCCAGCTCACCGGTGTCACAGACGCTGTCGCAATCGGCCGAGGACGACAGCTCGACGGGGCTGCACACGCCGTTACAGTCTGGACCGTCCGCCGCATCACCGCTGGCACAGACGCCGTTGCAGTCCGGGCTTCCCGCATCATCCGCTGACGAGCACGTTCCATTGCAGTCCGCACCCGAGCTGGAATCGCCTGTGTCGCAGGACGCATCGCAGTCCACCGAAGCCCCGACCTCGCCGGCGCCGCACACCGCATTGCAGTCCACGGAGGCAGAGACCTCACCCGCATCACACACCGCATCGCAGTCCGAGCTCGCTTCGGGTTCACCGGGGTTACACACGTTGTTGCAATCGGGCGAGCCCGCCGCATCCGTCGCGTCACAGCGCGCATCACAGTCAGAACCGGCCGAAGCATCTCCCGGTTCACAGCTCGCATCGCAATCTACCGAGTTGGCGGTATCCGAGGCATCACAGGCGCCATTGCAGTCGGCTCCAGAGGTTGAATCGCCCCCCTCACACAGGTTGTTGCAGTCGACCGAGGCCCCCAGCTCACCAGAGTCGCACTGTCCATTGCAGTCGACCGAGCCCAACACGTCCGACCCAACACACGCGCCGTCACAATCGGCGCCGGCTAGGGTATCCGCGGCATCACAGGCGCCGTTACAGTCGGGGCTGGTGGGGGCATCACCGGCGCCACAGGCACCGTTACAGTCCGGACTTCCTGACGCATCCGAAGTGCCACAGGTGTTGTCGCAGTCTGCGGAGCCGGCCGAGTCGCTCGCGTCACAGGTGCCTTCACAGTCCGCTGAGCCCTCGATATCCGCTGTGCTACAGCGATTGTTGCAGTCCGAGCTGACCAAAGTCTCACCGACCTCACACACGCCGTCACAGTCCGGAGAGCTCGAGATTTCATCGTCGTCGCACAGAGCGTCGCAGTCCGCGCTCGTCGGGGCATCACCAGAAACGCAGACACCGTCGCAGTCTACCGAAGCGCCGTCGTCGGCCACCCCGCAGAAGTCGTCACAGTCTGGACCCCCGAGGGTATCGGTCGGGTCGCAAGCGGCGTCGCAATCGGACGAGGTCGAGGCGTCGTCGTCTTCACACAGGGTGTTGCAGTCGCTGGAGCCGGCCTCGCCGGGGTCGCAGGACGCATCGCAGTCCACCGAGTCAGTTGAATCTGACGCGGTGCAGACGCCGTCACAATCCGCGCTTCCCGCCCCATCGAGCGCATCACAGACCGCATTGCAGTCCGAGCTATTTCCAGCATCACCTGGGTCGCAGGCGTTGTCGCAGTCGGCACTTCCCGCACCATCATCGAGCGTACACACACCGTCACAGTCGAAAGAACCCTCCGCATCTGTCAGATCGCATGTGCCGTTGCAGTCGGGGCTGTTGATACCGTCTCCGCCTTGGCACGCGCCGTCACAGTCAGGCGAGCCCACCGAGTCGTCATCACCGCAAGAGCCGTTGCAGTCAGGACCCGGGTTCGCATCGCCGTCGTCACAGGTCGCATCGCAGTCGGCAGAGTTGGCCTCCCCTTCCACACACACGCTGTCACAGTCGCCGGACGACAGCTGGTCGCCAGGCTGACACACGCTGTCGCAGTCAATAGACGCCGGCAGGTCCGAGCCTGTGCACGCGCCGTCGCAGTCCGAACCCGACAGGGTATCGGTCACTCCGCAGACATCGTCGCAGTCCGAAGACTGAACATCGTCTGACCCTTCGCAGCTGCCATCGCAGTCCACGGAGGAATCGACGTCTTGGCGACCACAGCCGCCGTTGCAGTCCACAGCGCCGAGCTGCTCACCGGGGTCACAGACATCGTCGCAGTCAAAGGTGTCGGGTAGGTCACCCGGATCACACTGACCGTCGCAGTCGGGAGAGTTGGGTGTATCGAACCCCGCACAGCTACCGTCACAGTCTGGGGAGCCGACACCGTCGCCAATATCGCAGGTTCCCGTGCAGTCACGCGACGAAGAGTCGTCGCCGCGGTCGCACGAGCCGTCGCAGCGGTCAGAGCCGTCCGGGGTGTCCAGTGAGCAGCCGTCTAGGCAGTCGGGACCGTCCTGCGGGTCAGCGGCATCACACACCCCATCGCAGTCCACCGAGTCCGCAGCATCCTCTGTCTGGCACCCGCCGTCGCAATCCACAGCGCCCTGCTCATCTTCCGCATCACATACGCCATCGCAGTCGGCCGATTCAGCTTCGTCGAGCGCTTCACACACCCCATTGCAGTCCGGAGACTCTGCGGCATCCACAACATCGCAGATGACGTCACAGTCGGGAGATGCAGGCACGTCATCGGGGTCGCAGATGCCATCACAGTCCGGAGAATCAAGCTCACCGGGCGCACAGATGCTGTCACAATCGATGCTTCGTTCCTCTCCGGCCTGACACACACCATCACAGGCGGGATCGTCGGGGGCGGAATCGATCGAGCAGCCGGTCTCGCAGGCGTCTCCAGCACCGTCGCCATCCGTGTCGAGCTGAGAAGAGTTCGGAACAAGTGGACAGTTGTCGTTGCCATCCGGAACGCGGTCGTCGTCGGTGTCGGCGTTGTCAGGGTCGGTTCCCTGCTGGTCTTCAGTTCGGTTGCTGAGGCCATCGCCGTCTGGGTCGCCGAGCGGACCGTCACTGGAGTCCGCGTCATCTTGGTCCGCGATACCGTCGCCATCAGCATCCGCTGTTGCCGAGTCAAGTACGTCCGGAATGCCGTCGCCATCGGAGTCCTGAGCCGAATCGCCAGCCGCATACTCGTCTCCGTCCGACTCTCCGTCGCCGTCCGAGTCGGGGTTGTTCGGATCCGACCCTAGAGCGAGTTCTACCTCGTCGGAGAGCCCGTCACCGTCGGTATCTACACCGGTTCCGGTACAGGAAAACAGCACCAACAAAATCGACAACGACAGCGTACGCATCCAAACCCCTGAATCCAACCTCCTCACTGTGCCACCAATCGGGTGAAGGGGCTAGCGCATCCTCTCACCTGAGACTCGCACTACCAGGGAGCATCTGCGACTTTCGATCAACCGGCTTGGACATTGAATAGCTTACTCGGGCACGACACGCCGACTCGCCAACACCTATGCGAGCGGAACGAATACCCACACGACAGCCATCACCCACAACGCCGTCAGCATAGCCGCGCTCACAAAAGCCGAAAGGCACAGACCGTGCCGCAGCGCACGGCAAAAGTCGATGGTGATGAGCATTGGGTCAGTCTATGCAGATCGAAACAATCTGGGTTCCCCCGCTTGGGGGTGCTCACCAATCAACCTGATTTTTTTTCAATTCTGAAATGACGTGGTCCAGCCCACTCGCCACGAGGGCCTGCTCAACCTCGGCTGTCAGGACATCCGCGGCGTCCTCGTGTCGTTCTCTCGTTCGGTAGGCCGCTGCCAACACCCCCAAGAAAAGCGAACCGCTGGCCTCATTTCGTAGTCGGAACCCCAACTCGATCGCGGCATCTGGCCCATCCCGACGGAGAGTCAGAAGCAGACGCACGCCGTCAACCTCTCCCTGCACGGCCCGAGTAGCACTCGACGCTGCAGCGATGGCGGTCTCGGCCCCCGCGTAGTCTCCCTTGAGCACACGAACCAGAGCCGTTCCGGTCTGTGCGAACGGCGCAGCATGACCGTGGCTAACCTGCGCGTAGTGATGCTCCGCATCCGCAAGTTCTCCATTGATCAATTCTGCCAATCCCAGGTTGAGGTGGGCTTGCACCCGTCCGGGCTTCGTACACAGCGGGTTCTTGACGAGCGTCCTCCAAGCTAGACGCGCCTGTTCCCGATTACCCGACGCTTGAGCCTCTGCGGCACGAGCCAGCCGCATGCGCGTCCAGATGGGCCGAGTGAAGCCAAAGGCGAGGAGTGCGGCGGCAAAGAAACCACCGCCCAGTAATGGCGATGTGGACTGGACCGTGGCCAAGACGACCAACGCTAGGAAGCCAAGTCCCGCAAGGACCAGCGGCGTAACCATGACCCAAGCGTCTCCGTGATGACGCAGTTGGTGACGACCATCCGCTAGTGGAGGTCGGGTCAGTGCGGTTCGCTGATCAACCCAGCCGGCAATGGCCCCCAACAACAGCCCCAATCCGGCGACGCGAAGCGCTGTCGGGCCCACAGATTCCACCCGTCCGGTCAGCTGCAGCAGCGTCCCTAGGGCCGTTCCCAACACGCCGAATGCAGGTACCCAGCCGGCGATTGCAAATCCGATCGATGGGCGTTCGGCCTCACTCATCTCGCCACACCCAGCGGCAGGCGCCCCATGGCACCGTGTAGAGCGACAGCGTGCGAACGGAGGTCTTCGTCGAACACCGCGCTCGCGTACCCGAGGGACGTTGCGGTCATGGGTCCGGGCAGTGGCGCTGCCTCCACCCATGCCTGCTGGATTTCGTAGGTCACTCCTGGCCAACGTTCCTGCATGGATGGCCAAACGGGTCCCATCGACAACACTGCCAGTTGTTGCTCGCGGGACTTGCCCTCGAAGGCGCTGATGATCTGTTGATACAGCACCACACGGTTGGCGACAGACACGGTCATTGGGCCACCACCTTGGATTTCACGGCACAGAGACGCGTACTTAATCCAGCCTTCAATGTCCATTTCGGACAGAATAAGCTTATTCTCGGTGTCCGTGGACCACGGCGCTAGCGCGCGTTCGAGAACGTCTACGCTGGTGCTGTCTGCGTCTCCGAGTTGGGACTCTCCAGCCACACCGGCCCAGACGGCATCTGCACGCGCCTCCGAGCCTTGAAAGCCGAGCAGAGACGTCAGTGATGTTGTCTGAGTCGACAGTTCGGTGATGGCTGCGCGCGAGGCGATGGGATCTCGGGTGTACCTGTAGGTCCAATCTCCGCGAAGGAGCTCCACCTGGCGCTCCCCTATCGAACGCGACGCCAACAACTCCACCCAGCCCACAACAGAGTCGACGTCTGCACAAGACAGCGCGTCCAACTCCCCGGGAACCAAGATCTCATCGGGCGTGGCGCACACAGGCTCGGAGCGCTGACCGCCACAAGCCGCGAGAAATACGAAAGGCCAGAGCCGTCTCAGGACGTGATTCCGCCGGCACCCAACACCCAGTATGGACTTCCCTTGAGCGACTCTTTCAGCTGCACCAGTTGCTCTGGCGGAACCGCGAAGCTCTGTGGCTGCCCAGTCTGTGGGTTTGTCTGATTGGCTACCCATTGTTCTCCGTCCTTGGTCCGGTAGAGTTGCAGGCCGCGTGGGTCGTCGTACACCAAGACGAAGTCAGACTCTTTGGCCTCTTCTTCGACTTCCTCTGGCTCGGGTTCCGCGTCCGGGACCGGCGTTAATGCTTCGACCACTTCATCCAGCTCCCACCGAAGCTCCAGATCGGTCAACGCATCACGCGCCTCTCCAATGTGCTTAAGCACCGCGTCACGGTCTGGCAGTGCCATCGCCAGCTCAACCAGCGCCTCCTTCAGTGCATCGCGCTCACGCCAGCCCGCTGCTACTAGTGCCGCAATCTGTTGGTCAAGACCGCTAAACCCGTTGTCGCCCATGTTTGATCCTTCCTGTGCAGGTCGCGGAGGGTATCCAGACGGCCAGGAACCGCCACCCGATGAACTTTCTCGATTCCCTTGATGACACGACCCGCGAAACGCTGTTGAGCATCGCGACCCCGGTCAACGCCCCGTCTGGTTCGTACTTAGTGCGCCGTGGAGACGCTGGCGGTGACCTATTCGTCGTCGAATCTGGCCGTCTCGCAGTCGTCGATACCCGAACGCGCCCCACCACAATCATCGCCACCATGGCCGCTGGCGACGTTGTAGGTGAGGTCGCCTTTCTCGACCGAACTCCGCGGTCTGCGGACGTCCGTGCGGACACAGACTCTTCCGTTCTGCACTGGCGACGAGCAGATGTGGCCGAGCTCATTTCGCAGCATCCTCATTTCGGTGCGCGATTCTATGAAGGCTTGTGCCGAATTGCGGTCCGACGCCTCCGACGGGTCACAACCCACTCTGTTCAGCACGCCCAGCAATCCCTTGCACCAGCCATGCACGGCCACGCCGACCGCGACGCCGACGCTGTCGCAACGCCACTCAAGCGCACTCTCCGAACCGTAGAGCTGGCCCTGCGCATCAATCCCCAAGATGACGCCGCCGCACGCGAACTTCACACTGCGTTGGACGAAGCCCAGGCACAGCTCAAGCGCATGGGGGCGGCACACACAGAGACCCTACAGCGACAGGAGTTCACCGCCGTGCTTCGGCGCGAACTGCAGCCCTGGCTCGTCCGCTCGTTTCTTGCCGAACGTACGCTTCGGCGCACCAGCGGAAAGGTTGGGAGCCCACAGACCCTGTCCCACCTGCTGGTCGGACGCGGTACTGGAGATGGCGCCCTTGGCGAGTTGCTCGATGGTTGGCTTCTGCGTCGCCCAACCATGGTGGCGATTCGGCAAGGGAAGCAAGCACTGGCCGACGCCGTCTTGGGGGCTGCCCCCAAACGAAGAGGCCGCCGCATACTCGTCGTGAACGCGGGCACAGGCTCTCTCCTCGCCCGTTTGGTGGAGGGATTGGCAGACATCCCCACAAGCATCACCGTCCTCGATCCGTCACGAGATGCATTGGGGTACTTCGACCTGACCGATTTACCGCCCAACATCTCGTTAAGCGCCGTTCGACATGACCTGGCGGCACTAGCCAACGGACGCTTACAAACCACGCTACCCACGCAAGACATTGTCGTGGTCGATGACCTGCTGTGCTACCTGCCCGACCGTCTGGCCATGACGCTGTTTCGCACATTGGGCAGCTGTATCGCTCCGCGCGGCGCCCTGTTCGCGACCGCCCTGACTCCAAGTGACGATGAGCAACTCTTGGATTTACTGCTCGGATGGCCGACCGTTCGCCGCACATCACGGGCTACCTGTCGACTCGCGGACGCAGTGCTGATGGACGGGCAGGCCTCGGAGGTCATGGGTGCCCCCGCCGCTGTGCTTCGTGTTGGAGAACCTCGTTTTGCGGATACTCCAGCGGCAGCGCTTGCCCGGTCGCCCTCGCTGTTTTAAAACCGCGCTACCCACGAATGGAGGGCTCATGTCCCGCACCGCATTGATCGTTCTGGCCTTGGCCGTCTCCGCTTGCTCCGGCACCGCCGAAGTTGAGCTTCCCACCACGCCCCCCGAGCCCGTAGCTGTGCCCGAAGTCGTTGAGGTAGTGGGAGAAGATGACGCTCCGTCAGCCTTGGTCCCAAGCCCGAGCGAGACCCAACGCGCTGTTGAGGCCGCTGGCATTGACGTGACCCTCGCTAGTCTCATCGACCACCCGACCTTGGCCATCGCTTCGGATTCCGAGGACCAAGTCGCTGTCAGTACCGGTGTTGTCGTCGCAGACTTGCTGCTGACCGCAAAGACCTCGACGACGGAGCAACTCACCACCCAGATTGATGCCATCGCGCTCGGTATGAGGAGCCTAGACGCCGGCTCCGACATCGACACCGTGTTGTCGGAGCTCAAGACCCGCATTGCCAACGACTCCATGACCCGCGATGAGCTGGTCAGCGAGCTGGAACTGTTGTCCGGTGCAATCATCCCCGAGCTGGAATTTAACGGCCGCGCGCGCATCGTGCCGCTCATCCAAGCCGGGTCGTGGCTCGAAGCAACCAACCTGCTTGCCCGTGCCCTCCAAGACACCGGTCACGCCGGTGCAGCGGATGCCCTCATCAAGCAGCCCGAAGTCGTCGACTACTTCAAGAAGTACGCGGCAGAGCACGGCATGGACGTCCCCGCCCCGGTCACCGAGACCCTGTTGAAGGCCCTCGACATACTGGGCGAAGTCGCAAATAAAGAAGGCTCCATCACGGATGAAGACCTCAAAAATGTTGCGCAGTGTACGCAGGCCGTTCTGAGTCTGCTCTGAGTCGAGCCCTTCTAAGTTCCCTGCTGGCACTCGCTGCCTGCGGGGAACGTACCGAGTGCGAAGCCTGCATGGTGGGCTGCCTCGAACCCAAATCGTGGGATGCCAAGCAAGAAGGGTGGTCCGAGAGAACTCGACACTACGCCACCTTGGTCGCAGACCACACCCGTGCGAATGCCCTCGTTCGAGTCGCCCGGTTCCGCCCGTATCCGAACTTGGAATACCGTTTTATTGGATGTGGAGACGCAGGCTTCGCTGACATCGACGTGGTCTTGTACGACGCCGACAATACCATTATCGCCCGGGACATCCAGATCGGCCGCGACCCAGACGTACTCCTGCCTAGCGACACTACCGGCCTCATCTCGGTCCGCATGTTTGCCGCTGACCTACGCGCCGACTCTGGCGAGGCTGGCGTACTCGTGATGGCCCGCTAAATGCTGACCGCCAACCTCGAAGCCCGCTTTCGCAGCGATATTGGTGAGCCCGCGCTGTCCGGGCGAGACGCGAGTATTGGCTTCGCCGTGGACTTCATGCGGTTGCTCGGCCATGCGCTTCCTGACCCGGTCACCGAACAAGCCAAGATTGCCGCACGGGACGCTCTTCGCGCGCAAAGTGACCTCGCCACCCACGAGATCGATACGCTCGTCGACATTGCTTGCCGGCCCGACCAGCGAGCCGTGGTCAACGAAGCTGGACTGCGTGCCTACGCGGCCCGCTTTGGTACCGAAGAAGAGGACGCTCTTCGCGCAGCGCTTGCCGAAGAGGTTCAGTTCTCCAGCTTCTCCGAACGCTACGGAGCGGTCAGCGCCCTACTCTTGCTAGACGCTCTCTTCGCTGTATGCGCCGAGGATGGCATCATCTCGCGCAACGAAATCGCCGGCCTTCAGGAGGCGGCAGCCGATCTCGACGTTGACTCGTTGTTGGTCAGCACCCTGTTCCGCAAGCACGACTCCCGACATGCGGCCGGTGACTTTCAGTTCGAACTGGACCGTCGCCCGTACATTGTAGGGCGGTCCGCTGGCGCGGATATTCAGCTACCGGATCCGCAGGTCGCGCACGTACATGCCACCTTGATGCCTGGAAATGATGGCTCTTGGCGCATTGTCGATGAAGGCAGTGGTCGTCCAACCTTGCTCGGAGGCACCCCGATTGCCTCGGCACCGTTTATGCCTGGTGACGTCTTACGAATCGGACCGTACGCCCTACAGCTGGGGGCCAAGGGCCGCATCCTGACGGCCTTCGGTGACTCCGCGGTTAGCGCTCTGTCTATTCGCAACCTCAACCGAACCATCGGAACGGTGTCCCTGCTGAGCGACGTGTCGTTCACAGCCTTCTCGCGCGAAGTCATTGCCATTGTTGGCCCCAGTGGATCGGGCAAGACCACGCTGCTTTCCGCTATAACCGGCATTGCCCCAGCTGATAGCGGCCAAGTCCTGCTCGACGGCGTGGACTTTCATGCCCAGCTCGAAGCCAACCGTTCCATGGTCGGCATCGTTCCACAGGAAGACGTGGTTCATGGCGAGCTCACCGTCGAAGAGAGCCTTCGATGGGCCGGTCGATTGCGCCTCGGACAAGACGTCAGCCCGGCCGAAGTCGACGTGGCCGTAGATCGAGTTCTGGACGAACTTGGGATTCAGAATATTCGCACGTCGCGCATTGGAGATACCGTCACCCGGGGCATCTCAGGTGGCCAACGCAAGCGGGTCTCTCTCGGTCATGAGCTGCTCACCCGATCGACACGTGTCCTGTTTTTGGACGAGCCCACAAGCGGCTTGGACCCACGAACCGCCCAGGACATCGTCGCCCGCGCACGCCAGCTCGCCGACAACGGACGCATCGTCTTTCTCGTCACCCATGATGTCAGCCCAATGGTCGTCAACCGCGTCGACCACCTGCTGGTCCTCGCCCCTGGCGGACACCTCGCATGGTTCGGTCCTCCCGCAGATGCGTGCGCGTGGTTTGAGGTGAAGTCCCCAGACGAGATCTTCGGCGTTCTCGGGCTGCAGACCTCCGAGCAGTGGGCCCGTCGCTACCGCGAAGGCCCGGCCTTCCGAAAGTATGTCCGAACCCGCGAACACCTGCTGGGCATCAGTGGGTTGACCTCCGAGCCAGAGAATGCCGCCCACGCCATACGCCAGGGCCAAGGCTTCCAGCTGCGCACCCTGGTCAGCCGCTACGCCACGGTCAAGCTCCGAGACGGCACGGGCACCGCCGTTCTTCTCGCCCAAGCGCCGCTCCTCGCTGTCGCCACGGTCATCGTGTTCCCGCACGGCGACCCAGCCATGCTGTTTGTAATGGTGCTCTCTTCGCTTTGGTTTGGCGCCAGCGGCGCCATTCGTGAGCTCATCTCAGAGCGGCCCATCTGGAGACGAGAACGACGCATCGGTCTCGGGGTCGTACCGTACATGGCCAGCAAAGTGGTCGTGCTTGGCGCCTTGGTCACGCTCCAGTGTCTGCTGCTGACCGTCATCGTGTGGAGTGTGCTCGGACTGTCGAGCCTCGGCTTCGGCTTGCCGTCCCTCGCCCTCGTGATGTGCTTCACAGGGTATGCCGGGACAGGGCTCGGTCTGTTCTTAAGCAGCGTATTTAAGACCAGCGAAGCGGCCATCGGAAGCCTGCCGCTTGTGCTGATTCCGCAGATCACCTTCGGCGGTCTCATCGTCAAAGTCAAAGACATGAGTCCAGTCGCATCGTTCCTGTCGAACCTGACTATCACTCGGCACGGCTTCGAAGCGGCCATCACCATGGGGGAGTGCCTCAATGTGACGCGGACAGGCGGTGCCACCGTCGCGCTTCCGGTCCATGGCGTACTTGCAGACCTGGGCTTTCACAGCTCGGCAGCGGATGGTGGTGGCGGTTCGACCGGGCTGTTGCTGTTGGTGCTGGCTGTCTTTGCCGCCAGCTTCATCTTGGTCGCGGGATGGCTGACCGATCGGGTCGCGGATGCCTGACCCGAGCGTATCGGGTACGGGGCCTCACTGGAGGTTCCCATGGGACATGTCCGCGTCACCGCTGCTACAGTTGCAGACGGCAAGATTCAATCGCTCGGCATTGAGCTTAAAGGCCTCGGCGCCCGAACCATCGACCGCGACACTACCGTTTCGTGGATGCGGGACGGCCACAGCTTTGTGCCCGTCACCAACGGCAAAGAAGGCCCCGCCCTTCAGCTGATCGTCATCGAAGATGGCGACGCTGTGGAGTACGCCATCCGCAACGACCACGAAACGACCGCAGAAGATTCGCTTCCGGCACTCCCCTCTGCGTAATGAATCGCTGACGGTTTCGCACAGTGTCGTTAATCGCGGGTTTGTAGACTACCCGGTGCAATTCGGGACAGCATGTCCATGCGATCGACACTGCCAGTGGGCTAGTGTTTGCTTAAGAACCGGAGTCTGGACTGTCACTCGCCACCGACATTGAGCGCATTGCCCTGGCAGAGGTTCGGCTACTCCGCGAAGCCCTTGGCGGTAGCGAAGTCGCGCGTACGAGCCTTGTTCGACCGTACGAACCAGGCCTTTGGTCGGTCTGTGCCGGCATGTTCGACCGAATCACAGACCAGCACAGCGCTTGGCAGGCCTTTCAAGACACCCTTGTAGATGCCGTGCCCCACTTCGTCGTCGAGCGGCCTGTAGGCATTCAATTGTTCGGCCACCTGTGGGCGTGCCTGACCCTGCACTTGAAAGAGGGAACCACGCCAGAGACCGGGGAGCACGCCAGTGCCTTGGCACCGCGAAGTCCGGCTGAAGACCGTCAGCGGGTCCTCGCAGCGCTCCAGGAATGTTCCCCGTTAGACCGTGCCGTGTGGCTGTTCGCTGCCGTTACGGGTCTGTCGATGGAAAGCCTCGCGGAGCTGACCGGGCGACCGGAGCTAGCCATTCGCCACGCCCACGCCCGTGTGAGTTGGGTCGTACACAACGCGTTGCTCGAATGACCGGGCCCAACCACGAGAACCTGCCGGCCTGGGTCATTGGCGATCAGCCCGATGAGATCGACGCCCAACTGCAGCAAGCAACAGACGCCGACCCCGCTCTTGATGCGCTGGCGACATCGCTACGCACTACACAGCTCCGGGCCATGGAGGTCATTGGGCGTACCGACATTCCACAGGCCGTCAAGCCCGTCGCCCGGCCAATGCCTACCAGCCCCGTCGTAGGTGCCCCAATCCCTGTCTCTCATAGACCGGGGCGCAATGCGCTGTTGGTGGCCCTCATCCCTGGAATCATCGCAATTCTGCTCGCGGTAGGGGTCCTGTCTACCCTCGGACTACGAAATCAGGAGGCCCCGCCCATCCCGGTCACCGAGCAGCTCACGCTCGTGACGGATGGTTCGCTGGCTCCCCTAGCCTTGGAAGACCCAGAGCTCGCCGCAAGCTCGCTAATGGCCTTGGGCGTGCCCGTACGCGCGGCTACACCCCCCGATCTGTCGCCGCTGGGGATGAGCTTTCTCCGCGCGACCGCTCTGCCGGGCCCGCAACCCGGCGCCGCGTTCGAGTACCGCCTCGGCGAAACCATCGTGTTGCTCCAGACCGCGCGTACTCTCACCGCTCCTACCGGCTCGGACATCCGACCCCACAAAGGAACGCCGGTCTACTGGGCGTCTGTCGGCTCACGCACCTTTGCCGTCTGGCCGGAGTCTGGCGTGTACCGAGCCATGAGCATTGAGGGTCCCGAAGTCGAACTCCGAGAAATTGTTCATGCTTGGCTAGACCTCCCAGGCGTGCTGTAGACCGCTCGGTGTGCCTGGCGTGATTGCATCGCGTCCAGAATCGACTACGGGGACGGCTACCTGGAGGCCCCATGCGGACACGAAGCGGTGTAGGACGAACCGAGGTCATCATCGGCGTTGTTGTAGTGGTGGTGCTAGCAGCAGTCGCCATTCCTTTGCTAGTGGGCGGGTCGGAGAAGAGTCGTGAAGCCGAACTACCGCTGTACGTGGAGAGCATCCGTACCGCAGAGATCGAACTGCAAAAGGTGTTTGGAGATTACGAAAGCGCGGGTGCCGCACCACGCGCAGCCACCGAAGTAGACGCAACACCCGTTGCATGGGCGTCGTCGGAAGGGTTCAACCGCCTCGCTTGGTCCCCCGACAACTTGGACGCCGTATACGGCAGCTACCGAGTGGTACTGACCGACTCTGGCTTCAATGTCATTGGTACGGCAGACGTAGATGGCGACGGTAAACGTGCCGAATTCACGGCCACCGAAGAAGCGGCAGCAGCATCCTCGTCCAATCCCGAATTTCGCTAGGCATTGTCGCCCTCGGCGCTGCTTTGGCCGCGTCGACCGTGCAGGCCACAACACCGCATGACGCGCATGCTGCGGGTTCCACAGCTTCGTGGAGTCCGTTCGCTGCCCACCTACTGGGTGAGCGTGCAGCCGTTGGTGCCACCAGCCTGTGGGCCCGCACCGTCACGGATTACGCCGACGGCCTCTTGACTGCTGAACAGGTAGACAGACGCGTGCACAGCTGCCTCACATTGGACCCCGACTTCACCCAGCCCGCGCGGCTGGGAGCGTTAATGGTGTCCACGTTGCCCGTGCCCGATGTAGCGGTTCACCGTCGCATTCTTCAGCGCGGCGCCAACACCGACTCCACAGATTCGTGGTTCCCACGCGCCATGGTCGTGTCGCTCGCCCAAGACCCAGCAGTGCCCGCAGACCTTGCCCTGTCTTGGCAGCACCGCGCCAACGCAGCAGAGGCCTCATGGAAGTAGCGCTCGGAATCGGAAGCAGCCTCGGAGACCGCGTCGCTCACCTCGCCGTAGCCATCCGCCGGCTGCACGCCATGCCTGGTATCGAGGTCCTCCGCGTATCGCGACTCTACCGAACGCCGCCCATGCGTGGTGGAACCGCACGCGGTTTCTTCCTCAATGCTGTGGCCAAGATCGAGACCGAACTGACGGCCGAGGTGCTGTTAGACATCTGCCGGACGCTCGAGGAAAATGCCGGGCGTCGCCGCGCTCGCTTTTGGGGAGACCGTCCGCTGGACCTCGACATCCTGCTGGTAGATGGTCGTGTGATTGAGACGTCGACCCTGCGGGTTCCACATCCGGGCATTGCACAACGGCCCTTCGTCCACAGGCCTTTGCTAGAGGTGTGGCCTGACGCTGTCGACGCACGAACAGGTCGGCTTTGGACAGATGCCGTAAAAATCGACACGCCGCGAGCAGTTGCGGTCAGCACCCTTCCCTGGCGCAACACCGGTGGCACTCAGCGTTGATGCGACGTTTCAGGACGTGACCACGCATTGCTTGCCGGAGGTCTTGGGATAGGTGAATGAGCCTTCATTCACCAGGACATCGATGGCCCCCGCACCCGAGCGCAAGACCGACAAACGAAGCGTCATCACCGAGGCGGCGGTGGATGTCTTCGCTGAGAAAGGCTTTCACCAGGCACGTGTCAGCGACATTGCTCGGAGAGCCGGCGTGGCTGACGGCACCATTTACCTGTACTTCAAGAACAAAGAGGACCTGCTGCTGTCCATCTTCGAAGAGAAGATGGAGCTGCTCCTCGAACAACTTGGAGTGGCCCTCGAAGGCATCAGCGATCCTATCGAGCGCGTGCGCAAGTTCGCTCAATTCCACTTTCGCCAAGTCCGAGACAACCGCGCAGTGGCTGAAGTCCTTCAGGTCGAGCTGCGGTTGTCGAACAAGTTTTTGCGCGACTACCGTCCTGAAAAGCTGTGGGCTTACCTCAACGTCTTCGGGCAGATCGTTCGCGACGGCCAAGCCGCCGGCATCTTCCGGCCGGACATTGACTCCTTTATCTCCATGTGGTCGTTCTTCGGCGCCATGGATGAACTCGCTATGCAGTGGGTGCTCTCACGCAAGCAGGACCGCTTTTCCATTGACGAGGCAGCCCGACAGGTTGCCGAAATCTTCATCCGAGGGATGGGCAGCAAAGCCTAATCCTCGACTCTAACGAAACCTTAGGAGGCCCCGTGAAAATCGGAGTGTGCATCAAGTCCACGCCGGACACCAGCAGTCGGATTCAGATCAACCCAGGTGGAGAAGACCTCTCCGACTCGGGTGTGAAGTGGGCCACCAGCCCGTACGACATGTTCGCAATCGAAGAAGCCGTGCAGACCAAAGAAGCCACGGGCGGAGAGGTCATCCTCTTCAGCGCGTCGCATCAAGACACGAGCAAGGAAGTCCGCAAGGCTCTCGCTTTAGGTCCCGACAGCGCAGTCTGCATCAAAGATGACGCCCTAGCTAAGGCCGACTCGTTGTCCTTCGCCACCTCGTTGGCAAAGGCCATCGAAGCCGAAGGCTGCACCCTCGTCTTTACCGGCAAACGCGCCAGTGACGGCAACAACATCCAAGTTCCGGCCATGGTAGCCGAGCTGCTCGGATGGCCGCATGTGTCGTTCGTGACCGACTTTGAACTCGACGGCGAGTCTTTCAAGGCAGTCCGCGCCGTCGGCGGCGGCGTCGAAGAAGTCATCACTGGCAACCTCCCGGTTGTCATCACCGCAGAACGTGGCTTGAACTCGCCACGCTACGCAAAGCTCCCGATGATTGTGAAGGCCAAGAAGAAGCCTCTGGCAATCAAGAGCCTCGAAGACCTCGGTTTGACCGCGGACGACGTCGCTCCAATCGTGACCTTAAATAACTACGAGCCCCCGGCAGAGCGTGGCGATTGCATCATCCTTGAGGGTGATGCCGCAACGACCGCCAAAGAACTCGTCCGTCGTCTTCGTGAAGAAGCGAAGGTCCTCTAAACCCCGTCAGTGGAGAACTCAACATGAGTGGAATTCTCGTATTGGCCGCCCACACGGGCGGAACTTTCAAGCGCACCGCAACCGAGCTTCTCGGCAAGGGCAAAGAACTTGCTGACACCCTAGGTGTTCCGCTGTTCGCCGCTGTCCTGGGAGACGCTCCCGCCGCTGACCTCGGTCAATTTGGTGCGAGCAAAGTCTTTCAGGTCGCTGGTGATTTCAGCGCCTACGACACCCTGCACGTCACGGCCGCCCTCAAGGCAGCCGTAGACACCTCGGGTGCAACCGTCCTGTTGTCCTCATCGGACTTCACTGGTGCGGATGCTATGCCTCGTTTGACCGCACGTTTCCGCACCGGTCAGGCAACCGAGTGCACCGACCTTCGGGTGGAAGCGGGCCGCGTTGTCGGCCGGCGTCCGACCAATGGCGGCAAAGTCTCTGCAGACGTTCACGTCAGCAAAGACCCAGCCATCTTCACCGTGCGTCCAAGCAGCTTCGGCCAGCCGGTCGCAGGTAGTGGCGCCGCTGAAGTTGTCGCTGTTGCATTGGACTTCGCAGGCAGCGGCCTGACTTTAGTCGAAAGCCGCAAGCCCGAAACTACTGCCGTGGACCTGACCGAAGCCGAGCGCATCGTCAGTGGTGGACGTTCGCTAAAGTCGAAGGAAAGCTTCGACGACGTCATCCGTCCATTGTCCGCGGCTTTGAACGCAACGACCGGAGCTTCCCGCGCCGCCGTCGACGCGCACTTTGCTGGACACGATGAGCAGGTTGGTGAAACGGGTAAGACCGTCAATCCAGTTCTGTACATTGCGTGTGGCATCAGTGGTCAGGTCCAGCACTTGGGCGGCATGCGGACCTCGAAGGTCATCGTCGCCATCAACAAGGACCCCGAAGCCCCCATCTTCAAGCATGCCACGTATGGCATCGTCGATGACTTGTTTGACGTCATCCCTGCGCTGACCGCCGAAGTCAAGGCTGCACTGAGCTAGTCGCCTTGAGTGCCTGTCCCACAGTGGCCCGCTTTGGTACACTGTGGGCGGAGCATTCGGTTGTCTACAAACTCCAACGACCATGACGCACTTCCAACGCGATCCGCCATTGTCCGTGCGGCTCAAGCCATGCGTTTATTGGGAGATGTGAGAGGGTTCATCCACCTCATCGAAGCTTGGCGCTCTGCGGGTGAGGTACCCGAAGACATGCAGCTGGCACAAGTCTCTGCGCTCCTCGACCTCTGCCAGACCGATCGCGCATGGGTTCGACTCAAGGATTTGGTCGAAGGAAGTGACCCGTCGGACGCTGCACTGAAGCTCGCCGCGCGGATGTTCGTTCAGCGTGGATGGCCAGGTCGCGCCCGCAAACCCCTTGAACGCGTCCTGACCAACGCACCCAAAGACGAAGACGCGCTTGAGCTACTCGAGCGGGCGTCGCTGCCAGTGTTCCAGCTCGACGAGCCGCCGGTGTCCTCCACATCCGTCGGCCTGTTGCTCCCCTTGGCTGAAGCCCACCTTTCCCAGGGTAGCCGTCTCAAGGGACAGAGCCTTCTCAAGCGTCTGCAGCGCGCTCACCCAGAAAATCCGCGTGTGGAAGATCTGTTGTGGGCAATGGACACCGACTGGACGCTCAGCGCAGCCCAATTGTCCGCCCTCATTATCAGCTCCGACACACCCGCACACCCACCGTTCGACGATGATGATGCGGAAGCTACCGTTATCGGAGATGAGCCACAGCCCGTCAAGATGGTCCCAGACGAGGCATCAGACGACGACTCTGACTTCGCATTCCCCGCCCTCTTTCGGGGTGCTATCCCGGAAGGGCAACGTGCTGGAAC
>JBLHSN010000084.1:0-18516 GCA_047626195.1 Myxococcota bacterium
TCAGCGTCGACGAAGATGAAGATGTCGCTGGAGGCCGTGTGACTCAGCAGATGGCAGGCTCGAACCTTTCCGACCCAGCCAGCGGGTAGGGGTGGGGCGTCGATGATTCGCAATCGTGGGTCAGAACTGCGGATGGCGTCGAGCAGCTCGCGAGTGGTATCGGTCGAGTTGTCGTTGCACACCACAACCTCGAAGGGGTTGCTGGCGAGCGCCGCAAGGACCACCGCTTCGATGGTGGACTCCTCGTTCCGTGCTGGGATGCATACCGATACGTTGGAGAGGTCGCCTGTTGGTTGACCTCGCGTCCAGGTAAATCCGTTGAAGACCGACATTGTGGCAGCGACGAAGGTTGGGATGGCCAGACACCACAGAAGGGTCATCATGAGCGTCCCACCCCGCGCCAGCTCGACAGCAGTCGTCTCCAGCGGCCTTCGTGAGGGCCGTTGAATAGCGGCAACCAGATGGAGTTGGCCCCCCCTACATTGTGGGTGGCCATTGTTAGGAATGGGCGGAACCAGCCGGGATCGATGCGAGAGGGGGTACAGCTCTCAATGACGGCGGGCACGCTCTCGCGTCCCGGTGCTGTTCCACGGCCGACAGCGCGAGCGTAGAAGGGGCTGCTGTCTACCTGCTGTTCCGCGGTCAGGGTGATGAATCGCACATCCTGCACGTCGAGGCAGAGTGTTTTCGGGGTGCCCTCTCCCCAAGGTGACCACCCATCGGGGCCGGCAGACACCACTCCTTCGCTCACTTGTGCCACGCCATCCGCGCGAACGCGAATGGCCAGCGGGGTCGGTGGACCGCCGTCTTCTGGCCACAGAACGTAGGCAATGCGCGTTTCGTCGTCAAAGGTGGCTCGACCCCACACCCAACGCTGGATGCCCAAGTCATGAAGTGGGCGGTCCCCAGCGTTCCTGTCCGCATAGGCAGGACCGTTGTAGGAAAACTGGCGGGGGCCATGGGTGAGCAAACCCTGTGCACGGCACGGACCTAGCTGCGGACACCAGCCATGAGTTCGTTCACTCACCGGCGTTGCACCTTGTACTTCGGTCCATGCTGGACCGCTTACGGCAAGGGAACCTCGTAGAGGCTCAACGGAACCCGGGACGTCACAGTCAACATGAATGGTGACGGTTGTGCCGGTTCGTTCGATAACTGTCCGACCAAAACGCCACCGTCCGTCCAAACACTGTGCACTGTCGGGCTCGTGTTCTTGCAGGACGTAAAGGACCGGGACGCCACGCTCATAGACGACAAGATTGAAACTTGGACGTGAGACGCCGGGAATTGACGAACCCGCTCTCAGACCACCGGCGAGTCCGGGCAGAAACGGAAGACCCCAAGACCATATGCAGACGAAGCCGTTGAGGTCAGCGTCTAGGGCGTCGACGTACCACCACGCGAAGCTTCCCGAGCGCGTCAAAGCGGACTCGGTAGTGGTGGAATTGGGGTCGAGAACATGAAGCATCGTTCGTATTGCCAGGGCCGTGCAAACCCTATACACAACCTGTGCGTAATCCGCAAAGGTTCACAAGTGCATCGCTTCATAGCCGACATTATCGTAGTAGGGGCAGGTCCAGCAGGGCTATGCATCGCTGCGGATCTGGCGAAGCGTGGTTGTTCGGTAGGCATTGTGACACGCGATGACCAATTGAGTTGGCCGAATACATACGGGACTTGGGCTGATGAGATCGCGGGCACCCTCCTCGAGGATTGTGTTGCAGATCGCTGGGCAAACACCGAAATCGCCTTGGAGACGGGCAACGTCAAGAGCCTCGGCCGAAGCTACGTCCGGATGGACAATGCAAACTGCCTACAGACGCTGTCGTCGCTGCTACAGGAACACGGAACGCCGATGGAGTCGGGCGGCGTGGTGTCACTGGAACACGACGATTTTGGCACCACCCTTCGGTTGACCTCTGGCGAGACCGTTCGCGGGAAGCTGGTCATCGATGCAACGGGAACGGGTCAGTTCACGCTCAAGTCCGGTCCCGCACCGTCCCTTTTTCAGTATGCAGTGGGCTGGCGCGTGGACGGCGAGCATCCGTATGCCGTCGACACGATGCGCCTGATGGACTTTTCCAGTGACGGGGTCCATGGTTCGTCAGAGGCGCCCAGCTTTCTGTACGCGATGCCTCTGGACGGCGGCGTTTTTGTGGAAGAGACCACACTCATAACCAACGCCGAACCTGACATGGATGAGCTCACCCGTCGTCTGGAAGCGCGTCTTGCGCGAGATGGTGTGACCGGCTCACGGCGTGGTCAGGTGGAGACGGTGCGTGTGCCGATGAATACGCCAATGCCGGATCTCTCCCAGCGCGTCGTTGCGTTTGGAGCAGCGGCTGCGATGATTCATCCCGCTACCGGCTACTCGTTCGGCCGAACGGCGAAGACCAGTGGACCACTAGCAGACGTCCTCGTGGCCGCGCTGGCAGATGGCGGTTCTCCGGAGACTATCGCCGAGCTCGCTTATGCGATGCTTTGGTCAGAAGACACCGTTCTCGCAGATGAGTTGCTGCGCTTCGGTGCCAGATTCCTCACCACGCTCAACACGCGTCAGACTCGACGGTTCTTTCGAGCCTTCTTCTCTACGTCACGCGAGTCGTGGGTTGCCTACCTACGCGGTGACCTACCGGCCGGCGAGCTGGCCACGGTCATGCTCGCTGTCTTCAAGGCTAGTCCAGCCAACATGCGACTTCGCATGATGTGGACCGGAGCCGAGTTGAAGACAGCCGTATCCGCCTTTCGTTCTCTCAACCGCACTCGTCGGAGCGCCTGATGTCTGTAGAGCTCATACACACCCCGCTGACGCACCCGGAAGGCTTGCCATCGGCGGCCCAGCTCACGGATGAGGGCCTGAAGGACGTCGAAGATTTAATGATTCGGCTATCTACGGGTGACCGACTGGACCGTTGCGGTGCCATGGTCGTAGAGCATCTGTCGACGGGGGGTAAGCGTCTTCGGGCCCAGCTCGCCTTGGCAGCATGTCGTCTTCTGAACGTCGACCGTGCCTCTGCGGTTGCCTGGGCGGCGGCTTGCGAGCTCCTGCACAACGCAAGCCTCATCCACGATGATGTGCAGGACGGCGACCGCATGCGGCGCGGTATGCCCACTACCTGGGCCCGACATGGCGTGGCCCAAGCCATCAATGCCGGCGACCTGCTGCTGATGCTTCCTGGCTTGGCCGTGGACCACGTTCCTGCAGACGACGCTGTTCGCTATCGGCTGTCGCGAGCACTCTCGTTCTATGCGGCCCGCACTGTTCGAGGACAGTCGTCGGAGATGGCGTTGCTGTCTCTTGGCCGGCTGAGCTGGAGTGACTACGAGCACGCGGCGCGCGGAAAAACGGCGGCACTCTTCGCTTTGCCTGTCTACGGCGCTGCATTGTTGGCCGGTCGTTCCGAAGCCGACGCTCGTGCTGTCGCTGGCGAGTTCGAGCGTCTGGGGTTCGTCTTCCAGATTCAAGACGACGTCTTGGATGTGTTTGGCAACGCGAACAACCGGCCTCTGGGCTCGGATGTACGGGAAGGGAAGATTACAGCACTCGTGGTCGAACACTTGGCGCAGTACCCGGAAGATCGCTCTTGGCTGTGCGGAATCCTCGCCTGCTCACGCGAGATGACAACGGATACGGACGTTCAGCAAGTTCGGCGCCGTTTCCAGTTCGCTGGCGCCTTGGACGAGGTTCTAGAGCGTATCTACCGCCTCGCAAGCGCAACCTTCGAAAGCCCCATTCTTGCGGCCGAGCCGGGCCTGAACGAGACGGCTCGCATTCTGCTTCAGCGGATGTTGCAACCCATTCGGCATCTGGACAGTTCGCTGCCTACTGGCGATGTGTTGTGAAGCCAAGCGCCGCCATAACGCCCGCTCTGGTTCAGGACTCGCGTCAAACATTGGCCAAGCACGCGCGCTCGTTCAAATGGGCCAGTGTGTTTCTGCCGAACGACGCGCAAGATGACGCTGCAGTGGTGTATGCGTTTTGTCGCCTGGTCGACGACCTTGCGGACGAAGCACCCAGCACGAAGGTCGCACGAACCGACCTCAGCCGCGCCCGCGCTGAACTGATGGGAAGTGTCCCGCGTCGCCCACTCATTGCTGCCTTCGTCACACTCTGCGAGACTCGTAACATGCCGCTAGAGGCAGCGATTGCTCTGCTTGATGGGGTGGAGTCGGACCTCGAAGACGTGTGCATCGCCGACGACGGTGAGTTGCTACGCTATTGCTACCGTGTGGCTGGAACGGTCGGCTTGATGATGTGTGGTGTGCTTGGCGTGACCGACCCTAAGGCGATTGCTCCGGCTATTGACCTGGGCATTGCGATGCAGCTGACCAACATTTCTCGTGATGTCCGGGAGGATGCGGAGCGGGGACGCACGTACTTGCCAGCGGACCGCCTCATCGCGGCGGGCACCACTCCCGAATCGTTGATCACCGGCAATCCGGACCGGGTTGCGGTGGCCATCGTCACACGCGACCTGATTGATATGGCGGATATCTACTATCGAAGCGCTCGCAATGGTCTGCGGTTCATCCCGTGGCGCGCTCGTTTTGCTATCACCGTGGCGAGTGCAGTGTACCGGGCGATTGGTACGCGACTGAGACGTGCTGGTTCGGACCCTTGGGTGGGGCGGACCATGGTGGGCTCCGCGGGGAAGGTACTGGCCACGCTGGGTGCTCTGCTTTCATTCTTGTCCCCAAATGTCCAGGGTTGGACGGCGCTACGCCCGCATCGTGCGTCGCTTCACCGCCGTCTAGATGGACTTCCGGGAACCACAACAGCCGCGGTGCCGTCATGAGATACCTCATCAAGACCGTCTCGAAGATGGTCGGAATTCCGAAAAATACACTGATTGCTTGGGAACGCCGTCACGGCGTCGTCGAACCGGACCGCACAGAGTCTGGGTATCGCCGCTACAGCGATGAAGACGTCCGCACATTGGTCCGTATCAAGGAACTGATCTCGGCTGGGTATCGCATCTCCGAGGCCGCTGAAATCGTACAGAGCCACCCCGCACCGTCACTGCCGGATCCTGAGGAACACGGTAACGCGGGTATGGACCGGCTCCGTGAGTCGCTCAAGCAGTGCTTGCTGGCCTTCGACCGCGGCGGGGCAGACCGGCTCATCACGCGTCTTGTGGACCTGTCGTTCATTGAGCGTCTCGACCAAATCTTCCTGCCGCTGGCGCACGAGATTGGTTTGGGATGGGAAGAGGGCACGGTCAGCGTTGCGCAAGAACACTTCGCCTCGGGCTGGGCTCGAGAGCAGCTGTTCGTCATGATGAGTGCCCTTCGAAATACCCGTGCAAACGCCATGATTGCTGTCTGTGCGACGCCATCTGGTGACCGCCACGAGTTTGGCATTCTCGCCGTGTCTATTCGCTTGGCCCTGCGTGGCTGGCAAGTCGTCTACTTGGGCGTCGATGCACCGCCGGAAGAGGTTGCCGGGGCGATTCTTGAGGTCAAGCCCAATCTGGTGGCAGCCTCCATCGTTTTGGAACGTGACGCGGATATTGTGACGAATTGGGTGCAAGTCATCCGGGAGGCTGTGGGGCCCGACCTTCCCATTCTGATTGGTGGACGGGCAGCAGACCGCTTGAATCCAGCTCTGTTGACCGGTCGTACGGCGATTGCTTACAGCTTAGACGATATCGACGGACGCTCGCTGCAGGCTTGGGTCCGCAACGAGTAGCACTGGGCTGCCGTACGTTAGGGGTCGCGGCTAGTGAGTGGCGGCCTCTCCTGTTTGAACTGCCCACAAACCGGCGTACACGCCACCTTGCGCCGTTAACGCGTCGTGGCGACCGAGCTCGACCACTTGGCCATGCTCGAGCACAATGATGCTGTCGGCATTGCGAATGGTGGAGAGTCGGTGCGCAATGATGACTGTGGTGCGGTCTGCTGTGACTCGCTCCAGGGAGCGCTGAATGGCGGCCTCAGTCTCGTTGTCCACGGACGAGGTGGCTTCGTCGAGCACCAGGATGGGCGGGTTCTTGAGTAGCGCTCTTGCAATGGACAGCCGCTGACGTTGGCCGCCGGACAGCTTGACGCCACGTTCCCCGATGACGGTGTCATACCTTTGTGGTAGCGCGTTGATAAACTGGGTCGCCTCGGCACTTGCAGCAGCCCGCTCTACGTCTTCATCGGATGCGTCAAAGGAGCCGTAGCGAATGTTCTCTCGAACCGTACCCGAGAACAGAAAGACGTTCTGTGAGACCAGGCCAATCGCTCGTCGCAGATCGCCGACAGCCCACTCTTTATGGTCCACGCCGTCCACGGTTATGTGTCCTTGTTGGGCATCGAACAACCGCAACAGCAGGCGTACGAGGGTGCTCTTTCCCGAGCCGGTCGAGCCAACAATCGCCACAGTTCCTCCTGCGGGAACGTCGATGGACACATTGTGCAGGACCGGGTCGCGGTCAGGGTAGGCGAAGGTGAGGTTGTGAAAGCCGAGCGCACCGTCAACGTCGCCAATTGGGAGGGGACGGCCGCCGTCGGTCATGGTGAGGGGAGTGTCGAGCAGGTCAAGTACGCGGGAGGTGCTGGCCATGGCGCGCTGGTACAGGTCAAACGTGGCGCCGAGGCGGGTGAGAGGCCACAGCAAGCGTTGGGTCAGGAAGACCAAGACAGAGTAGGCACCTACTTCGAGGACGCCATTCAGGGCCAAGCTTCCACCGTACATGAGCGTGCCAGTGAACCCGACTACAATGGCCATGCGAATCAGCGGCGAGAAGGCGGCGGACATACGAATCGCGCTGCGGTTGCTGTCTCGGTAGGCGTCCGACAGCGCTTCTACACGGGCCTTTTCATGGGCTTCGGATGTGTAGGCCTTGATGGTTGCGATGCCGCCTAGATTGTTAGCGAGCTGGCTGGACAGGTCTGAGACACGCTGTCTGACGGCGGCGTAGCGGGGTCCGATGCGCCGTTGGAACGCGAAGGACCCGCCTAAGATGATGGGCACGGGTAAGAACGACAGGGCTGCGACGGCCGGGGAAACGGCGGTAAATGCAATGCCGACCGCAATAACCGTAGTCGATACCTGCAAGATATCGTTGGCACCGCCATCCAGGAAGCGCTCCAGTTGGTTGACGTCGTCGTTCAGGATGGCCATCAGACCGCCGCTGTCATGCTCCTGAAACCAGCCGAGATCGAGGTTCTGAATGTGGTCATAGGCGCCCACCCGCAGCTCATGCTGAATGGTCTGTGCCAGGTTGCGCCACAGCACGCCAAAGGCGTACTCAAACACCGACTCCATGCCCCAGATGAACACGGTGAGCCCGGCGATGACCCACAGCTGATTCATCGGATCCGGCACTCCCCAGCCCGCCAGTAGGCTGTCCTCCTGTTTGACCACAACGTCCACTGCCATGCCAATCAGCAACGGTGGAGCTAAGTCGAACAGCTTGTTGAGGATGGAACACGCGGATGCCGCAATGAGCTGTGCGCGGTGCGGCTTGGCGTAGCGAAGAAGACGGAACAGTGGAGCAGTCATGGCGCTGTGTACCCCATTGAGCTCGCCAAGAGACTGAGCGTGGCTCACAACTTTCGTCACAAGTTCGCCGCTACTTCCCTTGTGCGACCAGTGTTGTCGGTCCCCTTCGGCACCGCATGGCTGCAACAGGAGAGCTCCATGTTGTCTGTACTCTTCCTTCTCGTTGCGTCGGTTGCCCACGCCGACTGCGATGCCGACTTTCACGCCAAGGTTGCGCCAGCGGATGCTCCCGAGCGACCCCCCATAGATCGTCTCTTGGATTTTGTATACGACGGCGACGATAGCGGCGTTCTCGATGCTTCCGAGACCGCCAAGCGCGACGGCGACATGGCTATGCGCTGTGAGGCACTAGACGCGATGATCACGCGAATTGATGCGGACAGCAACGGCGTCATCAGTGATGCCGAGCGCGAGCTTCTGCACGGTCTGGTTGGCCGACCGCTACATCCTGGCCGTCACCGGCACCATGGTCACCGTCGTCCCAAGCATGACGATGCCGAGCGGCCTCCACTGCCGCCACCCGCCATGCGGGCCTACGACTCTGACCGAGATCACGACCTGTCCGACGAGGAACGGACCCGTGCGCGCGCGGACATGCAAGATCGTCTTCGCAACGGCTTGCCGCCATTCCCCCATCCGGATGGCGGAGGTCACGACCATGAGTAGAACCTCAGCAGTCTTCGCCCTGTGCAGTTTGGCTGTGGTCGGCTGCGACCCTGCAATAGATGACCCTGGTGACATCCCGGAAGGTGTCATTGAGACCGATGAGGTAGGCTGCGATTACGCGTCAGATAGCTTCAATGACGACGCGAATGTTGGGCTGCAGAGCACTGCAGAGTGGTCCTGTGCCGACGGGATCCGTAGCCTGTCTGCAAACGGCGTCCCTGACCATGCAGTGGGTGAGTTCCCCAATGCCAACAACCCCACGGCGATTGGCGCTGTCATGGTTGAGGTCGACATGACCCTGGACCCAGAAGTCCTCAGCGATACCGGAGAGACCGCACGCACTGCTGGTTACGCGCTCAATGGGGTGAAGGTGGAGTCGGGAACGGCTGGTACTTGCAATGACGCCGGCGACTGCGCACCGATTGGCAATGGCGGGCAGTGGAGCATGGAAGCGCTCGGTGTGGCCGGCTTCGACTTTGGCACGGACGACAACCATGCCCACGTTCAGCCCACGGGCAGCTACCACTATCACGGCGTCCCCGACGGACTCGTCGAGAACCTTGGTGGAGAGGGCGATGTGACCCTCATCGGCTGGGCTGTAGACGGGTTTCCGATGTATGCACGCGTTGGCTACACCGACCCCACTGACGCCACATCCGATATCGTCGTCATGCAGCCGAGCTGGACGACCACCGCCTCTGCTCCGGCAGACCGTCCGTCCATCGATGTCTATGCGTTGGGCGCGTTCACACAGGACTGGGAGTATGTCATCGGCTTCGGCGACTTGGACGCGTGCAACGGTCGTTTCGGTGTGACACCTGAGTTCCCTGAAGGGATCTACCACTACTACATGACCGATTCGTTCCCGTTCGGGCCGCGCTGTGTGAAGGGCACGTCGATGACCGAGGAAGAAGGCCCCGGCGGACCGCCTCCAGGCCAAGGACCGCCTCCAGGCCAAGGACCGCCGGCATGAAGACGCTCGGAACACTGCTGGCGCTACTGATGACGTCGCAAGCCCACGCCCACCTGATGGTGAAAGGCCATGGCACACTGAACATCCAAGACAATGGCGCATTTCTTCTGGTCGCTCTACCCCTGTCATCGTTCAGTGGCTTTGACTGCAACGGGGATGGGACGTTGAGTGAAGTTGAGTTCGCCCGTCATTATGACAGCTTGGTGGAACAGACGTCGACCCGGCTGCGGTGGCGTGAGGGCGATGATGCACGGCCACTGCAGGGACTGCTGCTCAATCGAGTCTCTGACCATGATGACGGTTCGGCCTATATTGTGGTGATGGGACGGTTTACGGTAGAGAACGCGGAATCCGGTGTTCTTGATATTGACAGCATGCGCTTTGCCGATGCGGGAACCGAGTTGTCGGTCGCGGTGACGTACAACGGCACGGTTCGCGATGTGGTCTTCACCCCTCAACGGCTGGAGAGCTCGGTGCTGCATGACTCACGGGGGTAGAGTGGCCGAGGAGGACGCCGTGAAGCCGCGAATTTTGGTCATCGAAGATGACGCGAATGTTGTCCAGGGGCTGCTCGCCGGACTTCGGCGTGCTGGGTACGACGTGGAAGTCGCGATGGACGGCCTCGTCGCACAACAGCGCGCAGTGAATGAGTCCTTCGACATTGTGCTCTTGGATTTGATGCTGCCGGAAGCGTCCGGCTACGAGGTGTTGGAGGCGATGAGCGGGCGCGTGTCCACGCCTGTGTTGGTGTTGTCTGCGCGAAATGAGCTGGATGCTCGGCTGAAGAGCTTTGAGCTCGGAGCGGTAGATTTCGTCAGCAAGCCCTTCTGGATTGAGGAGTTAATCGCACGAATCGCGGTTCGCTTGGACCGAAAAGAAGCCACCGAGCAAAGGCGGGTACGGCTGGGAGGCTGCGAAGTCGACCTGGATGCCCGAGTGGCCCATCGAGACGGGGCGGACTTGGGTCTGACCCCGATTGAGTTCAATGTGTTGGTCTGGCTGGTGGAGCATCATGGGCACGCGGTTCGTCGGAGTACGTTGGCGTTGAAGGCGTTGGGTTTGGATGAGCCGAACGACCGCACCGTCGACAGCCATGTGTCCCGTTTGCGCAAGAAACTAGGAGACGATGCGGCCTTGATTAAGACTGTCTGGGGTATTGGCTACCGCGTTGAGAATGTCGGTTGAACCTGCGCTCATTCCGAGGACGGGTCCTGCTTGGCTCGGTGCTGACGGCAGTGCTCGCACTGGTGCTTGTGTGGGCATCCATTGGGCTTGTGGTCAGCAGTGCGGGAGGTCGCGGTAGAGGGCCCGGACCGGAGATGGCGCGGGTTCTAGTCGAGGCGTGTGAGGCCGCTCCGGATGAGTGGCGACGGGTGCGTGTTGGGCGCACACACGTTCGCTTTATTCCAGCGGACGACCCACTACAGGAGGTCCCCGGTCTGGTGCGTTCGCTGCCCGTTGGCGAGCAGCTGCACAACCCCGACGACCCGCGATTCCGCTGGTGGCATGTCTCGGAGACGGGGCCCTGTGCCTGGGCTGCAGTCGCGAGCGGTCCGCCTCCACGCATCCATATTGCCTCGCAGATTGGTCTTGCTGTCGGCGTCTTTCTGGCCATCCTGGGCGCTGGATTTGGCTCGTATTGGCTGACCATCCGGCCACTGCTCGGGCGTATTGAGGGCCTTCGTACAGCCGCGACTCGGCTCGGGACGGAGGAATACATACCCGCCGAAGATGACGTCAATGACGCACTCTCAGCGATTGGGAACGTACTCGATAGCAGCCATATGCGCATTGTCGAAGATCGTGCCGAGCTGTTGAGTCGGCACCGAGCTCTCGAGAATCACTTGGCTGAGATTGCCCACGACCTGCGAACCCCGCTCGGCTCGTTGTTATTGGCACTTGGCGAGGTCGACGTCGCCCATCCAGATTCACCGGCGGCGGCACGGGCGATTGGCGATGCCGCGTATGTGACGGCCCTTGTCGACAACCTGCATCAAGCCGCGCGTCTGCGACACGGCCTCGACCCAAGTCTGGGTGAGTGTGACCTGCTGGACGTTGTGCGCAGGATTGAGCTGCGATTCCGTGCGTTGGGAGGGGCCAAGGGCGTGGATGTGGCGGCGTCGATTCCAGAAGGTGAGCTGTGGGTAGAGTGTGAGACGGCTTTGCTGGAGCGCGCTGTCGGCAATCTGGTTCACAACGCCACGATTCATGGCGGAGACCATGTCGCGGTCCTTGTGGATGTCATGGGGGATAGCTTTGTCCTGACGGTTCTCGATGACGGCCCGGGCATGAGCGTGGACGCGATTGCTGACTTGGAGCTGGCCACGTTCCGTTCTGATCCCGCACGTCGGCGGAGTAGCGGCCTGGGACTCGCAATTACCGATGAGATTGTGCGCCGCCTAGATTGGACCTTACAGCTCGACCGTGGCCCTGACGGGGGACTTCGAGCACGGATTTCTGGACGATTCCTGCGTACCTGAGGCGATGAGCACGTCTCGGGCCTAGACAGAACGGTTCCAGCGGGTTCCCTAGCGCATCTCGGAGGCAGCATGGACCTGGCAGCAGAGGTGGAGCGTCGTCGGACCTTCGCCATTATCTCTCACCCGGATGCGGGAAAGACTACGCTCACCGAGAAGCTGCTTCTGTACGGAGGCGCGGTTCACACGGCGGGCGCGGTCAAGGCACGAAAGGCGAAGAGTCATGCGGTCAGTGACTGGATGGCCATGGAAAAAGAGAAGGGCATCTCCATCACCAGCTCGGTGATGCAGTTCGACTTCGAAGGCAAGCGGCTGAACTTGCTCGATACCCCGGGTCACGCCGACTTCTCCGAGGACACCTACCGAGTGCTCGCTGCAGTTGACTCCGCTGTCATGCTGCTGGACGCTGCAAAGGGCGTGGAGCCGCGAACGCTCACGTTGTTCAAGGTCTGCCGCCTGCGTAAGTTGCCGGTGCTGACCTTCGTCAACAAGATGGACCGTCCGGGTCTGGATCCGCTGACACTCCTTGATGAAGTGAGTAAGACCCTGGACATCCGTACGGTGCCGGTGAACTGGCCGATCGGCGCTGGAACGTCCTTCAAGGGCATTGTGGACCTCACGTCCAATGAAGTGACTCTGTACGAGCGGGTTGCGGGTGGCACCACAGTGCTCGAAGAAGTTCGCCTGCCGTTCACCGACCCTCGCGTGCGCGAGATGGTGGGGCCCGAGCTGTATGACGAGGTCGCTGAAGAACTAGAGCTTCTAGAGATGGCAGGCGATCCCTGGAGTATCGAAGACTTTCTCGCAGGAGATGTCACCCCATTCTTCTTTGGCTCAGCCATGACCAACTTCGGCGTTCAACCTGTGCTGGACGCTCTACTCAACATGTCTCCCAGTCCGCGTCCCCGGCCGACCGTCGAGGGTGAACGCTCCCCGATGGACCCTAATTTCTCGGGCTTCATCTTCAAGATTCAAGCCAACATGAATCCACGTCACCGCGACCGCATTGCCTTTTTGCGCGTGGTCAGTGGTCACTTCGAGCGTGGTATGAACGTCACGCTGTCGCGTACGGGCAAGACCATGCGCTTGTCGAACCCACACACCTTCGTTGCATCAGAACGCTCGATTGTTGATGATGCCGTACCTGGCGATATCGTAGGCCTATACGACCCAGGTGGATTCCGTTTGGGAGACACCCTTGCGGCCGGGGAGGCCGTAGAGTTTGAGGGCATCCCACGGTTCGCTCCGGAGCACTTCGTTCGCGTTCGTCTGTTGGACCCGACACGCCGCAAGCACCTGACCAAGGGCTTGGAGCAGCTGGCTCACGAAGGCGCCATACAGCGGTTCATTCACCCGGACTTTGGACCTGCCGACCCGTACTTGGGTGCGGTCGGTCTGCTTCAGTTTGAGGTCCTCGTGGAGCGCTTGAAGAGCGAGTACAACGTGGAAGTTGCGCTCAACCCTACCAATCTACGCGCCGCGCGCTGGGTGACAGGTAGCGAAAAGGGGCTGGAGTGGATGAAGGCTCGCCGGGACTACCTGATGGTTGAAGACCGCGATGGTCGTCCGGTCGTGCTCGCTGAGCGGGACTGGCCATTGCAGTACGCCATTCAGCAGAATCCTGGTCTCGAGCTGCTGGATATCAGCCCGATTGGAAACAGCGACTCTCCGTGACGACGGTTTGTGCCGCTGACGTGTTCTACAGACCCTATGCAAAGACTCTACAAACCCATTGCTAGCTTGCTCGCATTGTGCCTTGCCGCTTCGGCGTCAGCACAGGACACTCAGCGCTACGCGGCTCATCAGTCGGTAGCCGTGCAGGTGAAGAACCCAAATCCTATGGCAACGAGTCGGTGGACAACGGTTCGTACCTCTGCCTGGGGATTTGTGGACACTGTTGAGATGGACGGTGGGCTGACCTACGTCGAGCGGACGTGTGACGTGTCGACCTCCCGCGTGTTCGGCACCACGACGTCCTACTCGCCGGCGTTCATCGCGAGTCTTGTGAGTCGCTCACGGACCGGCCGAATCGTCGGTGACCAACTGACCGCCGGACCCTATGTGCAAGTTATTGGTGCGGACCCCAACGCGTCTGTTCTGACAGCAGACACGGCCTTAGACACAGATGGAGACGGCCTCCCAGGCGTGACCATCTCGGTGCGTCAAGCAGTGATGGGGCAAGGAGACGTCTACGTAGCTCAACGCAGTACCAGCTCGTTCACCATGGTCCGAGTGGGCGATGGTTGGTCTGGAACCATTTCCAACGTGGTCGAAGAAGTGGTCTTAGACGCCACCACATGGTGGCTCAAGGCGGACCGAACGTCCCGACCCCACCCGGATAGCTCAGAGTCGACGGTGAGCTGGGTTCCGGTGGGAGCGACTACGACCTGCGCAGAGGTCTTGCAGCAGCGAGACCAGCTGTTTGAGACCGTCGCGTCTCGGTAGGCTGGACGACTACAGTCCGCCGTCAAACATCTCATCTAGGGCGTCTACGGAGTCCGCGTCTACGACCACTCGGGCGACGTCGAAGCCAAATCCGGCTCGGCCCAGCTTTGCAAGCTCCTTTTGTTTGCCGTCGCGGTCGGTTGGGGTGCGTCGATAGGGCCCGAGCCGCCGACGACGAGCGTACTTACTCGCACTACGCAGTTCCTGTTGGGGGTCAGCGTCCGCCATGAGTGTGTCGACCAAGTTAGCGTCGACGCCCTTGACGACGAGTTTGCTGCGCGTTTTTCGTGACGACACCCCGCGTCGTCGGTGGCTGCGAATGATGTCTTTGGCATACTGCTCATCGTTGACCAGGCGCCGCTCAACGACCGTCTGGACAATGTGCACAATCCACTGTCCGACGACATCGTGGTCTTCTGGATGCTCGCGCATGACCTTGTGAGACCGCCGCCATAGGGCGCGTGACAGACTCTTCTCGGTCGATGCCCAGCGCTCTAAGTACCAATCGGCGTAGCGGAACAACCGCGCCTGGTTCAGCGGCTTCGGCGTCCGACGCGCCACCTAGCGCTTCCGACCACGGGGACGTTGGGGGCTGGGGGTGTCGGTAGGAGCGACGGGAAGCTGGGTGTTCTCGACGGCGGTGGACAGGACCACTAGGGTCTCTGTGCGGGTCACCCCCATCTGACGCCTCAGGTCATTGAGTAGTGTCTCTAGATTGCTGTTGCTGGCGGTGCGCACCTTGAGCATGAGCGTCCAGGAACCAGTCACATGGTGGGCTTCGAGTACATGGGCGTTGTGACGGATGTACTCACAGAACCTCTGCACATCGTCTACGCCGTCAATCGCCACACCAACGAAGGCTCCGACGAACAGACCCACGTTCTTGGGCGATAAGATGGCGCGGTAGCCGCGAATGACGCCGGCAGCTTCTAGCTTGCGAACGCGTTCGAGAGCGGCCGGTGCGGACAAACCCACGGCCTCGCCCATCCGCGCAAAGGACACCTTCGCGTCGTTCTGCAACAACGCGAGCAGCTGGGTGTCGATGGCGTCCATTTCATACATGGGGCGTCATGTCACACCGAAATCGCAAGTGTGCCAGGAAACCTGTACCAGAGAGTCAGCGAAGGCCGCCTACCACTTAAACAGGGTGATTCCGACCTTGTGCTGCTTGGTCGCTGGATCGAAGCTGTATTGCAGCGGGATACCCTTGACTTCGACACCAACCTTAGGAATGAAGCGGGTTCCGCCCATGTCGTCGTACTTCACGGAGCCGCCGCCGAAGACCGAGAGGTCGTCGTTAATCTTGCGGTAAGCCAATCCTCCGGCCTCGAAGTTAGTACCGCTGTCCGATGTTTTGTAGGACCCATCAACGCGCCCCTTCCATTTGTCGCCGATGTCCGCTTGGCCGAAGGCATTCGCGTTGAAGGCGTTCTTGTTGGTATCGAATCCGGCAGAACCTCCAAACTTCAGTTTGTCGGTATTGTACGCGGCGTTAATATTGCCGGATGTACCTGCATTTTCACCAAATTTCTGCGTGAGGTCGAACCCGGCCGAGGTCCGCTCGTTGAAGTTGCCGTTGGCCATTGCGGTGAGGGAGCCGCCCGAGCCTTGTTCGAACTGACCGCTGAGGCCCGTGTTGAAGTTCTTCGACTTGTAGTCGAGGGCGCCGCTGCCACTCATTATCGAGGTGTCGCCGAAGGTCTGCTTGAGAGCGGCCTTACCGGTGAAGCCTGGTGAGAAGGTGTTTGACACATTTCCGCTGACAAAGCCGTTTCCACCGTCATATTTTGCCTTGAGGCCGGCAGCGAAGTCGCCGTTCTTGTAGTCGTAGGCGCCGTTCGCTTCGTTTGTCAGCGCGCCATCAGCGCCGGTTGTCTGCTTGACGGAAGCCGAACCCGTGCCGTTTTCGCCCACGTTGCCGTCGATGCCGAGGCTCTTGTAGGACGAGCCGTCCGAGCTGCTGCCGTCTCCTGACTTCAGGGTACCGTTGTCGCCGAGCTTGGCGATGTCCAAGTTCTTGAACGACACGGTCCCAGCCGTTGCGTCGTAGTTGACCGAGTTGGTGGTGGTCACGTCGCCGTTGACAGAGGTGACGGAGCCATTGATGACGGTATTCTTATCCGCACCACCGGTGACGCTTCCGTCGAGTTTGGTGCCGCTGTCCATCGTGAGCAAGCCGGACGCGTTGTAGACAGTGATGCCGTCATTGTTGAACTTGGCGTCTGCCTTGATGTTCTTCGCGTCGTCGCCCAAGGAGGACTTGAAGTCGCCGGTGACGGTGCCATCTTCTTTGCGGTTGACGGAAACAGCAGCCATGAGCGGGCCAGAGTTGTACTCGAGGGCAGCCGACAGGTCTTTAAGAGCCATCTCGCGAATCTTACCCAAGTCACCACCCACCTTAGCGGTGAAGCCAGAGCCCAGCTTAAAGGTCTCGCTGAACTTGGGCAGCGCGACGTTGGCCGCGACGGCGCCACCAGCGGCGAGCAGGGCGACCAACAGAATGAGACGCGGATTGGCATCGACGAAGCCGTTGAGCTTCGAAATGACCTTCTTGCCGACATCTGTTTCCAGCATATTTCCGGCGGCTTCGCCATAGGCGGCCTGCAGGGCAGCGGTGAACGCACCCGCTTCCTTGTCGTTACCGTCTAGGCCATCCAGCTCGCTTACGCCGGATTTGAGGGCACTCGCCCAAGCTCCCGCGGCGTGGTCTTGAAGCGACGCAAGAGTCAGCTCCTTGGCCAATGCGCCGTACAGCTCGCTCCCCAACCATTTACCGAGCGATGCTTGATAGTTTGCTAAGCCGGCGGAGCTACCGCCTTCCTTAAGCTGGTCTTGCAGCGGGTCCTGCAGGACCTCGGCTTGCGGAGTGGCAGTTTCCGACCCGGTAGATTGGGTGGCCGCTGTTTCTGGACGACGTGTTTGCTGGGGCATGAGGAAGCTCCGTGTGACGAGAGCTTAGGCCCGAAATCACCCAGTGGCAAGGGGTTGTGTGTGCTGGCGTACGGCCTCAGCGATGTCTGACCAGTAGGATGGGGGAAGATCGTGGCCCATGCCGTTTAAAGGTTGGTAAGTCGCGTTGGGAATGGCGTCGGCGGTTGCTTGCCCGCCTGCTGGGGAAATGAGGGGATCTCGTGATCCGTGTAGGACCAGTGTTGGTGCCTCAACCTTCCGGAGTGCGCTTGTGCGGTCTCCGTCGGCAGCGATGGCGGCGAGCTGCCGGAGAAATCCGTCGGGTGACAGGCCACGCTTGTAGATCTCCCCGCACATCCGGCGCAGTTCAGGTACGTCTCGCACCACTCCGGGGGTACCGACCGCGTTGAGAAACTCGATGGTCGCGTCCGCATGGGACTCGGCATCGGTGATGTTCGGATTTTTCAACAGTGCGCGTGCGGCTTTGATGCTGGTGAGGCTGTCACGTCGCCGTCCGGGGGTGCTCATCAGTGAGATGAGTGTCTTGGTGCGCTGCGGATGGTCGATGGCAATGCGCTGGGCAATCATACCGCCCATAGACGCCCCAAGGATGTGGGCGCTGTCGATGTTGAGCGCGTCGAGCACCCCGACACTGTCGTCCGCCATGTCCTTCAGGGTGTACGGAGCGGTAATGCTTAGGCCCAACATGCGCCGAGTGAGCACATTTGCGACGTCTACTCGACCGGTCATCCGCTGGGACAACCCCATGTCTCGGTTGTCGAAGCGAATGCACTGGAATCCCTTGCCCACCAGTTGGTCCACAAACCCTTGTGGCCAGTGAAGCAGCTGTGCGCCGATACCCATAATGAGAAGTAGGGGGTCGCCTTCGCCGTCTATCTGGACGTTGAGGGATAGGCCGTTGGCTTGAACGTTCACGCGAGCTCCCAGTTAACCACAACGCGCTCGCTATCCGAACCGCCCTTTCCCGCCAGGAATCGTGATGAACCGCAACGTACTATTGCTCGTCTGCCTGGCCTTTGTTGGCTGTACCCTTGCCGAAGATGCCGCTCCGGACTCGCTAGCGTCTGTGTGGTGCGGGAAGAAACGTCGCTGTGACCGGGCAGACTTCGAGAATACCTGGGACAACCGAGCTGAGTGTGAAGACGACATCGCGGCTGCGATTGAGACCACGCAAGACTTCTACGACCTGCTGGGCTGCGAGTGGGACGGTCGTGGAGCAGCAAAGATCCGTGCAGATATTCGCGGAAAGTCGTGCTCTGAGTTTGCCGAAGCGGAGTTCGAAGGGTCGGCCGAGCTCTACGACTGCGGCGGCTGACGGCGGCGGTAGCCGAAGACGGCGAGGCACAACCACAGCGGGTTGACGGGGGCACCTGTGTTTTGGCAAGCACAGTCTGCGCCTGTATCGGGAGGCGAGTTGATGGCCGAGTCGGATTCCGTATCGGTCTCGACGTCAGGAATGGGCACACCAAGGCGACGGTCCAGCTGGTCTTGGTGAAGGTCGACAGGCGTAAGTGCCGGAACGTTTTCCACCCACT
>JBLHSN010000085.1:0-18457 GCA_047626195.1 Myxococcota bacterium
CACGTCGGCAGTCCATGGCAAACGATCCGCTTTCGTCGGTGAGAGCGCTGCACTGACCATCTTCAGAGCGCACAGCGATACCTGCCTGGGTAGGCATGCCTACAACCTCGACAATGCCCTCAATACGCGTTGTCTGGTCGCACCCTACTAGGGTGAGAGCGGTGACGACTGCGCGTAGGCTCACGCGTCCGTGAGCAGGATGTGGTCGACCTTGGACATCGGCAGGATGAGCGAGATGCTGTCTGTTGCCAGGGATTTTCCGCGAAGGTCGAGGCATTCGCTGACGGTGAGAGCCAAGGAGCCTGTGACTTCGGGTCCGGGGAGCGTGCCCTTCAGAACCATTGTTCCGGCGGGAACATGAGCATTATCCCCACCCAGGCTGAATAGAGCGGTGCGCAAGAAGACGGTTACATGGGACATAGGGGCCTCTGTTGTTTGCCTGACAATGGGCGTGCGGGTATCCTTCCGCCCCGTTCGCGCCAACGTCAGGAGGTCGCAGTGCGGCTGTTTATCGGTTTGTTTGCTGTTGTGTTCACTGGATGTGTCTCTTCTTCAGAGCACGAGGAAGTTGTCGCTGAGCGCGACCTACTCGCGTTTCGCGTTGCTGAACTTGAAGGGCAGGTCGCCACGACCGACGCATCGGTCCGTCGACTGGAGCGTGATGTTGAAGCTGCGCGCGAAGAGGGAGCGGCTGAAGTTCGACAGGCTGCCGATCGCGCTGCGGTGTTGGCGACGCTTGGTTTGGAGCCTGGTCAGGCGCTGAGCGCCACCTTCCAGACGTCCATGGGGGACATCCAGTGCGAGCTTCTACCGGAAGTTGCACCGAAGACCGTCGCCAATTTCGTTGCGTTGGCTGAAGGTACGAAGGAGTGGACGGATCCCCGTACTCGCGAGGTTCGCCGTCTCCCATTGTACGACGGAACCGTGTTTCACCGCGTCATTCCGGATTTCATGATTCAGGGCGGAGACCCGCTCGGTACAGGCACCGGTGGCCCTGGCTACCGGTTCGAAGACGAGACGACGGCAGAGGTCACGTTTAGCGCGCCCGGCCTGTTGGCCATGGCGAACTCGGGACCAAATACCAATGGTAGCCAGTTCTTCATTACGGACAGCACGCCCGGTCACTTGAACGGCAAGCACACTATCTTTGGTCGTTGTGACTTAGAGACGGTGCGCGCGATCATGGCGGTGCCCCTTACGACTTCGCCGCGTGGCGAGCCGTCAGTGCCCGTCAATCCGGTCGGCCTTCGACACGTGTCCATCCAGCGCGGTTAGCGTGCCGCGACCTAACGCTCACACCGTCCTCACGGCCCGAGGTGGCGCCGGACGGTCATGCTTGGTAGCCTTCGCCGCCTACGGGAGACCCACATGCGCGCCTCGCTCTTGACATTCCTTGCCCCCCTCGCCCTGATGGCGTGTCCCGCACCGCCAGAACCCGAGGCGGAGTGTGCTTTGGACCTTGACAACTTGGTTGGTTCCGAGTGGGTGATGAACGAGGCCCAGCAGGATGGGACGACCATCGCCAACCCGATGGCACGCGGTCGCTTCTACATGGAAGAAGACGTGCTGATGCTCGACTACACCATCAAGTCGCCGTCAGACGTCTATACGTACACCTGCAAACGCCGCGAAGATCAGCTGATCTGCCGCGACGAGAACAACATTCTTGGCTGGTGTGCAGCTCTGGAAGGCCACGAGCTCGGGTCCTGCACCAAGTCTCGCTTGCGGGACCTCGGCGCTCGTCGCGAGACGGACGAAGAATTGGTCGAAGCCATGCGCGCCGCCAAGGCCGCGTCGGAAGCCGCTCATGAGCAAGGAGCTGGCGAGGCGTTCAGCCTCGGCAACAACAACATGGGCAACAAGCTCCAAGGCGTTGTGTACGTGAACATCCAAGAGGGATGTCGCATGGTCTTCATCGACAACTACCGTGCGCTGTACAACGGTCGTTGGCTCGAAGACAGCAACCCTGTCGGAACGAATCCGTTCATCCCGGCGGAGGGCGAGTTCCTCTGGGAGACCTGCACCGACTACCAAAATGTGGTCGTGACCGAGTCGGCTGAGCGTCCAGAGGCACAGCCCGAGCCGAAGGAGTTCACCATTGGCACCGAGCTTCACTACCACTTTGCCGGCACGGCCGCGGCAGAGCTGGAAGAAGGGTGTACCTACGACCTCGAAGCTTTCGCACAGTGGCGTCCAACAGCAGCGCGTGCAGTCACCGCCGGCGAAGATGGCAAGCTCGACTGGCACGTCAGCCACACTTGGGGCGGCCTCGACATGATGAAGTTGGTCAACCCGGTAAATCCGACGGCCATCTACTCGCTGGTTCGCTACAAGACCTGTGGTGAGACTGAGCGCGAAGTCATCGACAACATCTGCATTCCGAGCCAGTTCCAGGGTGGTACTCCGCTTCCTCCCCAGGAAGTCGATGGCACGGATGTTGAGGGTTCGGATGTTGAGGGGACAGGCGGCGACACCGAGTAGGCGGGAGAGACGACGAATTTGACGCCGATTGCGGCGTCATTGCGGCCCCCACTCACGGAAGTGCTGTGGGGGCCTTGCTGTTTGTGCTCGACGCCGCCTTCGCCACCTCTCTACCGCGTCATGGCTCGGAGACTGCGTCCAGAAGGTTTTGCTGTGGTCGTCGCGTTGTCAGGAGCCGGAGCGCTCGAATCGCGTTGAACGTATGTTCAGTGCGGGCTACACCTAAGCGATGTACGCTGAACTCCTAGCTCAGACTCAGTTTTCGTTGCTACGCGGTGGCTCCAGTCCAGAGGACATGGTGCGTGCCGCTGCAGAGGCTGGAGTCACACATCTAGGGGTCGTGGACCGAGATGCAGTGTATGGGCTGGTTCGTGCTCACAAAGCAGCGGAGGAGCACGGGGTTCACCTAGTGTGTGGTGCCACCGTGACTGTGGTGGATGCGCCCCCGGTGAGCGTACTTGTACAGACGCGTGCGGGCTGGGCGGCGTTGTGTCGGTTGCTGACGGATGCGCGGCACAGCACAGAGAAGGGGCGCGCGGAGACGACCATCGATCGGTTGCTCGTCCAGACGGAAGGGCTGTTTGTGGTGTTGCATCACGGATGGACGGCAGCGCGTAGTGAGCGCATTCGAGATGGCTTTGCGGGCCGGTGCGTAGTTGCCGTTACCCGGCGCTTGGCTCCGGGGGACAAGCAGCGGGTCGCCGATGCGCGCGCACTCGCGGAAGGCCTGCATGTACCGCTTATTGCCACTACTCAGCCCTTGATGCACGATGCCAGCAAACAACCCGTCACCGACGTCCTTACCTGCATTCGCCGCCGCACCACCTTGGAGAAGGCCGGACGCTCTCTGATGGCCAATGCGAGCCGTGTAGTGCTTCCCCATGCCGAGTACGACGACCGCTTTGCCGATTTGGCCGATGCGCAGCGAGCGGCGGTGGTGTTGGCAGAGAGCTGCACCTTTTCACTCGGCGACTTGGCCTATGAATACCCACATGAGGTGGTTCCCGAGGGGCGAACCCCTATGTCTTGGCTGGTCGAGCTCACCGATGACGGGTTGGTCGAGCGGTATCCGGAGGGGGTGCCACAGTCGGTCCGCACACAGGTTGCGTACGAGTTGGAGCTGATTGAGGCGCTCGACTTTCCTGCCTATTTTCTCACTGTCTCGGACGTGGTGCGTTTCGCTCGCAGCCGCGGGATCCTGTGCCAGGGGCGGGGCTCTGCGGCCAACTCTGCAGTCTGCTACGCACTCGGAGTCACTTCTGTCGACCCCAGTCGGGCCTCGCTGCTGTTCGAACGGTTCATTAGCCGCGAGCGCGGTGAGCCGCCTGATATCGACATCGACTTTGAGCATGAGCGCCGGGAAGAGGTGCTCCAGTACGTGTATGAACGCTACGGACGTGACCGCGCAGCGCTGGTGAACGAGGTGGTGAAGTACCGACTACGCTCGGCCATTCGTGATGTTGGCAAAGTCATGGGGTTGTCGCTCGACCAGGTGGGTCGTTTGGCGAAATCGACCGATCGCTGGTCTGCTGGGCCCGACACTCCACTCGATGACTTGGTTCGTGAAGGCGGACTTGACCCTGGCGACCATGCTGTGCGGCTCACATTGGACGTCGCGGCGGAGCTCCGACACTTTCCGCGTCATCTGTCCATTCATGTGGGTGGGTTCGTCATCACTGAGACGCCGTTGGTCGAGCTGTGCCCCGTTGAGCCTGCGAGCATGAAGGACCGCACCGTCATTCAATGGGACAAAGACGACATTAGCGTGCTGAAGTTCGTCAAGGTTGACTTGCTGTCTCTAGGAATCCTCACCGCCGTACGCAAGGCCTTCGGCTTGATTGAACAAGTGACGGGTGCGGTCTACACATTAGCGACGGTCCCCGCCGAAGATCCCGCGGTGTACGACATGTTCTGTCGTGCAGACACCATTGGGGTATTCCAGATCGAGAGCCGAGCGCAGATGTCGATGCTCCCTCGGCTCAAGCCACGCTGCTTCTATGACTTGGTTATTGAAGTCTCCATTGTCCGGCCGGGCCCGATTCAGGGCGGAATGGTGCATCCCTATCTGGCGCGACGCAACGGCGACGAACCCATTCACTACGCGCATCCCTCCCTTGTACCTGTGCTTGAACGCACGTTGGGGGTCCCGCTCTTTCAGGAGCAAGTGATGGAGATGGCGGTTGTAGCCGGTGGGTTCTCACGTGGTCAGGCAGACCAACTTCGTCGATCTATGGGGGCTTGGCGAAAGCGTGGACGGCTCGATGAGCTAGGGCAAAAGCTGGTCGAAGGCATGGTGGAGCAGGGGATCGACCGCGCCTACGCAGACAGCATCTTCAAACAAATCTTGGGCTTTGGCGAGTACGGGTTTCCCGAGTCTCACGCGGCGAGTTTTGCGCTTATCGTCTACGTGTCTGGCTGGATCAAGTGCCACCATCCGGCAGCCTTCGCGGCAGCGCTGATCAACAGTCAGCCAATGGGTTTCTACAGCCCGCGTGCCATCGTCGCGGATGCTCAGCGGCACGGCGTTCCGGTGCTGCCTGTGAGTGTGGCTGAGAGTGACTGGGACTGCACGCTCATCTCGGACCCACCCGACAATCCACCACTGCGGCTGGGAATGCGGTTGGTGAAGGGGTTGAGAGAGGATGCCGGGCGTGCAGTAATGACGGCACGAGAGTCCGGGCCGTTTTTATCTCTGGCTAACTTTGCTCGAAGGACACGACTGGACCGCGGATCGTTAGAGAAGCTTGCGCATGCCGATGCGTTTCATGCACTGGGTATTGAACGGCGAAAAGCCCTGTGGGAACTGCAGGGGTTGTGGACCGGTCTTCCGTTGTTCGCTGGGCTGTCGCGACGGGAGCCAGACCCGAAGATTCCAGAGGAAGAGCCCTATCAGGCGCTCCAGGCCGACTACCGTTCTATTGGACTGTCCGTCGACAAGCATCCACTGTCCTTCTTCCGCGACGGTCTTCGTGAGCGCAAGGCCGTTGAAATTGGCACGCTGAATCGTTTGCCTTCCGGACGACGGGTGCGGATTGGTGGATTGGTGTCGAACCGCCAGAAGCCAGGCACAGCGAACGGGGTGACATTCATGACGCTCGAAGATGAGACGGGCATGGTGAATGCTATCATCTGGCCAAAAGTCTGGGCAGAACACCGGAAACTCGCACGAAATACCTCGCTTTTGGGCGTGGATGGAACGCTGCAACGTCAGGGAGATGCTCTCTCTGTACTGGTCCAGACATTCTGGGCGCTTGAGGAAACTCCGTCATTGACCGTTCCATCACGCGACTTTCGCTGACCCCTAGCCGTAGCGATAGTCGTCAATTTGCTGCGGTTGGGATAGGGTTGGCCGGCCGCGGGCTCCGGACCGCACATCGCCTAGAGGATTTGCCATGACACGCGCCATTGTTGCTCTCTCCCTGATGCTGTTTGTTGCCTGTAGTGGTGATGGGGACGGCGCCATCTCGTCTACGAGCACGGATCCCACGTCCGACCTCAGCGTGCCCTTCCCCGAAGTGGACACCGCGTTGCCCGATTTCGATACGGATACGGATACGGATACCGATACCGATACCGAAACCGAGCTTCCGCCCACTTAGGCGGTACGATAATTGCACACTCGGTAATTCTGAGCCGGATGAGACACGGGCGCGACTTCTGCAACTCAACGCAGGGTCGCGCCTGTTTTCGTTGTGAGTGACGGGTTCTGGCTTCGTACGGGCTTCCGGGAAGCGGTTCCGCGAATTCTTCCCTGCGAACCATCGATCCACAGTTGGTCAATAGGCGATTTTTTTTTGGGGTGGACCGATCGGCGACTTGATCGGGTCTACGTTGGCCCCATTGTCTTCCGTCCATAGTGTGTATCTAAAAAAAAAAGGCCTAAAAGCTGCGTTGTTCGTTGTTTGGTGGCAGGCGGTCCACAGGCAGTGGGGTGTTTCAGATCGGGTGAGAACGGGCAAAAAAACTAGGCTTCAGAGCCTTGCCCTTAGATCTACGGCACGGTACCAAGGAGGCGCCGGCTTCCCGGCACCCAACAATCCCTTCCCCCAGGGACAGGTCCTTCTGTCCCAACTGTGTCGTACGAAGGATGCGGGCCCCCGTGTCCTTCGTTCGTACCCGCCCGCAAATCGACGCTCGGAATCTGGTCAGTGTGACCCTCCGAGACCGCCTCGGCGCGGTCTCACCCGGACCTTCCTTCCTTCCGGTTGCACGCTGCAACGACACCGAGCGCCGTTTTTGTGGTTGAGTGACTCTGTGAAACTTCGACAGGTCATCGCCACCATAGCGGGCATTGTGATTGTGGCCGGCGTGAGCGTTGCAGGCTCGCCCTACGTTGCCACTGCCTACTGGCACTGGCAATCGGGCCAAGATGCGTCAGCAGACGTCTGGGAGTCCTGTGAGGACCCTGGTACGAGTGCGCTGTTTCGTGCTGTGGCCCAAGATCTGGCAATGGACTGTCCCGTGAGCGCCTGGGTCGGTTGGCTAGAAGAGGACTTGAGGCGATTGGGTGCCCGGACGTGGGCAGACGAGCTTCTGATAGAGCCATCCGTGTCTCCACTTGTGCGAATGAGGCTGAATTTCGCATTGTGGCGGGCGTTTGACAGGGCTCCGCGACACTTGCCGGCGCTCTTAGGGGCGGAGATGATTCCCACGTCTGAGCGCGAGTGGATGTGGACGTGGCTCGACCAGCAAGATGTTCTGCCGGTGTGGGTAGACGTTCCCCTCGCTCAAGATGTGGTCGGAGCCTCCTTCTTGGCGGGCGATGACCTGACACCGGAACAGTGGCTTGCATGGTTGTGGCGTGGGACTGCGGCTGCCGGCAGTATTTCACCGGCCTTGCGTGCCCCAGCCGTGCAGCGTGCTTCGCAGGAACTGGAGAGTGCAGCCCCGATGTTTGTTGAGCGGCCTTTGTGTACGGCCGTCACGGACGCGTGCATAGGAGAGTTGGTGGCTGTCGGAGAAGTTAGCCTGCAAGCCGATGCTCGGTCCTGGGATGGCGGTCCGATGGGCATCGAACAGTCGAGTGAGGCCCCTGATCTGGCGTTAGCCACTGCCCTCTGGCGGGCTAAATACGCAGAAGATGGGTCGTCTCAAGAAGCCGCGGCATGGTGGCTCCAGGCCGTTGCTCAGCGGTCGGCGGCGTATGGTGGCAGCGGGACTCTCCCGGCGTTGGCGTCGCCAGTACCCTCCGAACTCGGAGTGTCTTACCAGCCCGGGCAATGGGGAGATCCCGCAGCGGTCCTCGGTAATCGTCATGGGAGCCCATGGGCGACGGCGCTTGCGGCGGTCAGTCTTGGGCATGTACTCGACGAGGATGTCTCGATTAGCAGGAGTGGGTCTCTTGTCGAGATTTCGTTTGCCGGCGTGCGGACGTCCGTGGATGGGTGTGGACGGGCTCAGGCGAACGCCGGAGTCGGCGAGGCGGTGTCCGAGCGACAGGTACTGGCTCGGGCTGCTGTAGAGGCTGCTGGAGACGCCCGTAAGCGCGGGGACTATTCAGCTCAGGCTCGCTTGCTCGGACTCGCGGAGCGCGCTGACGCGGACAGCTTTGCCGGGTTTGCCCAAACGACTTTGGACCTAACCCAAAGCAGCTCGTCTGGGCACACGCTAGGCACGCGCATCGGACGGACCGCCATCCCGACAGAGCGCTCCCTCGAGTGGGCTGCTGCTTGGGACCGTGAACTGGACGACGGCTGCCCGCCGCAGGTTCCGTAGCGAGGCGTCGAGCTAGCCCGGGTAGACGCAGACGTGCAGGTAACCTTGTGGATACCCCGTCGTCTTCTGGCCTACTTCAAAGTCCACGCCGTGCAAGGACATGCCCTGGTCAAGCCGCTGTCCTACCCATTGTCCAACTTCTGTGGTGCGATCAGAGGTGTCCAGAACATCGCCATCGCCGACATCGACTAAAAAGAGTCGACAGACCAAGCGGCCACCTTCCGAAGGCACAATGGCGGGTACGGCTTCCTCTTCAGCGGGTGCCTCTGTGTCTGCAACAGCGTCTACGGCGTCTCCGGCGTCTCCGGCGTCTACGGGGTCTACGGCGTCTCCGGCGTCTCCGGCGTCTCCGGCGTCTCCGGCGTCTCCGGCGTCTCCGGCGTCTCCGGCGTCTCCGGCGTCTCCGGCGTCTCCGGCGTCTCCGGCGTCTACGGCGTCTACGGCGTCTACGGCGTCTACGGCGTCTACGGCCTCATCATCCTGAGCCACGGCCGTTGGGACCTCTGGCATGAACCGAATGGCCAAGGCGCCGAGTGCGAATGCGGTTCCCAAGAGTGCGTACAGCTGCCAGCGCGACATGAGTCTCCCGTCTACAAGACGGGCGGCTTATCCTATCTCTGGGCCCATCACCGCGACTGTGCTGGCAAAGTGGCCACTGGTGACGTGAGCCGATGACGCGGGGAGTGGTTGGTGGCGGCGGGATTTACATGGTCGTGGAGCCGTTATCGGACGTTTGACACCTGCCCGCGGCGCTTCTGGTTGTCGGTGTACGCGGCTCCATTGGCCAAGCGTAAGGGAGTGGGGCACCCCGACTTCGAGGTGTGGGTCCAACGTCACTTAATGGGGTCCGCGCAGTGGGCCGGACTTGCGGCGCATGAAGCGGTGGAGTGGACACTCAAAGGTGCGGTCGAAGGACGCTCCGTGCCGCGACAGGGGGTGATGGACCGAACTCTAAGGCAAGCCAGACGTGTGCTCGAGATGTCGACCGGGGGGTACTTCCGAGGAGATCCAAAGACATTTCGTGGGTTTGACGCCCACTACTATGACGCGGAATTTGATGGCCAAGCAGCCCTGCAGACGCTCCAGGACAAGGTCGAAAAGCTGCTAGACCACCCGATTCTGGCGCGCTTATTGAGCGTACCTGAGCGCATTCAAGAGGTGGAGCGCTTGTCGCGTATTCGACTCTGGGGTTTCGATATTTGGCTGTCGCCAGATGTTGTGGTGGCGGACGGCCGCGGTGGGTTTGTGGTGGTGGACTGGAAGACAGGACGCAACCACGCCAGCGAGGTCGTGGACGGACAGCTCGGGTTGTACGGCGTGTATGTGATTGACCGCATTCTAAAGGTCCGTGCGGACTCGGGTCGGCGGCTTCCGGTGGACCGGGTGCAAGGACTGATGGCCGGACTGGGGGACCCTGCCTTTCGCACGCGACCGCTCACGGCGGAAGATGTGTTTGCTGCGCGAGACGCGATGGTTGGATCTGCGCCGAAAATGCGTGGCGATGGCGTCGAACGGAATGGTGAGATCCCAAAGAAGGAGGGGTTTCCTAAGATACCGCTTGGGAGTGGCCCATGTAGCTGGTGTTCGTTCCGCCGAACGTGTGAGCGTGAATGACCAAAAAATGTCCGCCTGCCCAAAAATGGGGCTGACACATGCACGGATGTTCAGTATGTTGTGTGTGTAACCTCGGAGGACACCATGGCTCCCATCATTCGCCCCCTCGATTCGCAGAGTGAAACTACGCCCACTGCAGCTGTGCTGTCGTTGAGCGGTGGGCCGCGTCATCACTTTGTCGTGACTCAGCCGGGTGAACTGAATGGAGCCGTGGTGCGTGAAGGAGACGTCCTAGTGGTCGGCGGTCGTGCTCGCCCGGGTGATGCAGTTGTGCTCCTCGCTCGTGGCATGGGAAGGCCACGAGTGGGAAGCATGGCGTACGATGGCCTGCGTGGGGACGCAGGCGAGCCGTGTAGCGCCGCTCGGTGGATTGCTGCTGGCCGCTTGCTGGAAGTAGTTCGGTCCCCACCGCAGGCATTGCCGGCGCAGGGGGGGCAGCTCACGTTGGAATGGGGGGCGCGCGCCGCGTAGTGAGCGTCGCGTTGCTCGGTAAACATCGCGTAGTGCTTGTCCTATTAAGATAGACATCACCGTCCCAGCCGGGGAACCGGTCTTCGGCTTGGCTGCCCCATTCTTGCCAATCCAAGCGAAGCTCGCTGGTCTGTGTGACGGTGTAGAGACGGTCGCTAACCGACCCTGCATGGGTACAGTTGTGGAAGCTAGCGTCGTCGATATTGCCTTCGAAGCTACCTACTGGATCTGGTTCAGTCGCTGAGCCGAAGGGCACGTCGCCATGATTTTCGCCGCTTGCGGCACTCCAGTTCGTCTGGCGGAACTGGCCCAAGTCCCAGGTGGTGGAGGTATCGGAGCCGTTCGGACGAATCGCCCAAACGCACATCGCAATCTTGGTGAAGCTTGGGTTTAAGGTGAGGGAGTAGGTGTGCGCACCGGACCCGTCGCGAGTAAGCGAGCGGTAGCTGGAGTCCATACCCTTGGTCCCAGTACACTATCCACAGCGTCCACTTGGGCGTCCCAGGTAGCTTGGGCATCGCCTGGGTCGATGACCGTCCAGCCACCGCCGTTGAAGGTCGTGTCGCAGGTGACCCGCACGGGAGCGGTGCCGACGTCGTTCGCCCAGGAGTCGCCGATTGGGAGGTCTGGGTAGTCAGCCGTGTCTGACCATAGGTGATGAGCGATGCGTTGGTGTCATCGCAGTCGAGGCTATCGGACTCGGTGCGGCTGCATTCGCCGTCGAAGTCGTGGTCTTCACAATCCTGATCCACGCTGTCGTATCCGATCTCGACCAGGTCAGGAGAGCGTCTGGGGTCGAGGTGGTCACACTCTTCGCACGCGGCGAATCCGTCGAGGTCCGTGGCCGCAAACCGGAGGCTCCCATCGCAATTGTCAGCGATAGGGTCGGCGCAGTCCTCTGCAATGGCGTCGAGGAAAATCGCGCTGTCTGTGTGGTCGCAGTCGGGGTTGTCTTGCACGGTATCCGGTGGTGGGGGGCAGTCGGCGACGGTAGCGAGCGGGTTGCCGAAGCCGTCTGCGTCTGTACCTGCATAGGAGACGAACGGGTTGGCTGGGTCATCTTCATCGATGCCGCCGTCGCAGTTGTCGTGGATACCACCGGAGATCTCAGGGGCACCCGGAAAGGCGATACCCTCTGCATCGTCGCAGTCCAGCGCTGCCGGAATGCCGTCCAAATCGTTGTCGGCGTTGGGTTCCACAACCTCGACATTGTCGAGTGTGGAACAGCAGCCCATGAGGGTCAGAGCGAGCAAGACATGGTGTGTACGCGTACCGCGGAATGTGTCGGGAACTATGCGGTAGCGTCGACTTGAACGTTAGCCGTTCGCCGTCTCGGCGATAAATCTGGCCATCGCGCGGACACGCTCAACGTCTAGAGGCTGGTCCAAACGGCTGTCTGCGTGCAGCCAAGTACCCACAACAACGGCGTCTACAAGCGGAGCGAGAGCCGGTAGAGTCTGAGGGGTAACGCCGCTCGCTGCCCAGATTGGATGGTGCGGAATGGCGTTGCGTACGGTGGTCACAAGGGCGGTATCGATTGGCTGTCCGGTACCGCTACCGGTGACCAAGATGGCGTCTGCGCAGGCCCGCAGTGCGGTGTCTTTGGCCGTTTGGGTGAGGTTGAGCTCGCCCAGAGGACTGGCATGTTTGACGGCAATATCCGCCGCAATCCTGGTGGAAACACCCAGGCGTCGCTTGAGAGCTACGGTCTCACGGGCTCGCCCACTGATGATGCCTTGGTCGGTCACCATGGTGCCGGTGTGCACGTTGACGCGGATGAAGTCAGCTTGCACCGCGGCAGCGATCGACAGCGCAGCGATGGGGTCGTTGCGCAGGATGTTGATGCCCAGAAGTTGCTGGTCCATGCGGTCGCGCAGTCGGACAGCCAAGTGGGTCATGTATGCGATGGTACTCGCATCGACGGTTGTGGCTTCGTAGGGGCGGTCGCCGAGGTTCTCGACAATGAGTCCATCGACACCACCTTCCAGCAGCGCATCTGCGTCGCGCATGGCGGCGCTGAGGACATCCGAGAAGGAGCCTGTCGCGAGGGGAGCGCCAGGCAATGCTTGGAGGTGGATGACGCCTAGGAAAGCGGGTGCCGCGGATGGGCGGTGCTCGAATGCGTTCATTACAGCAGCCAAATCAGGGTGACTAGAATGAACACTGGTGCGAGGAACACGGTAGCGTAGCCGACATACCCGAAGAACGACGGCATCTTGTAGCCGCTGGACTCCGCGATAGCGCGAACCATGAAGTTCGGGCCATTGCCGATGTAGCTACCGGCACCGCAGAACACCGCTCCGAGTGAGATGGCGACTAGGATTTCGGCGGACGGGCCAGAGGCCAGCGGGCCGAGTGCTTCGGCGGTGCAGCCAATCGTTGGGTCGCTGCAGGCTAGCGACGCAAAGGTTACGTAGGTAGGCGCGTTGTCGAGGAATGCGGACAGGCCGCCAGTGGCCCAGAAGTACTGCCAGGGCTCCGACAGTCCAATGGTCGTGCCGTGGACCTGAAGCAGCGCCGTGGCTGGAATCATGGCAACAAAGATACCCAAGAACAGCGCACCGACTTCAGCGATGGGGCCCCATTCGAACTTGTTGCGCTCGCGAATCGACCGACTGGTGAGGGCCATGGAGATGCCGGCAAGGCCAAACATGGCAATTTCACGAACGTAATAATCGCGGAAGCCGGGATGTTCCGAGTCGGGTGACAACAGCAGAACAGCCGCAATCACGCCACCGAGAAGGAGGAAGTTGAGGTTGCCTTCGAGGCCGAGCGGCTCAACATTTCCGTCGTCGCGCTTGAGGTCTTCCGGGGATTCCCTCTTGTACATGATGGTGTCGAGTACGAAGAACATGACCAGGAGAACCAGAATGACGGGAAGCCAGATGTGCCACAGGTTGAACAGGGTCCAGAAGAACGGCACGCCGCGCAGGTAGCCAAGGAACAAGGGTGGGTCGCCGATGGGGGTCAGCGCGCCACCAATGTTGGACACCAAGAAGATGAAGAACAGTGGAATGTGCCAGACATGCTTTCGGTCGGCGTTCGTGCGCAACATCGGGCGGATAAGCAACATGGACGCACCGGTCGTACCAATCACGTTCGCTAATACGGCGCCGATCAGCAAGAACGTGGTGTTGACAGTAGGTTTCGCTTGAAGATCTCCGCGAAGCAGAATCCCGCCCGAGATGACGTACAGCGACCCCAATAGCGCGATGAAGCTGACGTACTCGGCGATGGCGTGAGCGAGGCCGTGGTTTGCGGCGTAGGCGAGGCCATGTTCGTCGGTCAGTAGCAAGTAGATCAAGTAGGCAAACACGGGGCTTGCCCAACCCACGGCAACGAGAAGTTGGTTCTGGGTCTTGTGCCAGAAGTGTTCGGCAAAGATGGGCATCAGTGCAATGGATAGCAGCAGGCCAGCAAAGGGCAGGACCGACCAGAACGGCAGGAAGTCGCCGAGGTCTGCGTGCTCTACAGCGTCTCCGTGTGCGGGGTCTGATGCCCATGCGACAGCAGGGAGCAAGACGGCGAACACCATTGATAGGGTGAATGTCCATCCGATTTGCCACTGTTTTCGCAAAGCCACTGAGAGTGAGTACACCACGGTTCCGCCTCCAAGGCCGTCTAGCTAACCCAAAGGAAACACCCGTTCGGCGAACCGTGTGGCAGCTGACCGACACCTCACTGTCGGTTGACGATGCCTGTACTGTAGGACAAGGCGTTGGCCCTACTGGACCGCCGAAAGTGGCAGCAAGTACAGGGTACTTAGCGTGTACATGCCATCTTCAGCCTGGGTGGCAGGGTCACCCGCAGCCGTGCCGTCAAACTGTGCGTCGGTACCGAGAACCCCGAAAAGGTAGACCGCTTCACCGGCTCCAAACTGGGCTAGCGCGCTATACAATGCGCTTCCGTCGTCCTCGAAGCCGGCGTCATCCGCCGCCGGCGCGAGCTGTGCATCGTACGGGGCAGCTCCCAGGCCGAGGGTAGTTGGCACAGGCGCGTCGCAGTCAAGAGCGGCTGCAGTGTCGCTTTGGGCAAGCGCCAGTGTCCACCAGCTCGACGTGGTGACAGACGGATCATCCACGACGCTAAGCTCTGAGGCCTGAACCACGATGTCTGCCGTACACAGCTCAACGTCTCCGGCGAACAACGTGATCTGTAGGCTGGATTGCTCAGCCACGATGTTGCCGTCCGAAATAGTGAGCATGCCTTCTAGCGACGCCAAGTCAGCGTTGACGTTTTCTGAAGCGTCGCCGTCCGGAGCTGCGGTGTCGTCGCTTGCCTCCATGTCAAAGTCCGCATCAGTATCTGCTGGGTTAGCCGACGCGAGGCCCATTTCCTTGGAGCACGCGAAGAGCGATCCTGAGAGTGCGGTGAGAAGAAGAATGCGGGTCATGAGGGTCATCGTAGCCTCTGTTTGCCAAGTCGGCTTGCGCTCGGTGAGCTGCAAGACACGTGCCGATAACGTGCGATCGGCTTGGCATGAGGGTTGTGACGGTGGCCAGGTGGGACGTAGCGCCAGCAACCGGACATTCATGTCAGAGCGTGAGGTCCCACAGGACCGTGGGTCGCAATTGGAATGGCTCGTCGCCTGCAAAGGTACCGTCGCTCGTACTGGTGCGACCTTGGTCGAGGGCCGCTGGCCATCCCCATCCGTAGGGTTCCCAGTCCGCTCCGTAGTCAGCTGCAACCAGAGAGGACTGGCCTGGGTACGGTGCTTCTTCGTTGGCAGTGGGCGAGGGGAGAGTCAGCTGTATGGCTTCAAGGCCTAGGTAGCGGTCGTCGCTTGGGCCGTCGCAGTCGGTCTGTTCAAGGCGCGTTTGAACACTCCAGGCCAGATCGCAGCCGTCACAGTCCGTAGGGGTCCCATCAATCCGTACAACGACGGCACACACGTAGTGGCGATCGTTGTAGCCATTGTCCCAGCCAGCGCCGTACAGTTGCCAGGTCTGAAAGCCGAGCACTCCTCCATCTGCGACCGGCTCAACCCAGATGGGGTCAACGGCCCACGCGGCGAGGCCACCCGATGTCGAACAGGCGGTCAGCAGGGTGGTGATGACTAGGACTGCGCGCATGTGGACCTCGCAAGGTCGGCGAAATAACCCGTGACACGAACCAGGGGTGCCGATGTTGTGGTTGTGGACGAGCTTGGCCATGGCGGGGTGCCCAGAAGACCCCGATGGTGTGGTTGTGAGTGCTACTGCCGCTATAGAGGTGGCCTTTGTTCATGTTGATGACCAAGCTTTCGGTGAAGCGGTTGAGCATCTGCGTGAGGCGCTCCCGTGTTCGCAGGAGACTTACGACCGTGAGGATGCGCTGTTTTTACACCGGGCCTATGCGCTGATGTCCTTTGTGAGTGGTGACCGGACTCGGACCCAGCGTAGCTTCCGGGCGCTTCGGCGTCTCGATCCGTCGTGGGTCCCACCCGAAGCGCTAATTCCACCCGGGCATCCTCTGACTGCAATTTGGGAAAATTCTCAGCCGATTCCTGGCGCGGAGCCTGTTCGGTTGGAACTCGCCCCGGACGGTGGATGGCTTGTTGATGGTCGTGTCCGTGACGCGGTTCCGATCGATGCGGGCTTCCTCTTGCAAGGATTGGATGATGACGGAGGTGTCTTGCTTACTGGCTACTACACCTCTCCGTCAGAGATCCCGTTGGCCGATATCCGAGCGTTCGCTGCACTCCCCTCGCGCGTGGCCTCCCCAGAGAGAAAGCGAGCCCGAGTCATCGGCTCTGTTGCGTCAGGCGCCGTTCTCCTCGGCGGTAGCGCCGTGCTTGGATTGGCGGCACACCAAGCGTCGACCCTGTCCGACGTGGACGTTGATCAGGTTCCACTAGTCGAACAGCGCGTACAGACGTTTTCGACGGTCGGAGGCATACTTCTGGGAGTCGGTGGCGCCGGCGCGATTGTTACCTGGGCGGTTCCGTGGTGAGTGCAAATGAGGCATCCACACCGAACACGAAATCGATCTGCCACAAAGCATCAGGAACCTGAGCGGCGTCGGTAGCGACAAGGGGCTCACCGGTCAGCAGATCGAACGCGGTGGCCCGATTGTTCGCCACGTATCCGCCCGGTGCGGTGTCTTGTAGGGCCTCCCATGCGAAGCCCCCGCCGAGTAGGAATGGCTCTACGTTCGCACCGAAGTCGTCGCCATTGGCGATTGTGTCAGAGCGGACAGCTCGTCTAACGCCGTCATCTAGGGCGTTGATACCAATGCTCCACTGCGCTTGTAGGAAGCGCTGTTCAAGGTCGCCCCACACCTCGGCGTCTGACTCTGGGCATTCACCTGTGCCGGTGGTCTGGTCATCCAGGGTGTAAGCGGCGAACAGGTCGATATCCGTAACGGCATCCATCAAGGCGCTGTCGCTCAGCAGGGCCTGTGAGGTGGTGAGGGTCAACGAGCAGCTACGGTCGCTGGTGGGGTCATCAAAGAAGCGGTCGTCCACCAAGACCAGGGTCAGGGTGATTGGGGCATCTTCTGGGGGGACGGCGGTACCGTTGTCGGTCGCGAATCGTGCGCTGACGTAGACAGTACCGGGGTCAAAAAGGGAATCCCCTTGGAGGGGACTCGACTGCAGGCAGCCCACAAGCCACACGGTGGTGACGCACAAGATCTGCCTGCAGTGCGAGGGGGTCACCACTCTACAGGGTGAAGATGCCGTCGATGCCCACGCCGAAGAAGGCGCGAACCTGGTAGACACCGGTCGGAACGGTTCCGTCTTCAAGGTCCGTGGTCAAGATCTGAACGAGGGCGTCACCTTCGCCGCTGTCGGACGGGTTGAACGTTCCACTGCTGTCAGCGTCGACGTAGGTGAGCTTGTTGTTCTCGTCCATGCCGAAGCCCTGGGCCCAGTTGAAGTTTACGAACTGACCCGGGTCTTCCGCGCCCTGCTGGACGAAGAAGCCACCACCGAGGACGTACGGAGCGAACTCGTCGTCCCAGGTCGCTTGGTCGGCTCCGCTGACGACAGCTTCTTCCAAATCTGTGGCGATGGGCAGGTCTGTAGTGTCCGAAATTTGGCTGACGCCAAGGCCCCATGTGAACGCTGCGATGCGGTCGATCAGCTCGTCTGCGGTGCCGAACACGTCCGGATCGAAGTCGTAGTCGGTGCAGTTGCTCTGTACGGTGACGGCGTCGTCCAGGGTGAATCCGGTGTAGACGGTGTCGGTGCCTGCGTCGTTGACGGTGGTGATCCAGGCCGGAGCCGCGAGGACTGTGAGCGAGGTGATGAGGACTTCGCAGGTGTCGCCGCCGCTATCCTGCAGCGTGATGAGGACCTGTGTCGGGATCTGGTCTTCGCTGTCTGGGTTGGTGAACGGACCGATCTGGCCGGCGACTGAATCGTAGCCAAAGATACCGTCTACGAAGAAGCCAGTGGGCTCGTAGTAGTCGGGGGCGCGGGTGCCTTCGGTGCCTTCCGTTCCTTCGCCGCTGTCAACGACTTCGTCCTTCGGGCAGCCGACTGCGAACGGAAGGATCATTAGGGCGAAAACAAGGGAGCGCTTCGATAGATTCATGGGATCTCCAGTAAGTCTGGTCGCCGTGCAGGGACCGAGCAGCGCAGGGTAGCTGCGATGGGGGGTACCGGCAATGCCCAGTTCGTGGATAATGTGTGTAGAATCGGCGCCGTGGTTCGATTTACGGGTCTACAGAACCCCGATGACCGCCAATGCAAAGAAGATCATGACGCCCAATACACATAGAAATAGCACCAGTATGGCCGCTATCCACCCAGGGGTCAGTCCTATGCGAGCGAGTCCCGAAGTGGCGGAGGTGTTCCGGGCCGCAGCAATCGCAGATTTACGCAGTTCACGTCTCCGCTCTTGTTCAGCTTCCTCGTATGCCTTGCGTTCCAGTTCCTCGGCTTCGGCGAGGAATCGTGCTGCGTCCGGGTGCGCGACTGCCTCGGTGTTAGGGTCCAGCTCCAGCAAGGAGAGGTCGTCATCGTCACGTTCGTGCTTGGTGATGATGATGAGAGCGTCGTCTTCGGCTTCGACGTCTACGTCTAAATTGTGACCGGTATGTCGTGGAGTCTCGGCGTTAAAGCTCGTATTAGCCACAAAGTCGTCTGGGATGGTGGCATCGACGGACGATTCCTGTTCCGGTGTGCCGTTGGGACTACGAATGATGCGGCGAATCTCGGTAAATTCCTCGCCGCCGATCAGTCCGGCGGCTC
>JBLHSN010000086.1:0-18366 GCA_047626195.1 Myxococcota bacterium
TCTTCTCGCTTTGTCGGCCATCTATGCAGAAGCCCGAACCGACCACGCCACGATTGGTGCCCGCTACGGTGAGCGTCACAGCCGCTATCAAGAGTCGGAAGCGACCCTTCAGCGTATCTACGCCGAGTTGCGTCGTGAAGTGGGGTCCGCGGTTGACTCGAAGCGCGCTCGATTGGAGCTGCTTGTAGCTGAGGAGACCAGCCTGCTCGACGAGATCGAGCTTGTTCAGGAATCCATGCTCACGCGCCAAGGCTACCAAGCAGAGTTTGATCAAAAGCGTCTCGGGTATGAGCGCAGTGAGGCGTTTCTGCGCCGCCTGGCCTTGCGTAGCGACGAGTTGGCACTGTCTTCGAGGACCCAGCTCAATAATGCGCTGCTTCGCGAGCCGGCCCGGGTGCCTGAGCGGCCGTCATCCCCCAATCTGTTCTTAAACTTGTTTGTGGGTCTATTTGTCGGTGCGGGTGCTGGGTTTGGCTTGGCCTTCCTACGCCACAGCGTGGACGACACCATCAACAACCCGGAAGACGTCGCCAATTTCCTAGACGCGCCCTTCTTGGGAATGGTCCCTCGGGTGGATGTGCCAGAAGGCGCGAGTGCCGACCTCATCACGTACACAGCTCCGCGCAGCTTGGCTGCCGAGTCGGTGCGAGGCATCCGAGCGTTGCTTGAGATGAATCCAAGCGGCACGCCGGTCAAGCGTCTGTTGGTCACCAGTGCGGTCGCGTCGGAAGGCAAGACCAGCATGTGTGTACGCATCGGCATCGCCTACGCCCAGTTCGGTCGACGCGTCTTGGTCATTGACGCCGACCACCATCGGCCTCGTGTTCACAAGGTGTTCCAGAAGAACAACACTCGTGGCGTTCTCGACATCATGCGCGGCGAGAGTTCGATCGAGGGAACCATTGAGACCACGGAAGTGCCGGACATGGACTTCATGCCTCTCGGTACCCGCGGACAGGATGCCGCCAAGTTGTTTGCCTCTGACGCATTCGCCGGTCTCGCCGACGAACTGCAAGGACGCTACGACCTAGTCATCGTCGATACGCCTCCGTCAGCAACGCTGTCCGAAGCCATCCAGTTGTCTCCGCTCGCGGACGGTGTGGTGTTTGTTGTTCGTGCAGGCAAGGTGTCGCGCCGTGTTGTGCGTCACACCATCGACCGCTTCAAGAAAGTTAATGCGCGTATCCTGGGTGTTGTACTCAACGATGTCGAGCCCATCGCCACTGGCGCGTACGGCTACCTGTACGGATACAAGTATGGGTATGGTCCCTATGGAGCTCCCGAGGACGAACAATCCGGGGACGATAAGGCCGTCGGATGAGCCCGGTTGACCGCTTGTTAAGAGGGTTGTCGCGCTACCGCTTCCTTGCTTTAGCTCTTGGCGTTGGCGTGTTCATTGGCGGTCTGACCGTTGTTGATGCCCGCCTACCCGTCTTGGGCCTGGTAGCCGTAATTTTCGGATTTATCGCGCTTTCAAGGCCTGAAATCACTGCCCCACTGGTGTTCGCCTCCATCATGATGGAGGAAATTGGGCGTACCGGCATTAGCGTTGCGGGCTTCCCGCTCACCCTGTCGAAGATTGCTGTGTTGAGCATGATCTTGGCGTGGACAGTTCGGGCGGTGGTCGATGGTCGCCAGCTGATCAAGCTGCTTCCCATCACGCCTGGCATGTTTGCTGTCACGCTGTCGATGATCTTTGGCATCGCCGTCGCTGGGAAGGCGGGTCCGGTTCAGATTCAGACCGTGGTCAGCTTTGTGTTGGTCTGCCTAATGGCGCACCTCATTGAGCGGCTGATTCCCATCACCAGCTTGTCGTGGCTTGTGCGTATTATGGGCATCGTGGCCCTCGGCGTGATGGTCATTCAGTTCAGCAAGAGCTCGGTCGAGACCGCGTACGACGAACGGTATGCGGGGGCCTTCCTGGACCCGAATATGTGGGCGATGACACTGTTGCTCTTCGCGCCGCTTGTGTTCGCCGTGTACGCCGAAGAGAAGCGTTGGTACTGGCTGATTCCGCTCATCATGTTCACCGTACTGCTGCCAGCAAACATCCTTCAGTCGCTGTCGCGTTCCGGCCTCATCACCACGGTGCTGGTGACGCCGGCCATTGTGTTCATCTCGTGGCGTCGTCGCTGGATTTTTATTGTTGGCCTGGCGATTATTCCGTTCGTCATTGGCGCTTTCGTGTCTGCAGACGCAATGGTGGATCGGTACATCACGCTCGTGGACTCCGACTACGGCGAGGCGGACGGCAGCATGGTTCAGCGTGCTGAGCTCGCTCGGACGGCTTGGCTGCTGTTCCGTGAGAACATGGTGCTAGGTGTTGGGCAGAGCCATTTCATCGAGAGCGCGATTGCCCGTACGAGCGGCAACGCGCACCTCATCGCTCACAATACGTACTTGAATATCGCTGCAGAGCTGGGGTTCCACGGCATAATTACGCACGCCTTCTTCTTCTTCTTGGTGGCTCGCGAAGGGGTCCGCGCCGTGTTCCGTGCCAAGACGCGTCGACTGCAGCGACTTGTGTTTGGCTACGCGGCTGGCATGCTCTCGTTCGCGCTGATGAGCGCCACGCTCAACACAATGAGCTTCCCGATGGCCTACTTTGTGATTGGTCTAGGCATGGTCATCTGTCGAGCTACGCACCTGAGCAAGCAACAGCTGGAAGAGATGGACTTGGGAGACGGTGACGTCCCATCTCCCAGCGAGTCCATTGCCCAGGCGGCTTAGGCGACGCGGCATCGCGTGAAGCGGTGGGAGGGCATTCGGGCGGTTGTGAGCAACGCCGTCGACGCTTTAGTGTGCAGAGCGGAGCTGCAACTCGCCGGTAGATTCCCGATGTTGGCGGACAACTATTGCTGCTTAGAAGACCGACTTACGCAGGTACAGTTGGTCGCCCGGTTGCAGGACCAAGTTGGTGTCTCGGCCGTCCAAGATACGCTTGAGATTTAGGGTCAGGCGTTCCCCGTCGCGCAAGATGTAGGCGCCGCGCAGTCGCGCGAGGGGGGTCGGTCCGCCAACCCGGGTCAGAGCCTGCGTTGCGGTGAGGCCGTCGGCGAAGAGGAGGGCCCCTGGCTGCTTGACTTCGCCGCCCACAAAGACTTGTTGGCCTTCAGGGACCAGCACCACGTCGCCGGCATTGAGGACCATGTTGCCGGTCGCGTTGCTGGAGAGTTCTGAGTAGTTCACGGTGAATTCTTCGCCGTTGGCGCGTCGAACCCGAACTTCACCAATGCTGGTATCGGCTTCAACGCCTCCAGCACGGCTCAGTAGCTGAAGCAGTGTGGTCTCGCCGCGCAGGAAGTACTCTCCTGGCTGTTTGACGGCGCCGGTCACATCCACGCGCTGCGAGCGGTGTTCCATCATTTGTACCGTGACCTGGGGACTTCGCAGGTAGCCGTCTCGTAGGAGTGTCTCGAGGTGAGCGGCTAGGCCATCTTTGGTCAGGCCCGCCATGACTACGCGACCAATCTCTGGCATGCGAATGCTGCCATCATCTGCGACAACGTAGCGGCCCGAGAGGGAGGCTTCGCCGAACACCGTAATCACGATGACATCGCGCGCGCCGAGTACGTAGTCGGTCTGTGCTGCGATTTGTGACGTACTGAAGTCGTTGGCCGCCAGAGGAATAGCGGTGGCTGCGGTGCCGTAGGTTGCGAGTAGCAGGAGCGTGAGTGTGCGCATGGGATCTCCGAAGTCGATGAGTGTCGCCAAGGCCGGGAAGTCTTCAACCTCCTATTGACGTTTCGGATGCAAAGACGTTGGGGTGAAGGGTTGAGAGGGGTGAAAGCACAAACTCCGACCGACTGCCGGGTGTTACACGGCGTGCCACGGACCCAATGAGACGATGATCTTCAACTCGCTCACATTTGTGCTCTTCTTTGTTCTGGTTCGCGGCGGGTATTCGCTGCTGCCAACGTGGCGGAGCCGTAAGATTCTTCTGTTGTTGGCGAGCTACCTGTTCTATGCCGCATGGAATCCTCCGTTTGTTTTGCTCATCGTGCTGTCGACATGCGTGGACTACGTGTTGGCGCGGCAGATCGCTCAATCCACGGTGCAATCACGTCGGAAATTGCTGGTTGTCGCGTCGCTTGCGGTGAATCTAGGACTGTTGTCCTACTTCAAATATTCCACGTTTGTCCTAGACTCCTTTCAGCAGTCGCTCGCCGTCATTGGGGTCAACTGGTCGCCGCCGATGTGGAACGTGATCTTGCCGGTTGGCATCTCGTTCTACACCTTCCAAACCCTGTCCTACACCATTGACGTGTACCGGGGAAAGCTGGAACCAAAGGAGTCGCTTCTCGACTTTGCGGTCTTCGTGACCTTCTTCCCGCAGCTCGTCGCCGGCCCCATTGTCCGCGCGGTCGACTTCTTGCCGCAGCTTGCGGTCCCGCGTGTGTGTACCCGTGCCCAGTTTGGCTGGGGATTAGCCCTCATCACTATCGGCCTGTTCGACAAAGTCGTTCTGGGTGACGGGGTCATGGCGTCCGTTGTTGCCGCTACCTACGACCGCTGGTCCATGGTCAGTGGGAGCGAAGCGCTAATCGGCACCATGGCCTTCACGGCACAAATCTTCTTCGACTTCTCCGGCTACTCGACCATCGCCATTGGTGTGGCGTTGACCTTCGGCTTCGCTCTGCCAGACAACTTCCATTTTCCGTATGGTGCACGTGGATTTAGCGATTTTTGGCAGCGCTGGCACATCTCTCTGTCGTCTTGGCTTCGCGACTACCTCTACATTTCGCTCGGCGGCAACCGCAAAGGCGCTAACCGCACCAACATCAACCTAATGCTGACCATGCTTCTCGGCGGCCTGTGGCATGGGGCGGGCTTCCGCTTCGTGGTGTGGGGTGCATTACACGGTAGCTACCTGTTGATTGAGCGTGTCATCGACCGCCGGATGGGGCATCTGTCGTGGTACCACACCACGGTGGGCCGACTGTTGGGCTGGAGCTTGACTCTGTCTGCGACCATGCTGGCGTGGGTGTTCTTCCGAGCCAACTCGTTTGAGGCGGCCTTCGCGCTCATTGTGCGTATGGTCACCTGGGCACCCGGCTCTGTAGACGTTGTGAATCCGCTTACCTCGGTCATTGTCGTGGGGGTATTCGGTGCCACAGTCGGCTGGCACTACGTGTTCCGCAACATGCGAGTCGAGACCTTGGTTCAGGCGGTACCTGTTCCTCTTCGCGTCGGAATCCTTGCGGTCATGTTGTTCGCCGTAGCCATGGCTCCCGGTAATAGCGCCGCCTTCATCTACTTTCAGTTCTAAGGACCTACTTGTGCCGCCGTCACTTACTACGCCGAATAATCGACTTCCTTCCGGGCCCTGGGTGTGGTCGGCAGTGCTTGGAGCAGCCCTTGCAGCCCTTGCCCTGTCGGGTGTGGAGCTGGCTCTGCGTAGCCAAGGATATGGCGCCTCAGTCACGGACGACGGCGGACTCTGGGCGCTTGAGTTCAGCGACCGAGGGCCCGACGACTGGCTGTTTTTGGGTTCATCGCGTGCGGCGTGTGCGGTAGATTTACAGACCTTTGAGCAGGAGACTGGACAGAGAGCGGTCCAGCTAGCCATCAGCGCTGGGCAGCCGGTTCCGGTGCTCACCTACTTGAATGACCACGGTTTTGCCGGCCGTCTCATCGTTGAGCTGACGCCGCAGATCTGGTTCGTCGACGACCCCGGGCCCACCCAGATCTCACAGAGCTACCTGCAAGCGCTGTACGACCAAGAACGAGCGCTGTTTGGAGGTCTTGAGCGGCGTGCGACCCGTTCGCTTCAGTCGTCGTTGCGCATCTTGCACACCGAGATGGACATGTTCGACTTGGTGAAAGCGGCTGTTCGTGGAGAACCGCCAGCTGTTGCCAATGAGCTTCGTCCCAACCGTCAGCGATACTGCTTTCCGTCTCGCCAGGGCGCCGCCCCAGAGGTGGGCCCGCCAGACTTGTCCGACGTCATTCAGGCTCGTCCTGCCCAGCATGACGAGCGGCTTGATGCTGCCGTTCTGGCCATCGATGGCATCACCGCCCGTGGCGGGTCTGTGCTGCTGTTTGCGGCGCCAGAGTCTGGAACGAAGCGCAACACCCACCTCCTCACCTACCCAGATGCCCTGTACGCCGGCGTTCTCGTGCAACGAACGGGCATGCCCTTTGTCGATGCAATGACCGACCCTGTGCTCTCACAGCTTGCGGTTCCCGACTACAGCCACATTGACACGCCCGACGCCCCGGTGTTCACCGCCCGACTTGTCGAACGCTTTCAAGAAGACGGCGACCTACCCCGCCCGTAGCCAGGCACGTCAGGTGCGCATGAGTCGTCCGAGCTGAGACCGGGTAACGACACCGGTCACTACAATGACCGCGGCGTAGACCAGTCCAGCGACTGTCACTCGTAGCATCACGTGGAGCTGGGGTGTGGCGAGCACAACCGCGACCATCACGGTCAAGGCTGGCAGAACACGCACGATGGCGGTCAGGTAGTTCACCCCGCTTGCAACGCGTCGGACGGCAATGGCCTGATAGACCACCAGAAACATATCCGCTGCGAGGGTCGTGGCTCCCGCTGCAACAGCGCCATACTCGGGGATCAACAGTAGGTTTAAGATGACGTTGCTAAGCGCAGCAATGGCCATGCCGCGTGCTCGTAGCCCTGGAAGGTCCAGCGCATTCATGGTCATACCGGTGACGTTGTTCACGAAGCGAAGCGGCACCATGGGTAGCAGCCACAACATGGGAAGTGTTGCATCGGCGTAGCGGTCATCGACTAGGGTTGTGACCAAGGGCTCCGCGACCAGCATGCCGCCAACAGCCATGGGGATGCTCATAACCATCATGATTCGAATGGTGAAGTTGAGTTCCTCCCCGGCAACCAATGGCTTTCCGTGGTGGGCGGACATTCTTGGATACAAGGTGCGAATCAACACAAGCGAAAGGATTGGCAAGTGGATGACGGCCAGCGATGCCACACGGTAGACGGCGACTTCTTCGTCGCCCCGGAGGTACTCGAGAAGAATGACGTCTATGAGCAAGTAGACAGCGCCGAATAGTGCGGCGCTGGCGAATGGAACGCTCTCGCGAATCAGGGCAATGGACTCGCTGAAGGGTACCCGCAGCGGCCAAGACCCAATGGTGCGACGAACGGCCACGTACAACATGACCAGGACCACCATCGGACCCAACGCTTGCCCAAAGTAGACACCTACAATCGTGTAGCCCTGTTCAACCGTTACGATGGTGGCGGTCACAAGGATGACTCGCCCGACAATCCATGCCGGTGCAATCGGGGAAAGTCTGGACAGTCCCTGGAGAATAGCGTCTGGTATGGTCATCATGCTGTTGAACAGCATGCCGACGATGGCAAAGGCCATGGCCACCATCACAAGGGGCCGGCCGTCTTGAAGGCCTACCCATGTAAACGCCACGAGGGCGGCGACTGGAGCGAGCAGGAGCGTCGTCCACTGGCCGCGCGCCATCCACAGATTGGCGCTTTCGTGGTTGCGAGCCACATGCCGAGCGATCAGCTGGGAGATCCGCATTTGAGCGGGCACCATGGCCATGGCCATGACGGAACCGATGAAGGCGATGGTGCCGAAATCAGACTTCGTGAGCTTGCTCGCCAGGTACAGCTGAAGCCCCAAACCGGCCAAGACCTGTGTGGCTTGTTGGGTAGCACTCGCTGCGACATTGCTCCTAAGGAATCGGCGGATGCGACTCACGCCCTAACGTCCATCACGAGGCTGAAGTCAACTGGCGGGTCCATGCCAGGGCGGAGGTCACCATTGGGTCCAAGCTGAAGGTAGCCTTCCAGTTCAATTCATTTTGGATACGCTGGACGGCGGCCACGCATACACCTGGGTCGCCTTCGCGGCGCGGACCATTGTGTACCGTGAGAGACTTTCCAGACGCTTTGCCGACGGCCGCAATCAGGTCGCTGACCGAGGTTCCGATGCCCGTGCCCACGTTGAAAATTCGGGTATCGGTAGCTCCTGGACGGCCATTCATTGCCGCTACCAACGCCGATGCGATGTCGCAGACGTGAACGTAGTCACGGATGCAGGTGCCGTCGTGTGTGTCCCAATCTGTGCCGAAGATGGTCACAGCATCGCGGCGTCCGGAGAGCTGATCGAGCAAAATCGGCAGAAGGTTGGTGGTCTCGTCGCCAAATTCGCCGAGCTGTGCGGACGGATGGGCGCCGACTACATTGAAGAAGCGCATGTGAGACACGCCAGCACCGGTTCGCGCTGAGAATGCGTCAAGCACACCTTCTCCGCCTAGCTTGGTCGAACCGTATGGGTTGATGGGCGCCGTTGGGTCGGTCTCATGAAACGCCTCACAAGGGCGATCTCCGTACACGCTTCCGGTCGATGCGTAGACCACCTGGCGTACACCCGCAGCCTCCATGGCCAGGCACAGACTGTGGGTTGCCTGGATGTTGTTCAGGTCGTAGCGCTCGGGATGGGCCACGCTCTCACTGACCGATTTGAACGCCGCTGCATGAAAGACGGTGGTGGGTTGGATATCCCGTAATATCCGCGTAATTGCGCCCGTATCGTTGAGGTCGGTGACGTGAAGTGGGACGTCGGCTCCGCCAATTTTCGCGGCTCTTTCGACGGCTTCGCGACGTCCACGCACCAAGCTGTCGATGATGTGAACCTCGCAGCCTGCAGCCAGAAGCTCCACAACAAGGTGGGACCCGATGTACCCGGCTCCACCGGTAACGACGACAACTTGACCCATGAGGCCTCCTAGAGCACTGACTTGCGAAGGTAGAGTTGGTCTCCGGGCTGCATGACCACAGTGGAGTCCCGACCGTCTAAGATGCGCTTGAGATTGATGACGATGCGGTCGCCATCCCGCAAAATGTAGGCACCACGCAAGCGAGCAAACTCCGATGGGCCGCCCACGCGGGTAAGAGCTTGGGTCACGGTCAAGCCTTCAGCGAACAGCAACGCTCCGGGTTGCTTGACCTCACCACTCACAAACACTTGCTGACCTTCGGGGACGAGAATGACGTCTCCGGCCTGAAGGGTAACGTCTCCGGTAGCACTGCTCGCAAGCTCCGTGTAGTTTACCACCAGCTCGGTGTCATCTGTGCGTCGAACCCGGACTTCTCCGATGCTCTTTGTACTTTCAATGCCGCCAGCGCGGCTCAGAAGCTGAAGCAGGCTGGTCGGACCTTGTAGGTAGTACTCGCCAGGCGTCTTCACAGCGCCAGTCACATCGACCCGTTGGCTACGGTGCTCCATGACCTGAACGGTGATTTGGGGTCGTCGCAAGTAACCGTCGCGCAGACGTTCTTCTAACAGGGCTGCGAGACCGTCTTTGCTCAATCCACCGACGTGGACCGTACCCAACTCGGGCATGCGCAGGGTGCCGTCGTCTGTGATGACGAAACGGCCGGACAGAGAGTCTTCGCCGAATACGGTGATGAGGACCACGTCCCGTGGGCCCAACGCGTACTCATTCATGGCAGTTTGCGGGTCTGCTGCTTCCATTTCACCGGGTTGCACGGGTGTCGCTACGGCCGATGTGGCCGCGAGAAGAACGGTAGCGATGAGGAAGTGGCGCATTGGGTCTCGGTGGCGTTGTGGCTGTGTGTGTTCAACATCACAGCCCTTCAGCGGCGGGTACTATCCCATGAAGCAAAGGAGCGGTGATCGGGGCTTCGAACCGCGTTGAGGGCGGCACTAGCGGCGGTTCTTCGGCAGCAGACTGGAGGGTCTGGAAGGTCGGTTTTCGTCCGTACTTCATGACGTGCCGCACCCTGGTCGTTGACGGTGGGGTTACGGGCGGACATGGCTGTCGTCCAACTCCCACAATCCGTCTTCCACTGCGAAGATCACCCACTATCGCCAATGAGGCTGCGCTCATGAGGTTCTTCCACCTGGTCGTTCCGCCTACTGGCGTCCCCCACTGGGCATCAAGCCTGGCGGAACTGTTGTTGGCCCAGGGCTACCAAGTCACTTGGCTGACCCTCGCGGCGTCGTCGAGACCGTCCGTCGGTCGTTGGCTCGACCGGTGGATGACGGGGACGTTCACAGAGGCGTTGGTTCCCGCCGGCGTTCAACAACGCAGCATTGTGTGCAGCGCTCTGCCGAACGGTCGTGTGGTGTGGGCGCATCCAGACGCGCCGCCACCGAATGCAGATGTCCTGCGGGTTCGTCTGGGTCAGCAACCGTGGCCCTCTCCGTTGCTCGGACTCCGGCAGACCGCCCGCTCCAGTGGCACCGTGGAGCTGAGTGTCACCCGGTCGCGCGACGGTACGCCATCCACCCTGGCTAGTGCCACTGTGAGGGCTGACCAGCGCTCTCCCGTACGCACCCGGCAGTCCTGTGAGTCTAAAGTGGCGCCACTGGTTCTGGCAGCCATTCACGGGGATGTCACCGAAACGACCACCGCGAAGACTCGCCCACACACGGCCGAAGCGCTGGTTCACTCCGTGCGGGTTCTGCGTCGTTGGGTAGCTGACCGAGTCGCGATTCGTGGTCATGTCGACCAGTGGCAGGTTGGATTCCGCATTGGTGGCGACCCGCTTGACCTAGGAACCTTCCACTGGCCCGAGCCACCGCTGGACCGCTTCTGGGCGGACCCGTTTCCGTTCGAGCACGACGGTCGTCACTTCGTCTTCTACGAAGAGCTGCTGTACGCCGATTTGAAGGGCCGTTTGTGCGTGGCAGAAGTACACGCCGACGGTCGCTTTGATGTTCTGGGCGTGGTCCTGGAGCTGCCCACGCACTTGTCCTTCCCGCAGGTCTTTGCCGCAGACGGCGAGCTGTGGATGGTCCCCGAGAGCGTTGCTACCGGTGAAATAGCCTTGTACCGCTGCGTCGCGTTTCCGCTTCAGTGGGAGAAGCACGCAGTCCTTGCCGAAGGGCCGTTCGTCGACACCGCTGTCTTCCCGTGGAACCACGGCTGGGCCATGCTCACGTCTCGCACTGACGGCCCCGTGGAGAGCGCCAACGACAACCTCTTCGCCGCGACCGCACCCGCTCTGACGGGGCCGTGGACAGGCCTCGACTCGCCCGTTCTCATTGATGTGACCGGTGCAAGAATGGCTGGAGCCCCAGCTCAAGTCGAAGGGCGATGGTACCGCGTCGGGCAAGACTGTTCGGTCCGCTACGGCTACGGCATGCGTCTGTACGAGCTCATCGACGTCAGGGCGAACCGATTGGAAGAGCACATTGTGGCAGCGTGGTCCCCAGCGTCAAACGAGCGCGCTCGCCACACCTGGGGTGTAGCGGGCGAGCTCGTTGTGATGGACCGGCAGGTACGCCGGCTCCGCTAGAACCCGCGAACTACTGGGTCTTGTCGGCGTCTTCCTGGGCAACCCGGGCGATAAAATCGGCCAGAGGCATGGCTCCTTGGTCGCCTTCTTTGCGCTTACGCACGCCAACCGTTCCGTTCTCGGCTTCGCGCCCACCGACCACGACTGAGTACGGAACTTTGTCCATCTCCGCGCGGCGGATGCGGTAGCCGAGCTTCTCGCTGTCGTCGTCGACGTCTGCGCGCAGGCCAGCTGAAGTGAGAGCGGCCTTCACTTCGTTGGCGTAGTCGGTGAACTTCTCGGACAGGGGCAGCACGCGGACCTGTGTTGGTGCGAGCCACACCGGGAAGTTGCCTGCGTAGTGCTCAATCAAGATGCCGAAGAACCGTTCGATGGAGCCGAGCAGTGCGCGGTGAATCATGATGGGACGGTGGCTGTCGTTGTCTGCACCGGTGTAGCCAAGGTCGAAGCGCTCTGGCAGGTTGAAGTCGAGCTGAACGGTGGTCAGCTGCCAGACGCGGTCGATGGCATCGACCACCTTCACGTCAATCTTCGGACCGTAGAAGGCGGCTTCTCCGCTCACGCGCTTGTAGGGGATGCCACGGTCGTCCAAGACTTTTGCCAAGGTGTTTTCGGCGAGGTCCCAGATCTCGTCTGAACCCAGGTACTTCTCGCGGTCATCGTCGTCACGGACCGACAGCTCGACCTGGTAGTTGGGGAATCCAAAGGTCTTGTACATCAGCTGTGCGATGTCGAGGCAGGAGCCGAGCTCGGCTTCAAGCTGGTCCTGTGTGCAGAAGATGTGCGCGTCATCCTGAGTGAACCCACGGACACGCATCAGACCGTGCAGAGCGCCACTACGTTCGTAGCGGTACACCGTTCCGAGCTCACAGTAGCGAACGGGAAGTTCACGATAGCTGCGCCGACGGGTATCGAACGCGCCGATGTGGAACGGGCAGTTCATGGGCTTGAGCTGGTACAGGTCGTCTTCGACTTCCATCGGGCGGTACATTGAGTCCGAGTAATGGGTGGTGTGCCCCGACTTGTCCCACATGCTGCGCTTGGCAATGTGTGGGGAGAAAATGAAGCTGTAGCCAGCCTCAATGTGCGCCTTGCGCCAGAAGTCTTCAATCATCGTGCGGATGAAGGCACCGTTCGGCATCCACAACACCAGGCCGCCGCCGTAGTCGCTGTCAATCTTGAACAGCTCCATCTCTTTGCCAATGACGCGATGGTCACGCTTCTTGGCTTCTGCCAGCTGTTCGAGGTGGGCGAGCAGCTCGTCCTTGGTCTGGAACGCCACGCCGTAGACGCGGGTGAGCATCTCGCGCTTTTCATTGCCCCACAAGTAGGCACCCGCGACCTTGGTCAGCTTGTAGTGCTTGATCTTCTTCGAGTAGCGAACGTGCGGACCCTGACACATGTCGGTGAAGGTGCCGTGTGTGTAGAAGCGGTACTCGGGCACGTCCAACTTCTCGATGAGCTCAACCTTGTACGGCTGACCGGTCTCGTTGGCCCAGGCAATCGCCTCTTCTTTGGTCTTGCTGGAGTAGCGGAACTGGTGGTTTCCCTTCGCGATGACCTTCATCTCGGCTTCGATGCGCTCCAGGTCGTCTTCGCCCAGATCACCAGCAATGGCCATATCGTAGTAAAAACCGTGGTCGATGTGTGGACCATTGGCGAACTTGGTGCCCGGGTACAGCGACTCGATGGCACTGGCCAATAAGTGGGCAGTACTGTGGCGCAGGGTCTCTACGTCCGAGAGTTGTGGGGCCTCAAATACGTAGTCAGCTTCTTCGCTCATGACGTCTCCAGGAGTCGCCGCGCTCCGACGAGAAGCGGGGGACCGATGTTGCGCGGTGTTGCGCCGGGCGGCATTAACGCATTCCAGAGATCCGCTGGAGGTGTGCGACACACCGATGAGACCTTTTTCGAACTGCACGGCATGCGGCTGCACTCGCAGAACGGGTAGGATACCGCTCAAAGTCGCCGTGGAGACTGCTGTGAAAGCCTGGAAAACTCGCCCATACCAAAAGGGTGATGAACGCGCGATTGCCGACCTGGTGAACGCCGCTGCAGCCTCTCCGTTCAATGTGGACCGGTGGCACTGGCTGTTCACTGGAGAAGGTCACAAGGTCTACGCTCAGCTTGCCTGGGATGGTGACCGCTGTGTGGGTCAGTCTGCTGTCTACCTTCAACACATGCGCGTTGATGGTCAGCGGCTCACGTGGGGGATTACCGTCGATACGGCCACGCATCCCGACTACGGGCGGCGGGGCATCTTCACTCGGCTCGCTAAGGAGCTGTACCAGCGGCTTGCAGAAGACGGCATCTCCGTGGTGTACGGCTTGCCCAATGAGCAGTCTTCGCACGCCTACTACAAGCGTTTGGGACGCGTTCCGGTCAATCCGCAGCCACGCTTGTGGATGATTGGGGAGCCGCCGGCTGGGGTGAGGAATCGCCTGGGCCCATTGGAAGGAGCGAGTGCCGCCGCCGCTGTTGGCTTGGCCACCGCGCGAGGCTGGCTTGAGCGAGGGGTCTCAACCCTGTCTGCTGGTAAGGCGGAGGTCGCACAGACCGATACCCTCCCTACAGACCTTCAACCCCTGTGTGAGGCTGTGAACGCTCAGCCGGGTATTCACATTGAAGCCACCCCACAGCACCTGGCCTGGCGCTACGTTGAGCGGCCGCAGTTCACCTACACTTTCGTGACGTTGCGAAGGGCCGGAGAGTTGGTCGGTCTCGCTGTGGTTCGCTTGCCAGATGGTGGCGGGCGTGCTGGGTTTCTGATGGATTTCCTCGTGAGTGATCCGTCAGACCGTCGAGCGACGATGGCCCTTGTGAGTCGCGCTTGCAGCGTGCTGCACGGCCTCGGTGCTACGAGTCTGTCAGCCCTGGCGCCGGCTGGTTCCACGCTACGGCACGCCATGATTGCGGTGGGATTCCTACCGATTCGCCCGCGTAAGGCGGACTGGGTGTGGACACTTGGTGCGCGCGTCCTCACCGATGCCGCCATTGCTGCTCAGGTCTACGAGGGTCGAAGCTGGCATGTGGGCCTTGGCGTACACGACCAGCTCTAGTGACTCTCGAACGCTACGTCACGAGTGTGCCACCATGGAGCGCAGTCTAGCCGACGGCCCCAAGCCACCCCAGCGCCCACTTCGCAAGTGCAATGCGATTGGAAGCCGGGGAGGGTGTCTGGCACCGCTGGTTCCTACAATCGCCCGTAGACCTCGACCTCGTTCACCGTGAAGCTGCCGTTTGTCCCACAGAAGTCGACCCTGCATGTCGAGCTCGTGTATGAACTCACGCGGCAAGCGTACGTGTGGCCGATGTTGCAGTATCCGGAAAAGCCGTCGCCGAATAGCCGCAGGTCATGTCCGCCGCCGAATGTCGGACCGTACGCGGTTCGGACGTAGATGTGATGGTTGGTGCTGGTCAGTGAGTGGCGATGATTGTTCGTCAGAGAGAACAGGAAGGACTGCTGACCGGGCTCGGTTTTATAGTAATTGCCCCCGACCCAAGAGAGTGGGGTGTACCCGCCAAACTTCTTGCCTCCGCTGAGTGCAACCGTGATGGTTCCCGCGTAGCTGTCGCAGCCACTGTGAAACGCAGCCGCGCTGGCGCCGTCTACTGTCCGCTTGTAGCAGAGCTCCCAGTTCGCATCGGTGTCGCCGACCCACTGGTTGAGTTGGGACTGTTCCGCCTGTGAAACCAACGACCCTCCCACGAAGCTTCCAGCGGCATTGTCGAACACTTCATCACGGGTGACGACTGCGCCATCTGGAACATTACTGTTTGCGGTGACCTGTGCTCCGGCGGTGATTTTGACGTTGGCCCCGATGGTAGCGCCGTCCCCGATTTGTACATCACGGGCAATTCGGACATTGCCGAGCACGGTCACATTGTCTCCCAACATGGCACGCTTTCGGATGCGCGCAGTGTTTGAGATGTCTGCATTCGCTCCGATTTGCACGTCTGGCCCGATGATGCCGCCAATGGACGCGGAGGAGGCGGAGTCCAAGATGGTCACGCTGCGAGCGAGCACAGTTCCGGACTCGACAGTGGTGTTGTTGCCGATCTGAGCCCGGTTACCGACGACCGTTCCGGCTCCCAAGAAGACGTCATCGCCCACAATGTCAGCGTATCCAAGTGCGACCGTGGCTCCGGTCTCAATGCGGGCGCCGATGGTGACCGAACGGCCGATGGAGTTGTCCGCGCCAATGATGTGGTCGGCACCAATGGTCACAGAACGGCCAATGTGGGTGTTGGCTTGCACACTAAGAGTGCCTACTGCGGACACGCGCCCGGTGATCATCGCACGCGCCCCGACATAGACGTCAGAGGCGATGGTGGTGTCCGCGCCAATTGTTGCGTAGTCACGAATGACACTGTTGGCCTCCACTACAACGCTGGCATCGAGTGACGCTGTGGTGGCTACGCAGGCGCTGTTGGCATCAAAGAAGCTGTCGACGCATCCGTCTCCGTTGGTGTCCGCGGCAACAGCGGTCGGAAGTAGTAAAGACAAGAGTATCGTAAGCATGATGTTTCCCCAGAACGGTGTGGGTTCCAGAGTAGACGTTTTATGCCAAAATTGCAAAAAATAAGACGCCGAAGCAAAGGGGTAAGCTGATCTTTAAGCGATTGATTGGCTTCAGGATTCAACCGCATCCAGTACGCTTGTCAAATGGGCACATAGGCGAGTTTAGAACCGACCTGTATACCCGCGTGCTCTGTCTGATACGCCCAGCCGCCTCACCGAACCCAGATCGCGTAGCTGCCGTTATTCTGCTGCGCGTCGCGACCCATGCGTCCGCATTCCAGAGTGAAGCCATGGGTCCAGCCGTCTCCGGATAGGCCTGAGGTGCCGAACGCCAGGGACACAATGCTGTCGCCGAAGTCACTGCTGTTCGGGTTCGACAGGTGGTTTGTGTAGCAGAAGCCAAACTGCGAGGTGCCGTTGCCCGAGTTGGTGGTGTCGCACAGGAAGTGCCCGCTGTTGACTGTGTTCAGCTCGTTGTCATGCCACACAGTCGACAGGCCAAAAGAGTTTGTGGTCGGGTCTACGGAGTAGGAACTGCCATTGGGAGCGGCACCGAGCAGCAGCGAGTTCCCGTTGGTGGTGGTGTAGTCGTTGACGCTGACGAAGTGCTGCCAGGAGTCGGCGTTGTCGTTCTGGCTGCAGGTCATGCGGACGTCGGTCCAGCGACCGTCGAAGAGTGAGATGTCTAGCCCGCCTTGGTCCACGCCCCAGACCAGGCCGCTCGTGCCGTCGCTGACGGTCTCGGTGAGTGCGTCGTAGGTCCAAGTGGCGTCGGTGAAGCGGGTGTGGCCGAACAGGTCGAAGAAGTCCCGACGCTGGAAGCCTGCGGTCTCGCCGTATACCTGATTGTTGCCACCGAGGTCGTCGACAACCATAACCATGGTCCAGCCACCGCCGTCGTTCTCGAGGTCACAGCTGATCTCGAGAGGCTCCATCGGACCGTCGAGGTCGGGGTCGATGAGGTAGGTCCCGGAGGGCGCGTTGGGGTCGCTCTGACGAATCGCCAGGCAGGTATCGCCGTCTGCGCACGAGCCGTCGACCGGAAGTTCGGGGTCGTCATCATTGCAGTCGGATCCGCCGCAAGCAGCGTCAGAAAGGCCGTCTTCATCCGTGTCATTGGCCACGATGCCGTCACAGTTCCGGTCGATGTCGTCGCACAGGTCGAGGGCACCCGGGTTGAACTCGGCGTCGAGGTCGTCACAGTCTCCGCCTTGGTCTACGTACAGCGACGATGGGGCTTCGCAGGCGCTCTCAACGGCGTCGTCGTTTCCAAACCCGTCACCGTCAGCGTCTACGAACCAGTCGGTGTCGAGTCCTTCGTCGATTCCGCTGTTGCAGTTGTTGTCGTCGCCATCGCACACTTCGTCGGCACCGGGGAAGGTGTCGGATGCACCGTCGTTGCAGTCGCCGTCGACGTCGGCCCAACCGTTGGGCAGGCTGCAGGCGGTTGTGGTGAGGTTGGTGATTCCGAATCCGTCGCCATCACCGTCTGCGTAGAAGGTAAGCAGGAGGTCGTTGTCGACGATTCCGTCGCAGTCATTGTCCACGTTGTCGCACACTTCGCTGCCGCCAGGAAAGGCTTCGGGAGTGCTGTCGTCGCAGTCGCCGTCGACGTCGGACCAACCGTTGGGCAGGCTGCAAGCGGTTGTGGTGAGGTTGGTGATTCCGAATCCGTCGCCATCGCCGTCTGCGTAGAAGGTGAAGGTCAGGCCTTCATCGACCGCGCCGTCGCAGTTGTTGTCGAGGGTGTCGCAGACTTCATCTCCGCCGGGGAAGGCAAGTGCCGAGACATCGTTGCAGTCGCCACCGACATCGCTGAAGCCATCTGGTAGTGTGCAGGCCACTGTAGTGACTTGGCTGCCAAATCCGTCGCCATCGCCGTCTGCGTAGAAGGTGAAGGTCAGGCCTTCATCGACCGCGCCGTCGCAGTTGTTGTCGAGGGTGTCGCAGACTTCATCTCCGCCAGGCAGTGCCAAAGAGGAGTTGTCGTTGCAGTCGCCGTCTTGGTCTGTGAATCCGTTGGGGGCTGCGCAGGCTTCCACGCTTACTGCACTTCCGAAACCGTCATTGTCACCGTCTGCGTAGAAGGTGGAGGTCAGGCCTTCGTCGACTGTGCCGTCACAGTTGTTGTCGATCTCGTCGCACACTTCTGTGGCGCTGGGCAAGACCGTGAGGTCGTTGTCGTCGCAGTCTCCGGTGACGCTGACGAAGCCTTCTGGGGGCTCGCATGCGTCGAGGGCGATTCCGATGGCGCCGATGCCATCACCGTCTGAATCTGGGAACCACGGGGCGGTGCCGTTGTCCTGCACGACGCCGTCGCAGTCATTGTCGCGGTTGTCGCAGATCTCGGGTGCACCTGGGTAGATGGTGAGGTCCTGGTCGTTGCAGTCGCCGTTGTCGGTGACGAAGCCCTCTGGGGCATCGCAGACCCGCTCTGCGCCGCGGTCGATACCGAATCCGTCGCCATCGTCATCTGGGTAGTAGGTCAGGGCATCCTCGGCGTCGTCGTCAATCACACCCGAGCAGTTGTTGTCGATGCCGTCGCACAACTCATTGGCACCCGGGAAGA
>JBLHSN010000087.1:0-18326 GCA_047626195.1 Myxococcota bacterium
GAGCTGGGCTCGCTCCAATCAGACGTCGACTCCATCACCGCGGACTACATCACTGGAGACATCTTCAGCATATTGGAAGGCGACGTCGACAGCATCTCGTCGGACTACCTGACGTCTGACGATTACATCGACTTGGCGGACCAGTTGGAGGCGACCGCGTCGCTCGTACTTCTGGATTCTCCCCAGATTATCCGCTTGTCCTGCAGGGCCAGCGTATCGATCACGAACCAAGCGGTGTCGAGCGTGCCGGATGACGCCTCGGCCATTGTTGCGAATCTGTATTCCTTCAACAGCTCGCGTGATGACCATGTCAACCATCACTTTGGCCGGACCACCGTCGCCGGGACCACCTGGGATAACGAACCGTGGAACCGCAATATTCGGCTCTCCGACGTGTCGATTACCCATCAAGGCGACCTGGCGGGGGACTTCTACTACGGTCAGGGACACGGCTCGAACATCATCCCGCTCAAGGCGAATGGCACGTTTGATGCCAGTCTATGTCGTGGCTACAGCCGGGGAACCCACTACGTGACCATCCAGGTCAACGGCTACTACCGCTAGTTGCTGTATGGGAGGATGCGGCGATACGCATGTTGCATGGGTCGCGTTCTTCCACTCGTACTGTGTGTCGCTTGTTCATCGGTTGAGCCGGTATCGGTGTGTATTCCGACGACGCTCAGCGAATCGGCACCGGTGTTGCCGCTGAGAGCCTTTGCGTCGCCCGTGTCGGGCATCGAGCGCCTCTTAGATGCCAGATGGCAGGCTAGAGGACCCCAACGACCGCACCGTCCCGAGCTGGCTTCGTGGACGGCCTCGGAGCTGACCAGCTGGCTGGCGCGGCGAGAGGGGCAGCGCGTGTACACAAGCCCCGTTTTGCTCGGTCAGGAACTGCCCCACGTGGCTCGGCTGACGGTGAAGCCGGGAGATGCTGCCTGGATGGAGGTTCTGCCGTCACCGCTGCAGGTTCCGACGGACACCGTTCACGACTTGCGCACTCTGCGAATCCCGTTGGTCCCAGGCCCCACGGGTACGGTTCAGGTGGACATCCCGATTACCGCTGTTCTCAGTGAAAACTGGGGCGACGAGCATGAGCGTCCTGTGCTTGGACGGTTCATTGTGACGCTGCCGGAGACCCCGGACCCCGCACAGCTGCTGAACGTGACTTTTCGCCGAGCATCCGCCGAGAGAGGGGAGGCACCAGTCGTCCGAGGCGTTGTGGATGCGCACCAGGTCCGACGCTCTGGGTGGACGATTCATCCTGGCGGACGCGTGGAGATACCGGTGAGCGCTCAGGCCGGTGAGCTGCGATTGTATGCGGCATCGGACGCCCCTGGTGTGTTGGAGCTGCGGCGCGACGCGGTTCGGTTGGCTGGACTTACGGTGAGCGACACCTGGCAGTCGGGCTCGTGGGACGTGCGCGGCGGAACAACCCTCACGCTGTCCAATCGTGGAAAAACGCCGATAATAGTTGGAGAAGCCCGCGTACATCGAGCGCCTGCAGAGCTGCCCAATGTCTTGGTGTACATGATCGATACGCTCCGCGCGGACCACGTGGGTGTGTACAGCGGAGATGTGTCACATTCGACGCCAACCCTGGACCGACTGGCCTCCGAAGGGGCGGTCTTTGCGCGTGCCCAGAGCACCGGCAGCTGGACCAAACCTACGGTTCCAACCTTACTGACCGGACGCTACCCGATGGCGCATGGGGTCGGGTTGCACGGCTATGCCGACGTCCTTCCGACTCACATTCCCATGTTGCACGAGGCGCTGGCGACGGCCGGTTGGCGGACCGGGTCGTTCTCCGCAAGTCCACTCGGTTCAACGCTATCTGGCTTGGATCGTGGATTTGACGTGGTTGTACCGCCGATCCATTGGCGTGGAGCGCTCGGAGAACTTGGGCACCCGAGCGCACAACAGGTGGGCTCGGTCTTGGTGAACTGGGTGGATAGTGGGCCTGGTGAGCCGTGGATGGCGTATGTCCACACGCTCGAGCCTCATGCTTGGCGCAACCCGGTGTTTCGCAATCCTCCGAGTGGACGAACGTCGTACCAGCAGGCAGTCACCGCGGCCGATGACGGGCTGGCAGAGCTTCTTTCAGCACTGGATGCCCGTGGGGAGCTAGACAAGACGCTCGTGGTTGTGGTGTCCGATCACGGTGAGTCCTTTGGTCAGCATGGCGTCATTGACCACGGCACTAGTACCTTTCAGGCTCAGACACACATTCCGCTTATTCTGTGGGCGCCAGCACACCTGTCCCCGAGCGTGATCAGTGACACGGTGAGCCTGGCGGACATCACCCCTACACTTCTCGACATTCTTGGAGTCCTACCCCTACCGGATATGAATGGTGTGTCGCTTGCACCGTACCTTTCGGCAGGCGTGCCCACGCCTATCCGGCCTGGAGCCCCGTCGGTACGACTACGGTTTGTCTCCGAGCCCAAGGAGCCCGCTTGGCTTGCTTGGACCGAGGCGGATGGGCATAAGGTCACGCTACATAACTCGGAGTTCTTCCTGTCGGATGTCGGCATAGATCCATGCGAACAGGTGCTTCATTCCGGCGGTCCTGAACACGGGACAGCACTGCGTCTCTGGCAGATCGAGGCTCAGCGGGAGCTACAACCCAATACACCGCCTTCGGTAAGCAGTACGGACACTGAGCTGCTCCGCGCGCTAGGCTACATCCCGTGAACCGCACCCACCCCGCTGTACTGGTCACTGGTTTCGGCCCCTTCTTGGACGTCGGAAGCAATCCTAGTGGTCGAATGGCCCGTCTAATGGACGGTCGTCGGGTGCTAGGGCACACCGTCATTGGCCGCTCACTTCCTGTATCTTACGCCCGTGGCTTGCCGCTGATGGTCGCGCAGGCCCGTGCCATTTCGCCCCGGTTGGTTGTGGGAATGGGCGTACATCGTGGGCCGGGAGTGCTCATTGAGTGTGTAGGGCGTAATCGAGCGGGGCCAACCCCAGATGTCGACGGGATGTGTCCGGACTCGCTGGGCGCTGGTCCCGCAGAGCTCCCGGTGGACCTGAATGCAGAGCGTCTGGCTCGGGCGCTCGGTGGCGTGCTGTCTATGGATGCTGGTCAATACCTGTGCAACGCGTGGCTGTACACCGCCTTGCGGGACGTTCAGGCCCCGAGTATTTTTATCCACATTCCGCCCGACTTTGATGACAGCACTTCGCTGTTGGATGGGTTGGCGGTCCTTGTTGAGCAGGTGATTTCGTGAGGCAATCTCCAGGACTGCTCGCCGTTGTGTTGCTCTGCGGATGTCCGTGGATTTCGGGTCCGCCGCTCGGTGCAGATGACATCGACCCTGATACCGATGACGCGGATGTTGTGTGTATTGACGTCGATTTTGATGACGTATGCGACGACGTGGACGCGTGTGTGGACGGCGTAGACGACACCGTAGACCAGACTACTCTGCGTGCCGGTGAGTCGGTGAGTGGATGGGCTTGCGGAGACGATGACTTGGTGGCACTACGGGTCGATGCCGGCTGCACGTACGCTGTTACGGTCGATGCTCCAGCGAGTCTGGGCGTTGAAGTCTTCGAAGACAGCTACCTCTTAGCCAGTGGGCCAGCCCCTCTCATGTTCGAAGCGATGTCCGCCAGCTTTACCTCCTGGGAGCTCAACCTCTTTGGCGATGATGACGCCTACACGGTCTCAGCTGTGGCGGACTGCCCGGCTTGTAGCACCCAGCCGGTCACGGCAGATTGGGGCGACATCGTTGCCGGTCGTTTGTGTCCGCGGTCACCCGAATTGACGGTTGTGATGCGAACCGTACGGTCAGAGTGTACCTACGGAGTCAATCTGGTGACGTCTGATCAGACCCTGACCACGCTGTTGACCACGGACGGCGGCTGGCAGGATATGGTCTCAGGGAGCAGCGGGTATTTGGCGATTATTGGGCCGGCGAGCCCGAATGCCACTGAATTCCGTGTAGTCGTCCGTCAGCCTGCGTCTGCCCAAGTCGAACAGGGTGTTCGATTGGAACTAGCCGAATACTGCAACTAGGGGTCGGCCTACTCGGCTTGGTCGGCGTCCTCGGTAGCGGCCTCGGGAACCTCAACTTCTTCCTCGGCTAAGTAGACTTGTACTCGTCTGTTGCGCTCTCGGCCGTAGGCCGTTTCGTTCGGAGCCAGCGGTGTGACAGGTCCTCTCGGAATAATCTCCATGTACATTCCGGGTAGGGCCGGGATCAGCGCATCTCGGACGGCTTCAGAGCGTTGTCGGGACAAGCGCAGTGGGTCCGGTTCTTGGGAGTCGGTGAAGCCTTCGAGAATGATGTGGTCGTAAGTGTCCGACCGGCCCTTCAGCTCGTCTGAGAGCATCGTCAGTCGCGCTAAGCTGCGCTGGGTGAGGATAGCGGTGTCGGTCTTGAAGTGGACGGTCTCGCGCAATGGGCGAGGCGAATCCAGATGGTCCGGACGAATGAACAGCGGCACAAATCCGGCTTCATCGACGACTTCCTGACCGGCAGGAGATGCCGTCCAGACCAAAAAGTCAGCGCTATTGCCGGTGGGGACGCCGCGGCTGTACAGCATGATGTCGTGAAATAGCGGGTAGGTACCGCGCAAGATATTTCGCTGGCTGGGCAGTACTGCCGGTCCGCGCGGGTCTGGCTTCAGGCCAACTACGCGTCCAATAGGCTCGGTCATGGAGACGTAAGTCAGGGCGCTCGGGTCGGACTCTAGGGTGAGTCGAATCTCATCCAGCGGCATGACTTGCACATGTTCGCCTAAGCCACCGGGCCCACAAAAGAAGTCTTCGAACAACGCGCGAGTTCCGGACCCTTCGGCGCGCGACAGCACCCGAATGGGTTGCTCGGGCATGCCGAGGAAGGACCAGTCGTCGATAGAGCCTGTGCAGAACACCCCGATGACCTCGTCATAGGTCATGGCGGACAGCGCGTTGCTCGGATGCGCCGCCACGGCCAGCACATCCACGCCAATCACGTGCTTTGATGCACTATCTTCCAGAGAGAAACCTGCTTCCAGAGCGCGTTCCTGTTCTTCTGGCGTGTGTGGCCGACCGGCGGCCGACAGATCGGAACGCCCGTCGATGAGTGCGGTGAATCCTTCACCGCTGCCACCACCTTCGAGGTCGAAATGCACCGTACCTAGGGCTCGTTGGTGCGTTTCTGCCAAAGCAGGAAGGAGTGAGGACATCATCGTGTCAGAGCCGACCACGTGGACAGTGGCTAGGGTCGATGTGGGCTCGCTTACCGATGTTGAGCCGCACCCGCCGAGTGCCAACAGGATGGGCAGACAGATTCGCATGGGTACCTCCACCGCTACGGTACCGGAGGCCCTGTCAGAGTCCAAGTGCGCCTACTCCGGAGCAGCACCCAACCACAAGCGGCGTTGCAGGCGGCGGCCGACGAAGACGTCCACGGCTACTGCGTCGAGCGGCGGTAGGTAGGTCTCGGCAGTGACCGACTCCAACACGGTTCCATCGGCGCTGAACGCACTCCACTCGCGGAGCGGTTCTCCCTCGTCCCATCCTTCGGTCGGAGCCGTTAGCTCTCCGCCACGCCAGCGAATCAGCGCGTGCAGTTCGGGTAGGCGTGCCGTCTGTGTGCTGCGACGTGCGGGGCCGTAGAACATGGTGTCTACGGTGTCGTTGCGCCAATCACAATGGACATGTGTGGCGTAGACCTGAGTATATCCGGCGCCATTGTTCCCACATGAGGTATCGAGCTGCGGCAAGGTGGAGGTGATCGGGTCCAAGTCGAAGCCGTCGCCGTACTGGTGCCGGGACGAGCTCGCGCCGCCAACTCCCGCATTGTAGTCGGGTGAGCGGTAGCCACTGTTCACCCGCAGGGCTCCCACGGCGTCGCGCACGGCCTGTAGAGACGCAATCGCGTGCGGCTGGACCACTCCGTAGCGACCCTTGCTGGCCGAGGCGATCTCGGACAGTACGAAGTTTGGCGCAATCTGGGTACTCGCCGACACAACAGTCAAGTCGAGGTACCGTTCGGGCTCACGGTACTGAGCCGATCCGCTGAGGGCTGGTGGGTAGTCGTAGGCTGCCGGCAGCGATGCTGGGGCCACGGTCGGCAGACAGGTACCGTTGTTGCGCGCCGCACCCAGGTAGCAGACGTCTGTGCTGAGCCCGGGTGGGTCGGTATCCACATCGGGGTCTGCGTCGGGATCGGGTTCCTCGCCTGTGCCTGTGTCTGTGTCTGGACCGGTGTCCGTTCCGAACAAACCCGTATCGTCGATAATGCCGGTATCGATGGGGGCACGACGTGTCTGTGGCTCGTAGTCCGGGGCGCCGCAGGCCATGGCCATCAGGGTCACGAGGGAAAGACAGGTGCGCATGGACACTCCAGGCCAAACAGGAAACGTACCCTAACCGTTCAATCCACTATTTGAGTCTTCAGCGATGGGACAATTCAACTGGTAGACTGGGACGGCCGACTCGTTTGGCAGTGGAGTCTGTATGCGCATGCCAAATACGTGGACGTCAGGAATAGCCGCATTTGCGGTAGCGGTTGGAGTGGGGGTGCCAACGGCGGCGTCTGCGGACCCAACGCCTTGGTCGTGTGGTCAGACTCGCAACGTGGGCTGCTTCAACTGCAGTGCACTCGACAACGAAGACAACAGCAACAGCTGCGCACCGTCCTCCAACAGGGGGCGGAGTGTGGATGACTTCACCATGTTGTTTTCCCCCAACACCAACATGTGGGTGGATGTGGGTGTCGCTGCGGGCAGCGATCTAAAGCTTGCCTTGTACGCAACGAACGGCAGTATTTGTAGTGGACAATTCGCCAACTCAAACCAGTATCCTGGGTGGGGTGCCGACCCACAGCTCGCGTTTGAGGTGTCTGCCAACTCGACCACCTACATCGCTGTTGAAGAGCTAGATGACGACTGGGACTTTTCGCCAAGCTGGCGCATGAACATGTACCGGTTCGGTTGCTGTCCAGACAATGACGGCGATGAGACCTACGCGTACAACGCCGCCGCTTGTCCGAACATGCCGGTGTCGCTACGCGACTGCAACGATGCTGACGGCGTCAACGCCCCCGGTCGCGCGGAAGTCTGTGATGGCCGCGACAACAACTGCGATGGGCAAGCGGACAACGGTCTTAGCTTTCGCCGCTACTACCGCGACGCAGACGGCGATAGCTTCGGTAATAGCGCTTCCTTCCGCGACGCCTGCGCCCAGCCCTCTGGCTACGTACTCAACAATACCGACTGCAATGACTCCCAAGGCCTGTCCTACCCGGGTCGTACCGAAGTCTGCGACGGCATCGATAACAACTGCAACGGGCAGATAGACGAAGGCACACTCAGTACCTTCTACCGTGACTTCGACGGTGACAACTACGGTGATAGCAACAACAGCCAGCAGGCCTGTGACGAGCCACGCGGCTTTCACACCCGGTCTGGCGACTGCAACGACAACGACGCGGCGCGCTTCCCCGGAAATCCTGAGGTGTGCGACAATAAGGACAACGACTGCAACAACGTGGTCGACGATGGCGCAGGTACGGTCTGGTACCGCGACAGCGACAGCGATGGTTCTGGCCTCGCAAGTGTCACGCTGATTTCGTGCAATCAACCCTCTGGGTACGTCACCACACCCGGTGATTGTGACGACACCACCGGACTTCGTCGCCCGGGTCTGAACGAGTCCTGTGACGGCATCGACAATGACTGTAACTTCCGCATTGATGATGGTGTGGGCCAGGTTTGGTACGCAGACCTGGACAGTGATGGTCGCGGAAATGCCAACGCCAGCACCCAGGCCTGCTCCAATCCAGGCGGCCGCGTTCTCACCAGTGATGACTGCGATGACACCACCGCGCTTCGCAGCCCACTTTTAGATGAAGTGTGCGACGGTATCGACAACGACTGTGACTTCCAAGTAGACGATGGCATCGGTCCGGTGTGGTTCCGCGACGCCGACCGCGACCAGTTCGGCGACAGCACCACTCAGACCCAAGCCTGCTCACAACCCACGGGCTTCGTGAGCAACAGCAGCGACTGTGATGATGGCTCCAACCGCCGCTACCCAGGACTGGCAGAGACCTGTGATGGTATCGACAACGACTGCAATGTGGCGATTGACGACAACGCGACCGACGCACTTATTTGGTACAACGACTTCGACGACGACGGCTACGGCGACCCCGGTCAGCAGGTCCGCCAGTGCAACAACCCCGGCGGCTACGTCAGCAATTCCACCGACTGCAACGACCGCGCAGGTGGCGTAAACCCAGGCGCCGTCGACACGCCGTATGACACCATCGACCAAGACTGTGTTGGCGGAGACGTCTGTGATGCAGATGGTGACGGCGTCCCAGCGACCATCGGCCTGTGCGGCGGAAGCGACTGCGCAGACGGTGACCCAAACATCCGACCCGGCGTGACCGAGGTGGTGGATGGCATCGATAACGACTGTGACGGTGTTATCGACGAGGACTCCAACGCCAACGATGACGACCGCGACGGCTGGACCGAAGATGCAGGCGACTGTGATGACACAGACCCTAGCGTCTTCCCTGGTGCCCGCGAAGTGTGTAGTGGCACGGACTCCGACTGCGACGGCATCACTGATGAAGACACGCCGTGTGTAGATGACGACCGAGATGGCGCCAGTGAAGACGAGGGCGACTGCAACGACGACAACCCGAATGTGGGTCTACATGTTGCAGAGTACCCTGGCAACGGCATCGACGATGACTGTGACGGCGTTGTGGACGCTGGCGGCTTCGACTCCGATGGCGACGGCCTGACCGCAGATGCCGGCGACTGTGACGACCTAGACCCGACCGTCCAGCCGTCTGCCCCCGAAGTCGCGGACGGTGTCGACAACAACTGCGACGGTGAGATTGATGAGGGCACTGATGCGTACGACGATGACCTCGACGGCTTCACAGAAGAAGAAGGGGACTGCGACGACGATGACGAAGAGATCAATCCCGACGCGGTTGAAGTTCGCAACGGCCGCGACGACGACTGCAATGGCATTACCGATGACCAAGGCGATGACTGGGACGACGACGGCGACGGTCTGACCGATGCCGAAGGCGACTGCGATGATGGTGATGCCTCGGTTCGTCCAGGGGCCGAAGAGCTCGATAATGGCATTGATGATGACTGTGATGGTGTGGTAGATGAGGGCATCTCTGACCTTGACCGCGATGGTTTCTCTCTCGCTGAGGGCGACTGCGATGACGACGATAGCTGGGTCTTCCCGGGCGCCGTTGAGATGTGCGACTTCGTCGACAACAACTGTGACGGCGCCATCGACGAAGGCTGTGACGGGACCGTTGGTGCAGATACCGGCATTCCGCCGATTGCACCTGCGCGGTGTGGCTGCCACACGGGCCCTGCGCCGTGGGCATGGATGCCGCTGTTAATGGCACTCCCACTGCTGCGGAGGCGTCGCTCATGAGCCGCTTTCTTGCACTGACAAGCGTCGTTATTCTCGCCGCCTGCACAACGAACGACGGACCCGGTATTGGCGTACTTGAATCCCGCTTTGTCGTCCCAGCCCTTGAAGACGTCGGGGAAGCGGCGGTGGGCGATAGCCACGTCTTCACCATTTCGCTCACCAGCGAGTTTGGTGCGGGTACCTTGTTCCAGGTAGACGTCCTCAATCTCGATGATGAGGTCTTCTCATGGACCGGCGGCCCTGTGACCATCGCGTCGCAAGAGTCCGCTGAGATTCCGTTCGTGTTTGAGCCCACGAGCGAGGCTAACTCTCGCGCTATCGTTACGTTCCTCATTCGTGGTGATGGGGAGGCTGAGGGCCAAATCGAGCTGCCGGTGCGTGGTCGCGGTGTGGCGCTGAACGTTGCTCGATGGCCTGCGGTTCTCGACTTTGGTCCTGTCCTTGAGAGCCGGTCGCGTGTACGTGAAGTCACCGTCGCCAATGACAGCTTGCTCCCCGTCGACATTACCGAAGCGGACCTAGACGGAGATGGATTCACCCTCGAAGAGGTCATGCCCGTCACCGTGCCCGCTGGACAGACCATCGAGCTCGACATTCGCTACACCGCGGCCGATACGTTGTCGTCGGAAGGCGACCTCATCCTGACTCTGCAGGACGGCACCCAACTCGCACCCGTTGTGGTCCGTGCCAATGACTGTACCGGTGGCTCAGCGTCCCTGTACGACAACGATACGGATGGCTGGACGTCTTGTGCCGGCGACTGTGACGACGCCCTGCCAGGCGTTAATCCCGCGGCTCCAGAGCTTGCGGATGGTCGGGATAACGACTGTGATGGCCAGATCGATGAGGGAACGACCGCGTTCGACGATGACGGCGACGGCTTCACTGAACAGCAAGGAGACTGCAATGACAGTGCCTTCACCGTTAATCCAGGACGCTCCGAGCTTCTGGGTGACGGCATCGACAATGACTGCGATGGTGTTGCCGACCTTGGAAGTGATGACCTGGATGGCGACGGCTACAGCCCCATTGCGGGTGATTGCGACGACCGAAATGCCTCGATTCGTCCCGGTGCTATCGAGCTAGCAGACGGAAGCGACAACAACTGCAACTCGGTCGTAGACGAAGGCACCCGCCTGTACGACGATGATGGTGATGGCTTCTGCGAGTCCGTTCAAGACGCTTGCTCGGACGGTTCCCAAGGCGGTGACTGTGCGGATGGCACAGGCCTGGATTCGGACAACGTCTACCCAGGCGCACCCGAAGTCGCAGACGGTATCGACAACGACTGTGACGGCAACGTGGACGAGAACACCGACCAGGCAGATGACGACGGGGACGGATTTACCGAAGCTGGCGGCGACTGCAACGACAGTAACGCCAACATCCATCCCGGACGCTTCGAAGTGCGCGGCAATGGCGTCGATGATGACTGCGACAGCGGAACGCAGGACTGAGAGGGGCAACGAAATCTGACGGTCTCGGTAGTCGGACGGTCAGAGCAGGGTGCGGCAGATCTCAATAAGAAAGTCGCCACGACCCCACCGAGTGGGTGCCGCGGCGATTCGATTTACTTGCTTCTTCCCGAGTACACCATGATGCCACCGACGACTACGAAGGTGGCGCCGATTCCGGCGATACCGTTGGCGTCGATGAACCCGAGTGGAATGCTGTTTGCAACCACCCAGATGTACAAGGCCCCCGCGACAGCAGCCATTCCGAGGATGCTGAAACCGACGGCTCGGTTGTTACCTGCGACGTCGTCGTTATCGGTGGCCACTTTGGCCTCCTCTGCCGACGTCGAGACGCCGGTCTCGTGGGGGGTTAGGGAACTCAATGGGACGATGCAGCCGAGACTGGAGCGTTGTTCATGTCAATGCCTTCGGCGGCCATTCTAGACTTGGCGATGCTGTAAATCATCACACCGTATCCGCACTTCGCTGCGATGTCGCAGACGCTGTAGCCGACCTGCAGTGCCACGACCGAAGCCGCTCCGCCAATACCCAGGAGAGGGAGTGCGTAAGCAATGGGGTAGAAGCCCCAGGTGAGGATAAGGAGGAGCTTCGTGTTGCGAAGCAAGATTTGAGTCTCGGGATCTTCGCTAGCGGCAGCATTAGTGAGCTCGACCCAAAGGACGTACAGAATGTAGGTGAATGGGATGGTGCTGGCGACGGCCCAGACAACGCGCATCGTGGCGTCGGTTGCGACTTCGCCGGGGTAGCCCAGACCAATCATCAGTGCGGAGGCAATGATAAGACGGCCCATGAGCGAGCCACGACGGCCCTTCGGCAGAGTCAGAACCGCAACCAGCTCGGCGACGAGTAGTGGAACGGTAAGCAGCCAGTCGACGTAGCGGTAAGCGTCGTTGAAGGGCTCGCCACTAGCGACGTACATTCCGGCAGTAGAGAGCTCAAAGGCGCCTTCCCAGCTGTTGAAGATTCGCCAGTAGTGGTAGCCGGCAATGCCAACGACCAAGGACGACATGATCATCGCAGGTCGGTATTTGGGGGCCAACTGTTGCCTAGCCATCACGAAAAACGCGAAGGAGGCTAGCATCGCGGCAATGGCGAGGCTCAGCATGTTGTAGACGAGGTCGAATTGACCGATTGTAAGATCGGGGAGACTCATGATTCACTCCAGGTTGAACACGGTCTGAACATTTACAGCATGTTCGGAAGGTATTCAACCGGTATTTCAACAGGAAGACTAGCCGAGACGTTTCCAGTCAATTCCATCGTCTTCGCAGACTTGAATCAGCATCGCCTCTAAGCGTCCTCGTATCGCGCCGGACTCGACCGTAAGACCTGCATGGAGCCCGGTATTTTGTTCACCCTCGCTCTCGCAGCCTTCGCTGTACCGCTCGAATGCTTGCATGGCGATCACCAACCCAGCCAGGTGATTCGGACATTCACACTGGATGCGAGACCTAATGTTCAGAAGCTGTTCAAGTTGTGAATCAGAGAATACTCGGGGCGCCACGTCGGATGGGCTGTCGACGAGACGGGGGGTAGCGAGTCCGCCAAGCAGTTCGCGAACTTCCAGCGGAGGGCGAGACCCCTTGATTGTTCTGTCGGCCTCCAGAGGTTCCAGCGTGCCGCGAGAAGCAAAATGGTAGGTTATGACTACTTTTTCTGGGCTCAGCTTTTTACGGAGTTTGCGCAGGGCCGCCACAGGCTCATTCCCGAGAAGGTCCAAGTCGGCAACGAGCACTTGTACGGGGACAGTGGTGGCCGTTACAGCCTCGGCGTCTCGAGTCGTTTGCACCACGCGTACGGTACCGGCTGAAACCGGTCCATCGAGGGTGCCGCTCCAAGTTGGGTGCACAAGGCAGACCGCGATTTCACCGACGTGAACCTGCTCGGTCGGCCGCAGCGACATAGCGAGTCTTCGTCCGAGTATTTCTTGCGATAGGTCGGCAATATCGGCGACTCTGTCACCACGCTCTGCGAGCGCCGCTATGGTCCGAAGTCGCTCAACCTGTGCTGCCGAGTACAGACGACGCCCGCGTGTGTCTCGTGTTGGCGTGACCACACAGTAGCGGCGTTCCCAGGTTCGAATCGTATCTGCCGGTATTCCGGTGGCTTGGCTGACCATACCCATCGATAGTTGCGGAACATTTGTTGTCACCAGTCACCTCGGGCCCCGTGTAGCCGCTGTTCGGCTGCTGTCCAGTTATCGCCGACTTGTTCAACTTGAAAGCGGGCTGACAGGAGGGCTTCACTCACGTAGCGACAGGTTTCGAGCTTTGAATTACGCGTACCGCCATGAACCTCTGGATCAAAGAACGTCTCTGTCCGTCGGCAGCCGACCGCCTGCTTGTCGTCTTGTCCGATCTCGAGATGGGGACCGGTGGGGTCAGTGATGACTTTCCACAGTCCGAGTCCGTCATTGAGGTGCTCGCCCGCTACGACGATGCACCGTACGATGCCATCGAGGTCGTCTTCGTTTTCAACGGGGATACCTTCGATTTCCTCAAGACTTCGGTAGATGGGAAGTACACCCACCACGTCGACTTGAACATCGCTCGCCGCAAGTTCGCCCGCATCGCTCAGGCGCACTCGGGTTTTCTAAATGGCCTCGCTGACCGGTTGCAGCAACCGCGGCGTAGTGTTCACTTTGTGGTTGGAAACCACGACCCCGAGCTGCTGTTCATTGGAGTCCAACAGGATTTGGCGCTGTGGCTTCGTGCCCCGGGTCGGGTCTTCGTGCACCCATGGGCCTACACCACCGGAGATGTACGCATTGAGCATGGGAGCCAAGGGGACAGCTTGTTTCGTATGGACCCGGCCCAACCGTTCATAAAGTACGACGGGCGGGACGTCATTGCGTATCCATGGGGATCTGTTGCTCTGTTAGACGTCGCCATGCCTATGCAGCCGACGCTGTACCATGTGGACCGGCTCAAGCCGCGCGACCGGGTTCTTGCACTACTTCCAGAAGTCAAAGAGCTCATCCTGTCGTCCTACTGGCGGTATTGGACAGGGGAGCGGCTACGCTCAGCTTGGGGTGCGCATGACCCCATGACCCAGATTAGCTGGACGCTGTTTAAGGAAGTCATGTACCGCTGGCGAAGCGGTGACATGAACCTGTCCGTTCGCGAGCGATACCAAGGGTGGATGGCTGGTGAACGTGCACCTAAACTTTGGATTGTGGGTCATGAGCACAGTCCGGCGGTACTGACGTGCGTAGACCGCACGCTGTTAGTGACGGGATGCTGGCGCAATGAGTACGCGCTGTCTGCGGATGGGCGCACCCAGACGCGTCTGACCAATGTCTACGCAGAAGTGTTCATGACGGCGGGCAATGTGGTTCGTAGCGAGTTGGTTGAAGTCGCTCCTGCACCTTTGCCTGACGGCTATTGCCCAGAGTCGGTGTTCGATATCTTACCGGCAGTCCGCGAATTGTTGGCCTCGTCCTCCGAGCGACAAGCGGACGTTCAGGCCCAGAAAGACCAAGAAGCCCGCGAAAAGGCGTAATCCCCCCGCAACAATCGCTGGCACCCCGACGACACTGTGCTGCGCCTCGAGGCCGCGATTCCTCGATATGCTGAGACATGGGGGCAGGGTGGTGACATGTGCATCGTGTGGTCGGGTGATGGAGCCTCGGGCGTCGTGGACGTCGCGCGGAGTGGTTCCTAAATACTGCTCGGCTGGTTGCCGGCGTCACAAGCCCACCAAGTTGGACCGTGAGCTGGAAGACGCAGTACTTCGCCTGTTGGATGAGCGGTCCCGTAATGCCACCATCTGCCCGTCTGAGGCGGCCCGCGCTGTAACCGAGGAGTGGCATCCGCTGATGGAGCGAGCACGTCGTGCGGCCCGCAGGCTGGTCGCAGCCGGACGCGTGGTCATCACCCAGAAAGGCCGTGTTGTGGATCCATCCACTGCAAAAGGTCCCATTCGTATTCGCAAGGTAGACCCATGAAGCAGTTCCGACAGGCCCTGGCCGCTTTACAACCCAAGGTCGGCGAACGCCGATGGGTGTACGTTCCCTATGACCAGTTGACGGACCGGATTGGCCCCCTGGCGGATGCTGAGCCCGCGGACGTGGGCATTGTGCTGGTGGAGTCGCTGGCGAAGCCGCGTCGTCGCCCGTACCACAAGCAGAAACTCGCCTTATTGCTGACGAATATGCGCCACTTTGCACTGGAGCAGGCTGAACGTGGCGTGGCGGTCGACTACCGGGCCGGCGAAGACGACTACGCAACGCAGTTGACCGCGGCTGCGACGGAGCATGGGACCTTGGTGTGCATGCGGCCAGCGGAACGCGAGCTTCGTGCCGAGCTAGCCCCTCTGGTTACCGACGGGCTGCTGTCTTGGGTTGACCACGAAGGCTGGCTGACGTCCTCCGAAGACTTTCGTGCGAGCGCTGGAAAGACCCAGTTCCGAATGGATGCCTTCTACCGATTTGTTCGCCGCAAGACCGGTGTGTTGATGGACGACGGCTCGCCGGCTGGGGGGCAGTTCAGCTTCGATGGTGACAACCGCGAGCGGTGGGATGGCACTCCAGAAGCGCCGGAACTACCCCGGTTTGACCCCAACGCCATTACCCTTGAAGTGGGAGAGATGCTGATATCTGGCGTGCTGAAGGACCACCCAGGAACGCTCGACCTCGCGGCAATTGCTGCGACTCGAGTAGACGCCGAGCGTTGGTGGCAGTGGGCCAAAGACTGCTGCATGACGGATTTTGGACCGTACGAAGACGCCATGAGTACGAAGTCGGCGACACTGTTTCACACACGCATCTCGCCGCTATTGAACCTGCACCGGGTACTTCCGCAGCAGGTTGTCGAGGATGTGGAAGCGCTCGACATCCCGTTGAATAGTAAGGAAGGCTTTATTCGCCAGGTCTTGGGGTGGCGTGAGTTCGTGCATCATGTCCATGAAGTGACCGATGGCTTCCGAGTCCTACCGAAAGACCCCGCGTTCACAGGCTTACCCTTTGAGCATCCGACCAGCGGCGTGGACGACGGCGCGCAACCCACTGTTCTCGACGGTGATATGGACCTTCCCCCTACATACTGGGAAGGAGCGCCGTCCGGTCTGGCCTGCTTAGATACCTCTACCGAGACGGTCTGGGCAACCGGTCACAGCCATCACATTACCCGCCTTATGGTGCTGTCGAACATCGCCCGTCTGCTGGACGTGTCTCCCAGGCAGCTCACAGATTGGTTCTGGGTCGCCTACGATGACGCATTTGACTGGGTCGTAGAGCCGAATGTTCTAGCCATGGGCACCTTCGCGGTGGGCGGCGTTATGACGACCAAGCCGTACGTGTCGGGGTCGAACTACATCCACAAGATGAGCGACTATTGCAAGGGCTGTGCGTTCCACCCGAAGAAGACCTGTCCTATTACCCCACTGTATTGGTCGTTCTTAGGACGTAATGCCGAGGCCATGGGTAAAAACCACCGCATGGGCCTCATCATGGGTAGCTTCCGTCGCCGCAGTGATGCGAAGAAAGACCTAGACCAGCGAACCTACCAGTGGGTACGCAAGACGTTGGTCGCAGGCAAGGTCCTTAGGCCCGCGGACGCTCCAGAATAGGGCTCCAAGCGTCGTACGCAGCGACGAGCTGTACGAAGTAGATGCCGACCATCCACGGGTCCGGCAGCGTGCCGCCGAACGCATTGCTGAAGATGATTGCGGTAGGAATCGCGGGGATGAGCCGCGCGAGCCAGATGCCTGCGGACTGATTCCGAGCGATGAGTGCGGCTGCAACTGCGTAGAGAATCGCTCCGCCTAGAGCACCGAGTCGTGCGGTCTCCCATGGACGCACGATCAGCTGCAAGGCGTCGAGTCCGCTCACGAGTAGGCAGGCGAGAGTAGCAGGGCGAGTCATGTACGCAGCCTAGCGCACAAACAGGCGTGGGCCGACTGTCTCGCGAACAGCCGGCCCACTGGGATGAGACCATCCCTTACCGGAGACTACTGAAGGAAGCTGGGCGGCACGAGGACACCGTCGATGACGTGAACGACACCGTTGGTAGCGACGACGTCCGCAATGACCACGGCGTTGCCGTTGACAGTTGCACCACCATCAAGAGCGATGGTGACACCTTCACCTTGGAGGGTGGTTTCGGTGCCGGCCACGAGGTCGGTGCTGAGGATTGGCGCTGCGCCGTTGATGACGTGGTAGGTCAAGACGGTTCCAATCTGCGCATCGGAGAGGGTTGCCACGGTTGCTGCTGCTGCGGTGAACGCGCCGTTGGTCGGTGCGAATACGGTGAACGTACCTGCTCCGCTCAGGGTCGCGCCAATCATCGGGTTGGATGCGTCAGCGTCGGCAATCGCGACGGTGTCGAGCAGGCTGGAGAGGCCGGCGTAGGTGGCGAGGTCAACGATGGTCGGCGGCAAGAGAACCGAGTCTACAACGTGGATGGTGCCACCAACGACCTTGATGTCGGCGAGGATGACTTCGGAGTCGTTGGCGAACACGCCGTCAGTCGTGTCAAACACGATGGAGACGTTTTGGCCGGCGCTGTTGGTCAGCAAGGAGGAGCCGATTGCTGGGATGGCGGTGGACGCGACGGCGCCTGCGACGGCATGGTAGGCGAGAACGGCGTCAAAGTCGGCAGCTTCGAAGCCAGCAGTGATGTCTGCAGCAGCGGTGAATGCGGCGTTGTTTGGTGCGAAGACGGTGATCGGGTCATCGGTCGGGCCGGCGCTGAAGAGTGCCTGGGTACCGGGGCTGGAGGCCTCGATGGCCGTGATGAGTCCGGTCAGGCCGGCGAGGCCAGCAGCCTGCGCCATGGTGGGCGGAAGGAGGACGCTGTCGATGGCGTGAATGACACCATTGCTCGCATCGATGTCGGCTTCAATGACGGTTGCCTGGTTCACCATGACGGAGTCGCCAGCGTTGACGAACATGGTGAAGCCGGACAGGGTGTCGACGGTTCCGCCGAGGTCACCGAGATCTGCGGCGAACTCTTCGGTCGTGAGACCGTGGTAGGTGAGAATGGCGGTCAGCGACGGAACGGGGAGGTCGTCGACGCTGTCGACATCAGGAATGGCGTCGAAGAGGGCTTCGAAGGCATCGTTGGTTGGTGCGAAGATGGTGTAGGTGCCAGGAGCGGCGAGGACGCCGTCAAGTCCGGCGCGGACAGCGGCATCGACCAAGATCGAGAAGCGAGCGTCGCCGGCGGCAATTCCGGTAATGCTGGTGGGATCGACGCCGGCATCAGTACCCATGTCGGTACCTACTTCGGTGTCGTCGGTGTCATCCTTGTCACAGGCCATGGTGCCAAGAACAAGTGCGAGCGGGAGCAGTGCAGAACGTAGGGTCATTGGGATGTCTCCGGGGGGTGATTAGCATGTGCAGGCGCTGCCGTGTGGCTGGCTGCCTTGTGCATCGGGTTTGTATAGGTCTCGCGGGTCAATGCGCTGTCATGGAACGTCATCTGCGAGGTAGCAAT
>JBLHSN010000088.1:0-18277 GCA_047626195.1 Myxococcota bacterium
AGCCGCGAAAGACGATCTCCTGTGCAACGGCCGCTCTTAACATCGCGAACAACCATAATTGAAAGGCGACCTGCGCCCCTCCCCGGTGTGCAGGCTGGGGAGGCTACACCCTGCACGGCGGGGTGACTGTCGGCGGTCGAGACGCCGGAGGCCGCGAGCGCCTGTGCCGGTATCTGGCTCGCCCGGCTCTGGTTCGAGCCCGACGGTCGGAGACACCGGCCGGCCTCATCCGGGTGACGGTCAAGCGTCCGTGGGCCGATGGCACCGCCGGAGTGACGTTCACCCCGCTTGAGCTCGTCGAGCGTCTCGCGGCCTTGGTCCCGCCACCGCGTGCTCACCTAGTGCAAACCCATGGCGTGCTCGCTGGCCGCTCCGCCTGGCGCCGGGAGGTCGTGTCAACTCCGCCCGCGTCGGATCCTACGCACCGGGCACCCCTATCGAACGGGTCGACACCTTGTCGCAGTGCCCGGTACCTGACCTGGGCGGAGCTGCTGTGGCGGGTGTTCGCGGTCGACGGATGGCGCTGTCCCACCTGCGGGGGGCGGATGACCCTGCGGGCCGTTCCCTAGAGCGCCAATCAGGTAGTCTCCCATCGGTTTGCCGCCGGTCCACGACGGGGGCGTCGTCCTGCGTCGGACACAAGGTAAGCCCAGCTCACTCCTGGCTTCTAGCCCACGCCGCGGCCTGCCTGGCCACCCTCGGTCCGACCACGCAAGTCACCTGATTGGCGCTCTGGCCGCGAGCCACGCTGCGCATCCTCGACGGCCTCGACACCTCGGCCGCCCGAGCACCGCCCGTCGCCGTATGCGCAGCACACCGCTGTGGGTCCGTCACGTGCGACTCGGGGTGGGCCCGTGCCCTGTTCGGGGGGGCACGGGGCGCCACAGCGCTGTCCGCGCTGGGCAGAATCGGCGCCGGCGATCGATTCGCGGCTCTCGCTACGCAAGTCGGCCGCCCGCGGTACGGAGCGAAGGGCGCTGGATTCACTTATCCGTTCGCTCCGCCGCGATCCAACGCAGGTCGCCTACCTTCTGGTCATTATTCTCGTCCCGAATCGAGCCATATATTCTTGCGGTTCGATTTAATAGTTCGTGCACCACCAACGACGCGGCTGACCCGTTCATGCCAATGACGATGACGGGTCCAGCAGACTCGGATATTTAATTTTTGGAATGTGGAGGGTCGCCCGAAGATACGCATGCGCAATCTGCGCGCTGTATTTTCGCGCCGATGGGCCAAGACAACTTCGGCCCCGGCTTGGAGAAGGACGCGCCCGTCGATGGGTTTGGCGGACCGTTCGAACTCAAGCGTGTCTGTTCATTGACGGCCCCCCGTCTGCCCCCCGTCCATGTGCTAGGACGCCGTTCGTCCGGCAAGACAAACACCGGACAAAAGGGAAATCTACAGATGTCCGCACGCTCACCTTATCGCATTCCGAATACCCTCCTACTCGCCGTCGCACTCGGGATGACCGCATGCACGGACGACTCGTCCCCGGAGGACACGGACACCGGCACCGGCACCGACATCGACACCGACACCGACACAGATACAGATACAGATACAGACACAGACACAGATACAGAGACAGACACAGACACAGACACAGACACAGACACAGACACAGACACAGATACCGACACCGACACCGATTCACCCGTAGACCTGCCCGCGCAGAGCAATGTCTGTGCTCCCAATCTGGTCACCCAGTTCGCCAACCTTAAGCACCACGGCGAAGTGCTTGGTTTCCATATGGGCGTGGCGGATGTAAGCGACGGAAGCAACTCAGCCTCTAACGCCTTCGACCCTACCAATGCCGCCGACATTCCTGGCTTTCCTGCTGGCAACGCGAGTCACTGGCAGGGAATCACCCGCTACGACGCCGCGGATGGCACCCCCCACTTGTTCTTGACCCTGAACGGGGACAGACACTTCTCGCTTACCGACCTTACGGTCCGCGGCCGGGTCGTCACCGTCACGATGGACAGCCGAGACCCATTTGGGCTGCGCCTTCGGTCAAACCGACTATCGACGAGTGCCAACACCGAAGACACGCCTCCAGAGCTTTCGGACCGAATCACCAATGTGGAGACCGACACCGACTTCCTGCACCCCGGCGGACCGCAGGCAGTAGGCGACCTGCTGGCCGTAGCGTATGACCAACCGATCGATCTCAATGAAGACGGAATCCCAGACGGGTCGACGGTGAATGGTGCTGCGGACTTGCAGGGTGGACGATTTGTAATCTTCGACGTGCGCGACCCCGACGCCCCCATCGAACTGTATCGCCAAGACTTTGATCACCCAGCGGGCGACATCGGCATGACTCGCCTTGACGATGGCACTCACTTGGTCGTGTTGGGCGGCTTCGACGGCAACTCAAGTTTGGACTTCTTCCAGTCCGACGGGACGGACGTCGGTGCTGGAGGGAGCTTTTCTCAACTCGATTTGTGGAGCGAACTCGACAGGAACGAGGACGGAAGGCCTGACAACGTAGTGGCGACCGCAAATGGTGGATTTACCTCATGGCCCAACGATAACTCAGATCTGACGGTACTCACCGCTGGGTACCAGGCGCTCACACTGATCAACGAGTGTGGCCCCAATGGCAGCACCACCCCGTACCTCCTCGCGGGACACAACCAGAGTCAGATCAACACGGGCGACAACGTCATTGACCTCTATCAGGTGGATATCCACAATTCGGAGGTCGAACTGACGCTAATGGGCCGCAAAACCTTAGAGTGCGGCCCCACCAGCGGGGCAGGAACGAACTGCAACCTCAACGCCGCGTCGGGCGCCCACGTCGACATAAATGGGGACCTCATTGTCTATGCGACCGAGCACGACAACGACGGGGAAGCGACACCCGCTACGGGCACCGGTACGGTCAAAATGGTGGAGTACCGCCACGAAGACGTGACGCTTGCCGGCACATGCACCGAGCCCTGGGCGGAGTTGTACGACGACACAGACTTCGCTGATCGCAGTATTGTCTTCGACTGGGCGGACCAAGATCTGGAAAACTGGGGCGATTTCAGCGACAACCTGGACAACTTCGACAACAAGGCCAGCTCAATCCGCTACTGCGCACCCATAGGCTGTGACCTCATACTCGTCAGTGAACCCGCGGGATCTGGCGGAAACGCGATGGACCTTCCAGGAACCGGGCAGGTTGAAGCCATTAGTGATTTCGGGGCATTCTCCGACGCCCCCTCCCGCCTGCAGTGGCAACTCACTGGCCAGCAGGGCGCGGAGTGTACCTTTTAGGCGGAGGGCTTTCTTGTTCGAACCGCTCCATCCATTGGACGACGGGGTTGGCCGCTGACATTGATGGAAGAATCCGGCGCTAATGTGCGATCAGGCACCTCGTCAACTGACGACGTTGTAACTTGTTAATACTAGGAAGTTGGCGGCGGAACTGGGCGTACCAAAGCCCCTCGGCGAAACTCCAACGCCCATCCGTTCAGACGCGCGCTGTCACCACCGCCACCGATGAAAAGGCCCGTTGGCGCATAAGCGCCAACGGGCCGTTCAATGGTGGTCGGGGCGACAGGATTCGAACCTACGACCCCCTGCTCTTGAAGTGGGTTGAGGAAATGGTAGTGGAGATTATCCGGCGTCCTAATGGGTTAGCGAGGCTCACCGAATTTCACCAAGAGCTATGCGAGGTCAACGGAGGTCGGACCCCCACCCCGGACCTCCAGGTGGTTTCGTGAGCGAGCTCACCCGCCTCGGTGGAATCGTTTTCGCCCCCGACTTCGACAGGGTGTTGCCGAACACGTGAAGCCGCGTCTATTCGGTGAAACACGTGCCCTGCTGTGCGTCTCTGTCGGCGGTATCGGTGAAGGTATGGGCACCGTTTAGTAGTGGGGTGAGTGGGAAGCGCGGGCAGAGCCAACGTCCATGTACCGAACTCGGTGTGGTGCGAGGAGTACGCCAGTAGCTCCGCCGAGGTCGGACAGGCCTCGCGCGCGCGTCAGGACCGCGCCTTTTGGGGAACGACGTGTGGAACCGTGACAACTCGCAGGAGGGAGTAAACTGGTACACCAACACGCCTCCAGTGGCGCGACACCAGCAAAGACCAGCGAACAAGTCGATGACCAAGCGGCTCGACAACGCAATCGACTCGGCAGCGTATTGGGCAAAAGTCGGACTCTTTTTACACCCAAAAGGAGTCTATTGACGGCATCGTTGGATTTTCCTCCACTTCCCACCCCAGATTTCCGCTGCGTGTCCACTCAACGTGGCAAGATGAGTTGTCGGGAGCCCTCCTCCTCCCGAGTGAGGCCGCGCATGCATCCCTCCCGATTCCACACACCCCTGCCGGCCGCTCGTTACGAGCCCCGCGCTCATGAGGTGCCCTTTGTTCCGTCCGTTGCTGTTCTTGACCGCTGGTCTGTTTTTGGGAGGCTGTATGTCCTGGTCCTCCGATCCCGAGCCCAAGCATCCCCGCGAGTACTTCACGCAACGGGCCGCCGTGCCCGATCGCTTCGCGGCGATGGACCTGCCCTACTTCGGCGGCAAGATCGAGAGTTCGGGTCCAAACGGGATGCAGGTCTCCTACGGGGACGAAGCAACGGTGGACCAGCTCGTGGAGTGGTGGCCGGTGGCAATGGAAGCGTCGGGCTGGATCCCAACCTCCACCCAACGCTACCCAGACGGAACGTTGAGCGCTCGATACGCCACCCCCAATGGAGAGCCGAGTCTGCTCATGATCTCACCCACCGGGACCCTGTGGACGGTGGACCTCACCGTTACCACGACTCCACAGTAGCCAAATACACCTTCCAACAGGGAGGCATGTCATGAGCGATGGGAAGGAACGCCGTTCAGTCCACCAACCTCTGGTCGCTCCCGGCCGCGAGCTGGACCGCGAGCCTGTGTGTGACACCGCGCCCAGCAACGCCACCGCCGCTCGCCAGCTCGGAGGGGGTACCGACGACGCGGATGGGGGCGACGGTCTACGCGGAGACATTCAGGCGATCGTCACATCAACCGATGACCCCGATCCCACGCAGCATGTGACCGCAGCCGCCTACTGCGCCCCACTTGCAGCGCGCTGGACGCTCTACCGGGACGGCCCCTTCTGGAACGCACCCTTTTGGGAAGAAGATGAGACACGCCTTCCCTCTGCCTACGTGCGAGAGCGTGTCAACCCGTTGGCCGGTCTTGACCGGTGGCTGACCGACGCCCCAGACCCGGAAGACCGAGCACGGCAGCTTCGCTTAGTGCTCGCGGAGGTTCCTGAATTCGAGGCCCAAGTGCTGTCCGACGGCCGCCTTCGAGGAGCGCTACATCAACCGGACCAGCACCTTCTCCCTCATCCTCATCGACGACCACAGTCGCTTCGTTGTCGGCCATGGTGTCGACGATGCCGAGCGCGCTGACATGGTCATCGAGGCCTTCACCGAAGCCGTTCAAAGGCACGGGCGACCCGAGGCCGTCATGCACGACAAGAGGAGTGCTTTTTGGTCTTGGAAGGGCATCTCTCGCTTCACTCGGCTGCTCGTCGAGCTCGGAGTCGACCAGATCGTCGCCGAGCACAAGGAGTGGAACGGGAAAGTCGAGAACTTCAATGGAAACCTCGCGAAAGAACTGTTTAATGTACAGCACTTCTACGATGTCGGCGAGATGAAGCGTCGGCTGGCAGGCCACCTGCACGGGTTCAATCATCGGCGAACCCACCACGCCCTAGGCGGGATGCTCGTCCCTGCGGACCGCTACTACGGTCGCGTGGAGGAGGTCCTCGCGCGCATCGAGTCGGGAGCGGGTGCCTCGGTTCACACGGACATGCTGGATCTACGCGACCGGGCTCTGGAGCTATTCAAAGTCATCAGTCGCGATGGAAAGCCTGAAATCTGGCTACTTGGCCAGCCGCTTCTGGCGTTGCCCGCGAAGTAAAGAAGCGGCCCTTGGGGAAACCGGACAGGTGGAAGTTGCAACACAATCACCACCGACCCAAAGGCCATGCCCATCCTATCCGCATCCATTGCCGCCGGCCTCCTACTCGCCGCGATTCCTGTTCTTACGAACCATGGCCTTCCCGCGCCGCCCCGCGCCGCCATTCTGCACGCGACCGGCGCGACCAAGACCACCGCCTACAAAGCGAAAGGAGCCATCGAGCACGCGCTTCCCGACTTGCTACGACCTCGGGGGCGGCCCTTAAAGCCGGCGGTGTCGGGAGGTAATGACGTCCTGCTCACGCTTGCCTATCAGGTGCGCGACGTCCTCTTCGACCATCCAGGCTGCGTCAGCGGTTCATCGGCGCGGCGCCGGTACAGTGACCGCTTTCGGCTTTTTGTGCTCGACCTGTGCGAGACCCACTGCGACATCGCCCTGGAGCCACTCGCAGACGTCGTTGGAGTGCCGCTGGGTACTCTGAAGGACTGGCTGCGTGGCGAGCGACCGCGCGTCGAGGCGCCGGAGAATCTCGCCGCCTCCCCAGAGCCCGGTGTCACGCGCATCGAGTCTGTGCTGTCGGCGTGGAAGACCTGGAATGGCGGCTTCCACGCCTTCTGCGCGCACGTCCAGTTCCACTTGCGAATCCCCTTTGGACGCCAGCACATCGCCGACCTCTTGCAGGCTCACGGTGTGCGGCTCCCAGCGCGTCGTGGGCGTCACCGGGATGCGTCCGCTCATCGTGCCGGCTTCGAGACCTTCTTCCCAAATGCACAATGGGTGGGAGACGGTACCGAGCTTGTGGTGCAGGTCGCGGGCCAGCCCTTCAAGGTGAACCTCGAGCTGCTCGTCGACACCGACACGGGAGCCTTCACCGGCGCCTCCATTCGGCCCACAGAAGATGCCGCCGCAGTCACCGAGGCCTTTGCCGACGGGGTGAGGACAACGGGCGAGTCGCCACTCGCCGTGCTGCTCGACAACAAGCCCTCCAATCACGGCGTAGATGTCGACGACGCCCTCGGCGACACGCTCCGCATGCGCTCACGGCCATACGTCCCCACCGACAAGCCACATGTCGAGGGCGCCTTCGGATTGTTCAAGCAGGAAGTCGCTTCGCTGGTCCTAAACGCCACCACCCTCGAAGGATTCGCCGCCGAGGTGGCTCGTCTCGTCGTGACGACCTGGGCCCGAGTCGTCAATCACCGGCCACGTGCCGATCGAAACAGCAAGAGCCGGGTGCAGCTGTTCCGCGACGCCGCTCCCACTGTGGAAGAGACCGAGCAGGCCCATAAAACCCTGCAGGAGCGCCAACGCAGACAGGAGAAGGCGCGAGAGACTCGCGCGCGCAGGCTAGACCCCGTGGCGCGTGCACGGCTTGACGCCGCCTTTGAGCGACTCGGCCTCGACGACCCCGAGAGACACCTCCGAAACGCCATTGCAAGCTGGCCGTTGGATGCCATCATCGAGGGTATCGCGGTCTTCGAGGGCAAGAAGAAGGCCGGCACCCTGCCCAAAGGAGTGGATGGACGCTACTTGCGAGGCATCGTGAAGAATATCGCCGAAGAGCGGGAAGGGTGGGAGATTGCCGAAGCCCTGCTTCGGGAACGCTTAGCTGCCCGCGACAAGGCCCTTGGGCACCTCGGTCATCAACGAGACGACCTCGACGAAGAGATGGACGACACCGAGCATCGGGTGAAGACCTACGTCGGCAAAGCGATGGCAGCCAAGCGCGGTATCGATCGCACGTTTTGGTTGCTCGCGACTGCAGACGTCATCCGCGAGGAGGCCCCAGTACACCAGCGTGTTCTTCTGCGCCTGGCGGCACGGCGCATCCACGCGACCTTCGCTGTGCCACACCGCGAGCGCCTCGCCGCGACGCGATTCTTGTTCGCCAAGGCGGTCGTTGTCCGCTGAGCCCAGTCACAGGATTGGCCGTGTGCGGTGCCCATTTACAGTCCACTTCGGGTAGGCAGTGACTCGGTTTAGGGGACTGCGCGCAGAAACGCCCCGTCAGGTGACTGGGGACCAGCGCTGATCTGACACCGCACTTCTGTCCGTGGCCAGGCGGGTGTTCGGGTTTTCTGACTGGTAGGTGGTAGACAAGCGCAACCGTTCGGCAGAGCCCCCAAGCATCCCGCAAACGCATTGTGGTGACACCGGAAGGCGTAGGTGTGATTGCTACCCGTTGGGACTGTCCTTGAAGGCGCTGACGGCCTCTTGGCCTACCTGCACAGGAAGCGGCGCTGCGTGTTCGACTCCGTTCGGGAGATAGAAGAGAAGCACCGGAAGCTGCTTACCCAGCGGCACGCCCGTGGGGCCAAGCTCCAGTACCGTGGACGGTGGCTGATGCTCGACGTGCGGCCCGGTGACGCGGACGCTGTCACAATCGTTTGCCGCTCGAAGTTCAATGTGACCGTGCCGCGCGACGTCGAAGGTATCGCGCGCCTGGAGGCCATTCGCTCGGCCTTCGATGCGTGGCTGCGTGAGCGTGCGCTTCGTGACTTGCTACGCTTCGGACGGCGGCGTGAGGCTGCTCTGAACTGTCGCCGGCCACTCTATGTGGACCACCTGACGCCAAATCGGCCACGAACTAGGGACCACCGGTGGGCCACGAACAAGGGACCACCGAACGCCTCCTAAACGCGGCAGGTCACCCCCAGACGAACTGGGGGCGACGTGGCGTTTCGGGAGCTGACTGTGGTGGAAGTGCGAGAGATTCTTCGGAGATGGTCCCGCGGAAGCCGTCTGCGGACTGTGGCGGCGGCGACGGGTACAGATCGAAAGACGAGTCGGCGCTATGTCGAGGCGGCTAAGCGTCACGGGTTCACCCGTGGTGACGATGTTGATGACGCGCTGTTAGCGCTGGTTGTCAGTGATGTTCTTCCCGGCGCTCCGCCGCGGGTCGGCGCGATGCGCGAGCTGTGTCGGGCGAACGAGGCGCTCATCACCGACTGGGTCCGGGAGGGCTAAGGCCCCCAAGGTTGCGCGTCTTCTACACCGTCACGTGGGCGTTCAGGTCCCGCTGCGGACCCTCCGTCGCTACCTGCGCGATGAACTACCGGACGCCCGCCGCGCAGGTGCGACGGTCCGCATCGTAGACCCTCCTGCGGGGCAGATCCTAGAGATCGACTTCATGCAGGTCGGCCGATTGACCGTAAATGGCAAGCTTGTCGTACTTTCGGCGTTGGTCTGCGTGGTATCTTTCAGTCGACACATGTTCGTGTGGCCCTGTCTGTCCCAGACCACCGACGACCTTATCGAGGCCTGGACGCCGCCTGGGCGTTCTTCGGCGGCGTCTTTCCGGCGGTGGTCGCTGACAACCCCAAGACCATTATGAACCGGGCGGACGCGCTGGCTCCGATGTTCAACGAGGCCTTCGCTGAGTACGCCCAAGACCGTGGATTCGTGTTGGACCAAGCGCGGGTCCGCCGCCCCAAAGACAAAGCACGCGTGGAACGTATGGTCCAGTACGTCCGCAATGACGGGTTGGGTGGAGAGCGACTCCTAGATGTCGACCACGCCCGGCGCCACATCGCGAGTTGGTGTTGTGATGTCGCGGGCACGCGCGACCACGGAACCATGCGGCGACAACCCAAGGAGACGTTCGAAACCGGTGAGAAGGCCCTGCTTCTTCCGCCGCCATCGGCCGCCTATGACACCCCGCGCTGGGTGACGTTGAGGGTCGGTCGTGACCATGCGCTCGTTGTGGCCGAGGCGTTGTACTCGGCGCCGTACCGCCTTTGTGGCGAACGCCTCCGAGTTGGTTTCGACGCCTTTACGGTCAAGATGTACCAAGGCGGCCTCGTCGTGAAGGTCCATCCGCGGAGTGCACGGGGTGGGAGCACCATCGGTCCCAACGACCTTCCGCCGGGCACCGCGGAGTTGGCCACCCGAGATGCGTCGTCGCTTCAACAACGGGCCTGCAAAGCCGGTGATGCAGTCGGCGAGTACGCAGGCCGTGTGCTGGAGGGCCCACTGCCTTGGACTCGGATTCGTCACGTCTACCGCTTGCTCGGCCTGTGCAAGACCTCTGGAAACGCGCGCGTTGACGTCGCTTGTCGAAAAGCCCTGGACCTCGATGTGGTCGACGTGACGCGCATCGCTTGGATGCTCGAGCGCGACCTAGACCGAACCCCTGTTCCACGACCGCCCAAGTCGCCAGCGAACGTCTTACGACCCCGATTTGGCCGAGACCCTAGTGAATTCGCCATTTCCAGGCGAGGGGATTCCCATGAATGATGTGTCCCCCGACCTACGCCGCGCCTTGAAGTCTTTGCGTCTCGGCAAGCTTCTCCCCATCCTGCCAGAGCGCCTTCGCGTGACACGCGAACGCAAACTCGACCCCGAGGATGTGCTGCTGACCTTGTTCACAGACGAGATCGAACGGCGAAACCAGCAGCACCACGCCCGGCGGGCGAAAACGGCGGGCCTGCTGGCGTCGCTCGTGTTCGACGAATTGGACCGGAGCGCGAACGTCGCCCTTGATACGGCCCTTCTCGACGAACTCCGCACGCTTCGCTTCATCGACTCCCATTTCCATGCGCTCATCGTCGGACCCGTTGGTGTGGGCAAGACCATGTTGGCCCACGCCCTCGGACACCTGGCCATCGTTCGTGACCTAGGCGTGGTCTGCCTGACAGCCGACAAGCTCCTACACAGACTTCGCGCGTCGCGGCTCGACGGTACCTATGAACGCGAACTGCGGCGCTTCTGCGACGTCGATCTGCTCATCATCGACGACCTCGGCCTACGGATGATGGATGCGAAAAAGTCCACTGACCTGTACGAAATCGTCTGCGCTCGCCACCGGAAGCGGTCCATGATTATCTCGTCGAACCGAGAGCCCGCCGAATGGCTCACGGTGCTCGCAGACCCCCTCCACGGCCAGGCGCTCGTCGACCGCTTCACGAACAATGCCTATGACCTCGTCGTCGAAGGTGAGTCCTATCGAAAGCGCCAGAAGCCCTCGCACAGCGTGTAGATCTGGGGGCCAGCCCCCAGGACCCCGAGGGTTTGCGCTTTACTCGGCATCCGGATGAGATGGACGGGCCCCGAAGAGCCCGCCTCATCCGTATTGCCACCCAACGCGGTGCTAGGATTGCTCCTCAGCAGAGCCCTATCCCCCGGTTGGGCAATCATGACCTAACGAACTGCCTAAACAAGGTGGTCCCTAGTTCGTGGCCGGGGTGGTCCCTAGTTCGTGGCCGATGAGCTCCGGCCACCGCTGAGGTGGTCCCTAGTTCGTGGCCGGAGGGTGGTCCCTTCAGGGTGGCCCTTGACATCCAGCGTCCGCTCATCCTCGCGAAGTCCGAGCGGATTGCCTCGAGACTTTTGTCTGCGGTACCAGGCATTCCACCCCCGTCGTTGATGGAGTATCGCACTTATGGCCCAAGACAGGTTGATTATACGGCCAGAATTGCCTGTGTATACACTCTCTTGACACGCTGCACAGGCTTAAGAGAGAGCAAACGATGCTCATTCGTCGCTATCCTGTCACGCCCTTCGGGCGGCGCGGCCGGCGTGTGGGGTCTTCGGGCTCTGTCGGCTCGGGATTGCAGAGGTAGGACATCACCTTCACGCCGAAACGCTCGACGTAGGCCCAAGACGGAGACCGATAGAAGTTGCGTTCACTGGGTCGGACAACCACAAGGCACGGTACGGAGCGAAGGGCGTTGGAATCACCTATCCGTCCGCGCCAGCTGGAGGGCTCCGTCGAGTGGTTCATGACCCCCGGCGTTGCCACTATCGAAGCCGACGCTGACCTCGCCACAAGGACCCAAGCGCTCGTCGATATGCGCGTCGGCGCCCTCCCTGTCGTGCACAACGGCGACCTGGTCGGCATCCTCTCGGTGACCGACGTGCTGAAGGAAGCCGCCCGTCGGTTCGCGTAGGACCCATCGCACCGACGGGCTCCTCACGCCCGCGGCTCCGGCGACCCATACGCGGACGTCTTCAGTTCCTGGAGTCGTCTACGGGTCGACCTCGAAGTCCAGGCGCACGATGATGTTGCGCGGTGCGGAGTTCTGAAACAGGTCGCGGTGACGAAATATCTGCGTTGTTATTGGGCCTGCTAAGCGGATGTGGAATGCGTTGCATGGTGGACAATCACGGACCGCCGAATAGGACCGAACCACCCCTAGGACCCCGATGAACAGCGCGCCCATCTCTCGGTTCGCGTCCCGTCTCACGACATGGGTCGAACAGGATGGGTGGGGCGAAGAAAGAGAGGGGATTGGTCGCAACACTAGCGGCAGCTGTTGGTCTCGTCGCTTCCGTCCTTACAGTCATTGAAGCCGTCACAAGACAAGATGTCCGGGTAGGGCGTGCCGTCTGAACAGCGATTGGTCCCACATCCAACTTCGTCTGCGGCGGTGGAGAGGTCAGAGGAACACTCTGGAATTCCGTTGCAGACGCCCCAGGCGAGTGCTTCGCAGCCTGCTCCTTGACCGGGGTCTGGAAGGGGGGGCTCGGTGAGTGATTCCCAGTCGCAGACGGACGGTAGTTCGTCGTCTCCGCTCAAGCAGTCTGGCGACGAGTCACAGTATTGGGTGATGTGAATGCTGGGCAATGAGGGGCATGTCGTTACTTCAAAGCAGAATCCTTCTTCGTCCTCTCCGGACTCGCAGTCGACCAAGCCATCACACAGCCAAGTGCGTTCAATCCAGTTGCCATCGGAGCACAAGTACGCATTTGTATTCACGCCATCTGTAGTGCCACACCGCTCATCAAGGGTTGTGGCACAGTCTTGGATACCGTCGCAATTACGGGAGTCATGGTAAAATGAGACGCCGTCGAAGCAAGGCGTGCAGTACTCGTCAACGCCCCCAACACAGTCGTCGATTCCATCACATACCCACTGCTCCGGAATGTACTCCGAGCCGTCGTAGACGCTCTCACAGGTCATGCCACAACGTTGCTCATCTTCGCCTGTTGTGCAGTCTTGGATGTCGTCGCATTGCCAGCTGCTGGGAATTTCGTATCCGTCAAAGCAGGTGTAGGTCGGGCAGCCGATTTCGTCGCTTTCGGAGATGCAGTCGGCGAATCCATCGCATTGGAGCGCTGCGGGAATGGTCGTGCCGTTTGCGCAGGTGAAGGTCGGACAGAGCGCTTCGGTCTCGTCGCTTTCATCCGCGCAATCTGCGAAGCCGTCGCAGACAAACTCCCAGTCCAATCGCTCTTGGTCATCGCAGACAAAGCCGTTGCACAGGTTCTCGTCGTCCGCGTTGGGACAGTCTGGCACGCCGTCGCACTGTTGTCCGTTGAGTACCGTTAGCTCGGCTCCGCTTGCATCGGGTTCGCACGAGTAGCACTGAAGCTCTGCTTCGTCGTCTTGGGTGGCACAGTCTACGATGCCGTCACACAGCCACTCTTCGGGGATCATATCGCCGTCGGCGCAGGTGAAGCAGTTGGCCTCGTCTTCCCCAGACGCACAGTCGGCCTCGCCGTCGCAGACCCACTCTGCGGGTAGCGTTGTGGTGTCATCGCAGATGAAGCACTCGAGCTCGTCGAGTCCATCTTGGCAGTCGGAGACGCCGTCACAACGCCGGTCCTCGGTGTACTGGGTGTCGCCCGCATCACAATCTGACGTCACTGGACAAAGGGTCTCGTACCACCCTTCAGCACCGCAGCTGTCCGCTTGCTCAGACCATGTCTGCCAACAGGCATCTATGTACGCCGAGTCGCACGCTTCTGCTGAAGACATGCATTGGTTCGTAGCGCGGGTCGTTGTGAGTAGGCACTGTTGAGTGGACGGTTCCAAGGTCTCGAAGTTCGTAGCCAGGCAGTCATCGGTCACCCATGACGTCGTCTCCACTTCACAGTCGTCTTGAGAGGCAAACCCCCACTCGGCCCACTGGCAGCACGAGCTGACGTAGGCTGCCTGTACGAGCTCCAGGTACCCGATGCACTGGGATGCAGAGGCGCAATCGTCATCTAGGCAGTCGGCGTTGCCGTCGCAGTCTTGGTCCTGTCCGTCCCCACAGAGTTCTGGCGCGCCGGGATTACGGTCTGCGGTGTCGTCTGCACAGTCTCCGGCTGATGTGCTGCGTGTCGCTTCACCCGGTCCGTCGCATGCCAGGTCGCTGGACAGTACGGTGGAGTCGGTTCGGTAGCCGTCATTGTCTGCGTCTGCGTAGCAGAGCTCTTGGCCATCGCAGTTGTCATCGGTGCCGTTGTCGATTTGTTCTTGTGCCATTGGGCTGACTGCGCTGTCTAGCGGAGCGCAGTCTTCGGCGTCGGGTGTGCCGTCCCCATCGGAGTCGGTGATGAGCTCGGTATCCGAGTCGGTATCGGGCTCAGTGTCCGCTTCGGTGTCCGCTTCGGTGTCCGCTTCGGTGTCCGCTTCGGTGTCCGCTTCGGTGTCCGCTTCGGTGTCCGCTTCGGTGTCCGCTTCGGTGTCCGCTTCAGTGTCTGCTTCGGTGTCTGCTTCGGTGTCTGCGACGGATTCTGTATCGGGGACGGGCTCGGTGTCATCTGGTGAACCGGAACAGGCGGCGAACATGCCCAAAAAAGCGAGGGTAAGTAGGCGGTTCATGGTTGCACCTCGATGGTGTGCGAAACGCACTGGCCGGGAGCACGCAGCAGCGTCTCGGGCGACGGAAAAGCGGGCCGGTCGTCGGGCATCCAAACGGCAAAGGTATGGGAACCCGCGGACAAGGTGCTGGGCAGGACTTGGGTGTACTTGCCGAGCTGTGTGGAGAGAGGATGTTGAGACGAGTTGAGTGAGACTGAGTCGACGAAGGTCTGCAGACCGCCGGAACCCACACTGGATGTGACGTCACGCGAAGCGTCGATCGGGAAGCCGAACGGGCCCGTTCCGGGATGGTCGTGGGTAGTGCCGAAGTCGCGGTTCAGCAGGCGGAAGTCGAATGTGGAGGCTCCGCGACCCAGGTTTTGTGGTGCGGCGAGGACCCGCTCGCGACCCCAACCCAAGATGGGAATCACCCGGTCGGCAATTGGAAAGTCCCACGGGTCGAGGAACTTCAGATCGAGGCTCGCATCGAGCCGTGCGCCTAGCCCAATGTCTGCGTGTGCGATGGACACCGGCTGGTTGCATGGAGCGGCCTGGGTGCCATTGTGGGAGAAGACGAGCCCGGTAGTGGCGGACAGATCTGCGCGTGCCAGCTCGCCAACAACGGTAGCGTTGAGAACCACACTTCCGGTCGCTTTCCAGCCAAACCATGCGCGTGCCTGAGACCCGTCACCGAACGCGGGCTGAACGGAGACATCGAATCCTTGGCCCACAAGGTCCGGACCGTAAAAGCCGTTGGTGCCAGACCGTGCGCGCCTGCTGCTGTACCCAACCTCGTACGTTCGGGAAAGTCCAGCCTCACCAGTCCACTGTCCAGCGACACCTGCTCCGGTTTGGTCCTCCAAAAAGGCAACGGTGTTCACGCTGAACTCCGCCGTGATGGTGAGGAATGTGGCTGTGAATATAGGAACGGAGATGGGAGCGAGGACCGGTCGCTCATAGGTCGGAATGCTCCCGCCAGAGGTGTCGATGGTCGCTGAAATGTCCGCCTGCGCGTAGGGACGGGTCTGGAGGTACGCCATCTCCATGCCGTTGGGGAACCCGGTCCAGCCACGAGAAATCTCGTACGCCGCCTCGACAATGACCCCTCCTTCGGCCTCGGCATTGATGGTCATTCCGAGCTGTTCTTGCTGGGTGCTCCAGGTCTGATTGAGCACGCCCGAGTAGCCGTTGGACCACAGCATGTTCGACTGTTCGGATGTGACCATGGCTGGGTTGAGCTCAATGCAGCCCCACCCGGACTGCGAGCAGTAGGCAACGGTTCCGCTGGTTGTCGGAGTGAGCAGGGACATGGGAATGCCGTCTGCAGACACGTTGAAGCTCGCTCCCACCCGAGTGCCTGGCACGGCGGCGACCCGCGCGGGCTCGGTCGTTGCGGACCATCCCCCTTCGCCGTCTGGGTGGGTAGAGAGCACCTGCCGAACCAAGGAATAGGTCTGGACCCGACGCATAGGTAGCACCAAAATGGCGCCAATTTCTGGAGCATCGCTCATGCCGTGTACGACAGTGTCGGAAATCTGCCACGACTCGCCGCGACCGTCTACGATGTCGTGACCATCGAGGGAATTGGGGGGTGCGCTTACCGGTGAGAACGGCACAGCAACGGACGTGCCGATGCGCAGACCCTCTGCGTCGCTCACGACCAGCCGGACGACGTCGCCGTCCTGTAGGCCGGAAACAACGGCGCTATCCGGCTCCATGTGGGCAACTGCGTCCGCCCATTTGGGATGGGGCCCTTCGAGCGCTCTTTGAACCGAGTAGGTCAGGTTTTGGCCAGGCCACGGCACCCACAACATGCGTGCGCTGTCAGGTCCTACGGGGATTACCGCGTATAGCGGTACAGCAGGTGTGTCTGCATCAGGCGACTCACTCGACTCGACCTCGTGTTCGGTCGTGGTGTCGCTTGCGCCGGGGTCAGCGGGTGTACAGCCGACGAGCGTTGTGGCTAGGGCGACAGACATGAGAGGGGTTCGCAGCAGCATCCGACCATCCTTCAGAGAAGTGGAGTGGACGGTACAGCAAGCGATCGAGATGACGCGGCTACTTGAATGCGAGTCCGCCTGGGTAGGGCACCTTCACGGCGATATGGCCGGTGGATGTCCGTGGTCTTGTGGTGCTTCGCGTGTCTTCATGTTGAAAGGTCGTAGTGCGGCGGAAGCTTACGATACTCGAAAGTTCTCCAACGGGACCAAACAGCTCCGCCTCACACCCAACACGTAGGTGCCGTCCGGTTCTGCGAAGACCTTCACGTCATACACGCTCTCTCCACCGAGCTGTCGACGAGTCACGGTTCCACGCGCCGCCTGCACAACCAAGTTGACCTGGAACTTGCCCACCGGAACCGTGGGTCCTTCGACTTGATTGAGCCACAGGTCTAGTACAATGACGGGATCGGTAATGCCCGTTCGGACGTGGTTGCCAGTGGCCTGGTTGAGGATCCAGCGTTGTTCTTTTGCCATGGTGTTCTCCGGGTGGTGACGTGGCTGTAAGTCACTGGACGTGCCACTGAATTGTCCGCATGCGGTCTCATCCACGTACAGCACCTTGATTGCCGACAACGCACCCCATAGTCTTGCGCCACATTCCCCACCCCGGACCCCCAGGTGGCTTCGTGAGCGAGCTCACCCGCCTCGGTGGAATCGTTTTCGCCCCCGACTTCGACAGGGTGTTGCCGAACACGTGAAGCCGCGTCTATTCGGTGAAACACGTGCCCTGCTGTGCGTCTCTGTCCGAGTCCGGGCCGTACGCACCGTCAGATTTTGCTCGGAGACGGCGGCCGTTCCCGTCACGCAAGGTCGTTACCGCTCGGCGGTATCGGTGAAGGTATGGGCACCGTTTAGTAGTGGGGTGAGTGGGAAGCGCGGGCAGAGCCAACGTCCATGTACCGAACTCGGTGTGGTGCGAGGAGTTTACTGATTCCCGTACACAAGTTGCGGGATGAGGCGGGCAGTCGCGGAAGCTGGATGTGGTGGAAGTTCGGAGACTTCGGGTGGAGGGGTGGACCTGGGACCGACTCGCCACACAGTATGGGTGTTCGCGGAACACGGTCAGGCGACGGACAACAACGTGAAGTCCCCACCCGGCGTGGTCCTGCGACTCAAGTCGACAACATCATTCAATGAAGCTTACGGACACGACGTACCAACCGCACAATGCCAAGGATGGACTGGGCCCACCCCCAACCCACTTCCTGTGGCGCAGCCAAATAGCTCCGCAAGGTTTGATAAAGCAGACGCAGAGCCGGGTAATCCGACCGGCGCACTGAACTCAACAAGCCCGCTGGCCGCTCCTTCATGGCCAAACGAGCATGCCGCTGGCTCATTCCTACACTACCCCTGCCAAATTTCCGCTCCATCATGTTGAATCGATCTACACTGGCGACACTCCCCAACACGGACGGTACCCATGTGTCGTGCACAAACCCCATCCAGTCAACTCTCCGGCAGATTGACTCGGCGATTATGCGGCAACCCCAACAAGCATCAACGCAGATGGCACGCCGAAACGTCCAGCCAGCCAACCGGCTACCTATCCGCCGTACCTGCGTGTCTCGCCGCCCCACCGGAGTCCCTGAATGCTGCGCCACCTCTGTGTCCTACTCGCCCTCTCCCTGACCGCTTGCTCCGGAGCCAGCATGAGCACACCAGACGTACCAGCCCAACCGGAACCGGCCCGAGCTTTCGCTCTCGAACGGTCGCCAATACCCGACGCTTTCAGGTCCATGGACCTGCCCTTTCACGGCGCATTCATCGAGCGTTCGGGAGACGCATTCATGGAGCTGACGTATCGACGAGAACAGACCGTCGAGCAGCTTGTCGAGAGGTGGCCGACGGCCGTCAAGGCAGC
>JBLHSN010000089.1:0-18250 GCA_047626195.1 Myxococcota bacterium
GAATCTCGATGCATTTGCCGCGGACGGAACGCTGTTTGAGACCGCCATCTCGGTGGCACCGCTCACCATGCCTACCCACAGCTCCATCATGACTGGCGCCTACCCGATGACCCACGGGGTACGTGCGAACGGAACATTCGTGCTGGACGATACCGTTGTGACGCTGGCCGAACATGTCCGCAGTCACGGCTACGACACCGGTGCGGTTGTGAGTGCCATGGTTCTCGACTCCCGCTTTGGCGTGGACCAAGGCTTCCGCATTTATGATGACGACTTGTCCGATGGCCCGGCGCAGAAGCTGTTCATGTTTAAGGAAGTTCCGGCCAACATAAGCGTCGACAAGGCCATTGCTCTGATGACCGAAGAGCTGGAGGAGCCATGGTTTCTCTGGGTCCACCTGTTCGACGCCCACGCCAACTACGAGCCACCCCCGCCGTTTGACGTGGTCTTCCATGACCAGCCCTACGACGGTGAAATCGCGTACCTTGACCGGGAAGTAGGCCGTCTGTTGGACGCTGCGGGTGAGGACACCTTGGTGACCGTATTGGCTGACCATGGCGATTCGTTGGGCGACCACGGCGAGCAGACCCACGGCATCTACATCTACCGCTCCACCACACACATTCCGTGGATGATGCGCGGGCCAGGTGTGCTGCCACAGCGCGTCAGTGGTGCGGTCTCGCAGGTCGATGTGGCGCCCACACTCACCACCTTGCTCGGACTTCCACCTCTTGGACCCGACGGGTTGTCTTTGGCGCGAACGGTCGCGAAGGGCTCTGCGCTTCCGAGTCGGGAAGGGGTGTATGTGGAGTCGGTCAACCCCCGCCTTCAGTTTGGCTGGCATGAGCTGCGCGCATTGGACGCCGGCACACGAAAGTACATCGATGCACCCCGGCCCGAGCTGTTTGATCTGACGGCGGACGCCTCGGAGTCCAACAACCTGTGGGCGGGCTTTGACCCGCTGACCGCGTCGCTGGACCGCGTAGTAGGAGATGATGACATTGCCACGGTGATTGCCACACCCCCGGATGCGGCGACCGCGCAGATGTTGGAGGCGCTTGGGTACACCGCGGACCTTGGAGACTCGGCGGATTCCTTGCCAGACCCGAAGGACGTCGCCCATCGCTGGGTTGACCTTCAGCGTTGTCAGGGGCTGGTTCGTACCGAAGCCTATCCGGCGGCTGAGACGTGCTTGCGCGAGCTCACCTCATCCGACTCGCAGAACATCACTGCGCTGGCGTCACTGGCAGGGGTGCTTCGCGAGCTGGGACGTCATGAAGATGCCTACGAGGTGCTGCAGACCGCTTTGGCGCGCATACCGGACAACGTAAAGCTGCTGATGAGTGCGGCCACCTCGCTGCAGCGCATGGGGCGCATGGATGACGCGGAGTCCACGCTGCGAGCGGCCTCCGCTGTCTCTTCCTCCGACCCAGACCCACCCACACAGCTGGGCGACATGCTGCAAGAGGCAGGGCGAACGGAAGAGGCGTTGTCCGCGTATGGAGACGCGCTTCGTCGCGACGACCATCATGTGTCGGCCTACTTGGGCGCTGCGAACACGTTCCATCGCTCGGGTCGTTCCGAGCGTGCGCTGGCCTACCTAGATGAAGCCAAGCAGCTCGAGCCGTCGCGTCATGCCACTTGGTACAATCTGGGTGTGGTTCACGATGCCATGGGCCACTCCTCGGATGCTGAGGCGGCGTACCAGGAGGCGGCAGAGCTGGATCCAAGCCACGCGATGACCTGGAATAACCTGGGTAGTTTTTACAACGTCCAAGGCCGAAAAGATGATGCTCGGCGGGCTTTCCGAAAGGCCATTGAGGTGGACGGTGACCTGGTCGAAGCGCGGTACAACCTCGGCACCTTGCTTATTGCGGACTCGCCAGAGCAGGCGATTGGGCAGCTTAGAGCCGTTGTGACGCTACAGCCCGACTTGGTTCCTGCCCACCACAACCTCGCTGTCGCTCTGGTCAAGCTCGGACGCATTGATGAAGCCCTCGCCGAGCACGACTGGGTGGCTACAAACACCGGAAACCCTTCCGCTCTGCTAGCGATGGCGCGGCTGCAGGCCGAGCGCGGGCAAACCACCGAAGCGCGCGTTCTGGTGCGCAGTGCGGTGGAGAGAGGTGGCCAAGCGCTACGTACACGGGTCGCTGAGGACCCGGTACTCAGCGCCTTGTAGCCTTATGCGTTGCGGCGCCGACGCATTACGGCTGCGAGACCCAAGAGCATCAGGCTGAGACCTGGAGCCGTTGGGGTGACCGTAGTCGCACACCCACAGCGACCCGCGCTGCTGTCGACGGGCTCGGTGTCGACTTGGTCCAAGTCGGCCACGCCATCGCCGTCCGCGTCGAGGTCGCAGGCATCGCCCACGCCGTCGTCGTCAGCGTCTGCCTGGTCTGCATTGGGGACTGAGCAGTTGTCCAGGGCGTTGATGATGCCGTCATTGTCGAGGTCATCGTCGCACGCATCGCCGATTCCGTCATCGTCGAGGTCGCTCTGGTCTGCGTTGACAATGTCGCAGTTGTCGACGTCGTCGTTGGCGCCGTCGCCGTCGTCATCGTCGTCGCAGGCGTCTCCGTCACCATCTTGGTCGGTGTCTACTTGGTCTGAATTGGCGATGTCGCAGTTGTCGATGGTATTCGGGAAGCCATCGTTGTCGAGGTCGTCGTCACAGGCGTCTCCGAAGTCATCGCCGTCGCCGTTGGCCTGGTCGGCATTGGCAATGAGTCCACAGTTGTCGTCTGCGTCTGCCACGGTGTCGTCGTCGTCATCGTCGTCGCAGGCGTCACCGCTGCTGTCGTTGTCCGTGTTGACTTGGCCAATATTGGCGAGGTCTACGCAGTTGTCTGCGTCGTCTTCTACGCCGTCTCCGTCTGCGTCTACCAGGGTGCGGACGTACTCCACGGTGGAAGTGCCGGTCTGACCGCCGGGGTTGGTGACGGTGATGTCTGCGCTACCTACGCTGCCTTCTGGGACTTCGACAATGATGAATGAGCCATCTTCGGCGACCTCTACGACGGCGGCATCGACCCCGCCGATGGTCACGACGAGTGCGTTGATGCCTGCAGAGTCAACGAATGGAGGTGCGCCTTCATCGATGTTGAGGGCGAGCAGCCCGGCACCTTCTTCGGCAACGGTGGGTGCTGTCGGGGAGAAGGCGAGGTCTTCGGCGAGGGCCGAGTAGAGGATTTGGCCCTCGTCTTCGTCGCCATCTTCCCAGGCCTGAGCGAGGTGGGAGTCGATGACGGCGCGGTCGGTTGAGCCCCACCAATTATCGCGCGCGACGATGTCGTAGTAGGCGCAGTCTGTTGCGTCGATGTCGAAGTAATCGCTGTCGGTGTAGCCGGCAGCGTTGTCTTGAATCGTGTTGTGGGTCAGCTTGACGAAGGTTCCCGCGTCATTCGACGAGATGAGCATGCCGTTCTCGTCGTTGCCGCTGATCACATTGCCGTGGAAGTGACCCACAAAGGCGCCTGTCGTATTCTCGATATAGATGCCATTGTCGCCGTTGTCGCTGAACGTGTTGCCGCGGACGTCGGCGTAGATGACGTTGGTCTCTTCGTAGGTGTTGGCGATGTGCAGTCCATCTCCGGCGTTGCCTGTGACGGTATTTCCGCTGATGGTCGCGTTGAAGGCGTTGTACGAAGAATCCGTGATTCCCATGTACATGCCGTCGGCCAGACCGCCGGTCACCGTGTTGCCTCGAACGGTCAGGTCGATGGTGTTGCTGTAGTCGCTGACCGTGAACCAGAGACCTTCCTCGGTGGCGTTGGAGAGGGTGTTGTCAGCAAAGTCAGCGATGACGGTGTTGTAGCCGTAGGCCCCAAGGTAGATGGCCCAGGAGGGGGTACCGCTAACAGTGTTGTTGTCGATGGTCAGGTCCACGGCGTTGCTCGATTCAATCGAGACCCTGATGCCAGTCTCTTCGGTCGTGATGTCGTTGTCGCGGATCAGGGCGCGCACGTTCGCGTAGTCGCTGACCTCTAGGTAGGGACCCGCCCCGGACCCTGAGAACGTATTGCCGATGATTTCGACGTCGAAGTTGTACGCATCTTCCAGCACGGTCTCGGTCGAAGCACTTACGTCGACTTGAATGCCATAGTCGCTGCCGGTGGAGGTCACGGTAGAGCCAGTCAGTGAGACGACCCACGGGCCGTCACCGTCGACGTCGAGCGTGATGGGTTGGTCGGCGGTCAGGATCAGGCCGTCAAGAGTGATTGTGCCGGTGGTATCTTCGTCAAACGATGCATCTAGGCCTTCCTCTGACACGGTGATGTCGAGGTCCCGCAGAGTGAGGTCGCCGGCATGTTCGTCGAGAACCAGAGCGTTGTCCAGGGTGCCTGCGATGGCCAAGCCTTCCACCGTCAGGTCCTGCGCAGACGAGGCGATGAACAGCGTGGTGGTCGAGGCGCCGATGGTGGTCATGCCCGAGCCACTGCCGATTAAGGCAACGCCGGAGGGCAAGGTGATGGGGTAGTCGGCCGCAGTACTGCTGAAGGTTCCGGCGCCCACTTGAATCGCATCATCGGCTGCAGCAAGACCCGCGGCGTACTCGATGGTGGCGCATGGAGTGGAGGCCGACAGGCAGTCGTTGGCGGTATCGGTACCGCTGGTTTCGACGTAGAGGTCGGCCCCAAGCTGACTTGTGGCTAGAACGACGAGCAAGAGTGGCGATGTGTGGCGCATAGTGGTTCTCCGAGATGAGGAGTGTACGCAGTTGGATGCATAATGGCGAGGTGTTGGGGATACGCTGAATAACGCGCGAGTTCAACGTAACGGAGACAGCCGTCGGAATAGCGTTGCACGATTAACCTCAACGAGGCTGTGACAAGAAACTTCCGTCTCGACCGAGTCTCGAGGAGTGGACTGTCGAGGATTGTGCATAAAATTGGTAATTCATCGTATCACCATATTTTATCTGAAAATCGATGAGCCAGCCCAGCCGAACAGAAGACCTGCGAACCCTCGTTCACGTTATTCGACAAGGAAGCCTGTCGGCAGGAGCCCGTATCTTGCGGTTGTCGCCCAATGCCGTGAGTCGCAGCCTGATGCGGCTGGAAGAGGAGCTTGCCCGACCCGTGTGCATTCGAATAATACGGTCCTTAACGCCGACTCAGGAAGGCTTGACGGTGTACGCCGGCGCGTTGCGTATTCTCGAAGAGCTGTCGTTGCTGGAAGCCGTGCTGGTGCCTGACCAAGCGGTGGTCACAGGGTCGGTGTAGGTGAGCCTACCGCCGGGTATGACGAGTGCAGACGTTATGCGCATGTGGGCGGCGTTCCTGGTGAGTCGGCCCGGTTTATCCGTCAAGCTCTTCCTGACCGACAACCGGACGCCCAGCGCCGTGCACGACATCGTCGTCTATGCTGGACCCCCGCCAGAAAGGAAGCGGGTGGCGAAGCTCCAGTGGAAGGTGTGTGCGACGGCCGAATATCTCGAGCGGCGTGGGCACCCGCTCGACCTGACAAGTCATGAGTGCCTTCTATGTTCGGTGGAGCGACCGCAGGAGGAGTGAGTACTCCAACGGGACGTAGAGTCCGTCTCTGTTCCGGTTCACCGCTCCCTGGAAGCGGAGGATATGTGCCCGCTGAATGATGCGGTTCGGGACGGCATTGGCAGTCGTCCTGCACAAGAGCTCAGCCAGGCTGCGGCGCGTGGTGAGTGGGTAGAGGTGCTGCCGAGATGGACCTACCTACACATGCCGCTCTATAGTCTGTACCCGCGGACGCTCGGCATGCTCCCTCGGATGGTGGAGGTCCGGCGTTTTCTACAACGCGCGGCTATCCTCTGATTGGACACTAGACGCTCGCGACCTACCATTCCCTCAACGACATGCCGATGCTGGCGCCGTCTGCCGACCTGGTGACCTATGCGGGAACCGATGTCATAGGCGAGCAATCCTACGACTTGGTGGAGGTGACCTGGGGAAGACTGGAGCCGAACAAGCAGTACGACCGAATGCTGCCCTGGTACACTGCGGATACCCACTTTCTGGACACGGCAGAGGTCACCATCAACGACTTCTTCCCGCCCATGTCGCCGCTCATGCGCTACGCAACGGTGCAGTTTGAACGGTCGATAACCGAGGTAGGAACCTACCTGACCCGTCAGTTGATCATCCCGCTTGGACATGCGGATGACATAGGACAGCTATGTCTACCGGTATTCGTTGACGGACTATGCCTTTGATAATGAGGACACTGGCATGCTCTACCCGCTTGAAAAGCCTTTTTACTCCTGGTCTTCCAAGCCAGCAGGAGACCAGTGCTCGCTTCGTTTGTCACGTCAATCTGATGGATTGCGGTAGGGTGTGACAAGAGCGTATCTGACGTGTGAGGTGTGGATGTACAGGGGTCTAGCGAGGGTCTGTTGGATGTTGGGAATGGCTGTTGCCCAGGCCGAAGCCCCTTTACGCGCAGACATTGGCGTGTGGAGCGGTCTCGCTCACAGCAACACACCAATGGCGCCAGCGCTTGGTCTGACTGGAGCACTGCGCTGGAAGGGTTCGGTGTCATTGCGCTTTCGCGCTGGCTTCTTGCCCGGTCAAAAGCAATCGGGTCTAGTGCCCCCAATCCGAACGGCGCTTGAAAGCTCCGTGCACGGGCTGGCAGATGTCTCCGTGCTCTTCGAGCCCATTCTCGTCGATGTCGTGGGGTGGAATGCTCGCATACACGTTGGCGTTGGTATGGGAGTGGTCCGGACAATTGACGACCTGGAGTCTGCCCAGCGGCAAGATGACCCGTATGCGTTGCTGGCTTCCAGGCAATGGCACCCCACGGCTAGTTGGACAACGGGTCTGTCGGGGCCGATTACCCGCCATCTAGCTGTGTCCTTCGATGTGTCATCCGTGTATTATATCGAGGTTTTTCCGTTCAGACCAGAGGTCCAACGGCCACTCATTACCAGCGTCTCATTCTTGCTTCGACCGTCACGGCTCAAGCGGCCGCTGCACGACTGACGACTGACGAGCGGATGGTGGGGACTGGGGAATGCAGTCGTCCGTTGGCGATGTGTTTCCACAGGCCTCAACGAACGTCAGGTGTGCGACGGTCCGCATGAACTGTCCGGTGTGCATGTCGCTAGCAACCGAACAGCGCAGTGCGCGTCACGTCTTCATCACAGGGTCACGCGCCGACGCGGGCCACATGGTCGATGAGGTCAATGCGAGTAATGACGTCTACCAGCTTCTTTCCGTCCATGACCAGACCAATGCGGCAGCGGCGCAGCAGATCGCTAGCGACGGTCACTTCGGTGTCACGGGAGAGGGTGCAGTAGTCGTTATCAGCGAGCTGGTCGACGTTGGCACTCTTCGGTCCGTTGCGAAGGGCAGCTTCCAACAGCTTGGCTTCGTGGATGACACCAATGACGGCGTCTCCCTGAATCACCGGGAGCTGGCTGATACCGTGGGTCTTCATCAGGCCAATAGCTTCGATGAGACCGGTGTTGGGCCCGGCGGTAATGATTTCGCGGGGGCCTGCTGCGTCCAAGACGTCAGCGACGGTTCCGAGGGTCGGCGAGGGGTCTAGGTAGCCCTTCTCCTCCATCCAAGCGTCGTTGTAGATCTTGGAGATGTAGCGGCTTCCGTTGTCTGGGAGCACGACGACAACGTTCTGGCCGGCCACGTCATTGTTGCGAAGCCACTTGACTGCGCCAACGAGTGCGGCACCGCAAGACCCACCGACGAACAGGCCTTCTTCGCGAGCGAGACGGCGAGTCCATACGAAGGACTCTTTGTCCTCTACCCGAACCACGTCATCCACGTACTGGAAGTCCATGGTGGTAGGCAGGAAGTCTTCGCCGATGCCTTCCAGAACGTAGCTAAAGGCTTCGGTGAGCTTTCCAGTGCGGAAGAAATCGTAGTACAATGATCCGACTGGATCTACGCCGATAATCTTGATGTTTGGATTCTTCTCTTTCAGGTACTTGCCAACACCGGTGATGGTGCCGCCAGTGCCGAGACCTGCGACGAACACGTCAATCTTGCCGTCCATCTGCTTCCACAGCTCGGGCCCGGTCATCTCGTAGTGAGCTTTCGGGTTGCTGGGGTTGTGGTACTGGTTAGCAAAGTAGGCGTTTGGGGTCTCTTTTGCGAGACGGTCGCTGACGCTGTAGTAGCTGCGTGGGTCTTCGGGCTCAACGTCTGTTGGGCAGACCACAACCTTGGCACCGTAGGCCCGTAGGGCTGCGCGCTTTTCTTCGCTTTGCTTATCCGCAAGTACGAAGATGCACTTGTATCCTAGGGAAGCAGCGACCATGGCCAAACCGGCACCGGTGTTGCCGCTGGTTCCTTCAACGATGGTTCCGCCAGGCTTGAGCTCACCAGACGCCTCAGCGTCTCGGATGATCTGCAGCGCGATGCGGTCCTTGACCGACCCGCCTGGATTCATGTACTCGACCTTGGCGTACAAGTTTGATTCCAGGCCGCGACCGAGCTTATTCAGCTTGATCATTGGGGTGTCGCCGACCGCCTCATACAATGAGTCATAAACCTTGTGCATACCTGCCTCCTGAGTGCGGTCGCCGTAGCGCGTCTGAAGGAGCGGCGCACAGTCCGTGTGTTAGTTCCCGGCTCCCCGCGGAGGCCGTCATCGCAACGCCATACCTGACCATCGAGCGCGAAGCGTGGGCGCCCCTTGCAGCGTGGGAGATGCCACCGCTCACGCCGGTCGAAGTGGCAGATTTGGAAGGGGTGAATGGCGCGCTGTCTGTCGACGAAGTGGACCAAGTCTACCTGCCACTCGCCGGACTGATTCGGCTTCGGATCGATTCCCATCGAAACCTGGCTCGCCGGGAAGCGAGCTTCCTCAACCATGCTGAGACACCGGTTCCGTTCATTGTGGGCTTGGCGGGCAGTGTGGCGGTCGGCAAATCGACAACCGCTCGCGTTCTGGAGACGCTTCTGCGTCGGGGGCCCCGAGAGTTGAAGGTCGCTCGGGTGACAACCGACGGTTTTCTGCTGCCGAATGCGGAATTGGAGAAGCGCGGACTGCTGCGAAAGAAGGGCTTCCCTGAGTCGTACGACCAGCGGGCGCTTCTCAACTTTGTTCATCAGCTCAAGAGCGGTACCCCTACGGTAGAGGCCCCGCTGTACAGCCATCAGTCGTACGACGTGATTCCCGATGAACGCATGGTGCTCAACGAGCCCGACGTGGTCATTGTCGAGGGACTCAACGTCCTGCAGACGGGCGTGGGGCCTCGTGCCTTCGTGTCCGACTACTTCGACTTTTCGCTGTACGTAGATGCCGACCCAGATGACCTACGAACCTGGTACCTCGACCGCTTTCTACGCCTGCGAGACACCGCGTTTCGCGACCCGGAAAGCTACTTCCATCGGTACTCCAACCTGTCCGTCGTTGAGGCGCGCCGTACGGCGATGGACTTCTGGTCCAACATCAACGAGGTCAACCTTGTCGACAATATCCAGGGTACCCGGGAGCGAGCCGACCTGATCTTGGAGAAGGGGCCTGACCACTGCATTCGACGTGTGCACTTACGCAAAGCGTAATCAGTGAGATTTTCTGGGGACCGAGGGGGACGCGCTGGGTCACAGTCGCCAAAAAGGGTGAATGCGACGGTGTCGATAGATGAGTGGGCGGTCCGGCCAAGCAGGTGGATGTGGGGCCTGTGGTTCCGATGAGCGGTTCAGAGTCTTGCCCGACGCTGCAGGAGATTGATGCGCTTGGGTTCCCAGGGACAGACGAGTACGCGATGTGGATGAGATGGCTGGAGATTGCAGCCGTTAAGACCCGCGAAGCCCCCATGGCGGGTTCCATTCCCACACCGATGGTCGCTGTAGGAAGAGAAGCTCCCGGCGACGTCTGCCGGAAGCTGGGCGGAGGCCTGTGTGTAGGCCAACTACTCGTCGCTTTGACCTCACTCCACCGCCCTGTCTTCGGATCTGCCTCAACGGGGCAGAGATAGTGACTCTCGGGCCGTCTGGGTGGAGCCCGCGGGCTGTGCAGCTTGTCACCTTCCTCCACCAATAAGCGCCTGTAGGCACGCCGACGGGCGCGTTTAGGCCAGCGCCACCCTGCGCAAGATGTCGGTGCTTGTCACAATACCGACGAGGCGGTCGCCGCTGTCTAGCACGGGCAGACTGTGGAAGGAGCCTTCGGAGAGCTTATCGGCGGCCACGCGAATACCTTCGTCCACCCTGACAAACTCGGGTTCCCACGTCATCAGGTCTCGAATGCGGAACATTGAATCTATCCACGCCTCCTCGGTTTCCTCATCTTGGACCCATGCGCCGAGCGAAACACGGGCGAGGTCAACGGTGCTCACGAGACCCACCATCACGCCGCGGTCCACAACCGGCAAGTGGTGGAAGGAGCGTCCCTCTAGGGCCTGTATAACTTCGCTGGGTTTGGCCAAAATATCGATACTGACCGGATTGTTGGTCATGACTTCGCGGATTTTTGCATGCCAGTTCACGGGGCACTCCTGGGCAATTGGATGAAGCGGTCTCAATGCCGACTTAGCAACCTTCGTGCCAGTGCTAGCAGCGCTTCGATGCCTGTCTGCTCGACCACGCCACGCACATCTCCCCGCTGACGGAGGGCTCGGGCTGACCGCTTGCTAGGTGGGTTTGGGAAGGAGCATGCGTCTGTTTTTCGGCAACAGCACGCGTAGGCGTTCCCAAACTCGTCGAATAGTTGCGTGGCAAACCGCACAGACCCTTGCGAATTTTGGGCGTATAGGCACAGCTAAGACTGGGTGTCAGAGAGGGGGCTGCTGGCCCGCTGCGGCGTTAAGTCGCTGAAGCAGGACCGCCGCAATGTCCGAGCCGGGGACAGCCGTCGAGGCGATGGTGGCTTTGTGGACCCCGATATTTGCAACGTATGCACCGGACCTCGTTCTGGGACGGGTGTTTATGGCGTCTGTCATGTTTGCCGGAGACGCTGACGCGGACCTGCGGGGGTTTACCGACCGCTTCATCACCGATGTCGCGATTCGTTTGGCGGTGTGGTCTGCCAATCCGATGACTGCCGCCCGCAACGCGTTTGGTGCCCACTACCACGACGCTGACCACGCTTCTGTCCGGCCGGTTTCCCAACGTCGACCATGCCGCAGAATTCTTCCGCGTGATGGTGGAAGAGCACGTCGTTGGTTGGCCGCCGCCGTCTCGGTAGATGTCGACGACCACCGACTTGGGCGGATTCTGCGCACTCAAATGGCCCGACCGGGGTGAGGCAGGTAGCCATTCTTGAGTACGCATGATGGCGGCCATACGGTAGACTGTCGCTGCCCTCACGTACGAGGGAACTGGGGAGGTTGTGGTGTTCATACTATCTGTGGTCGCTGCGCTTGCAGCAGACGTGACATTGACTCATCAAGGTCGTCTGTTGGATGGTTCGGGTGCGCCTATTCAGGGTGCGGCAACATTAGATTTGGGCCTGTATGGGCAAGTAACTGGCGGCTTATCTCTGTATTCGCAGTCGACTCCACTCACTCTGCAAGATGGCTACTACACGGTCTCTTTGGGACCAATCGACGCGGGATTGCTCGCTGGCGATGTCTGGGTCGATGTTGATGTTGACGGGGTAAGCCTCGGCGGGCGCGCACCGCTGGGGAGTGTTCCTCAAGCCGCGTTTGCCCAAGTGGCGGCTACGGCAGATGCGGTGTCGGGTGTGGCTGTGGATGTGTCCGATTGCTCAGACGGCGACGTGTTCACCTACCGCTCTGCCACGAGCACGATGGTGTGCGAGCCGACTCCAGATACGGGTGTGGTGGTGGGGGTCACCACCCATGTGACTTCCGGTCGGCGTGTGCTCCCCATCACCAACAGCATCCAGATGGAGAGCTTTACGGTCGACAAGAAGAGCTCGACATCCATCTTGATGGTTCAAGGAACGATTTCCGGTTTTGGAAACTATTCGGGAAGCATGCAGCAGGGGTGGCGCTTTGGCTCCAACCCCGAGGTCTTGGCGCAATCCACCATGTACGACAATACCTCGCACTCACGCATTTTTTCGACCAGCGTGGTCATGAGCGGAATTGGCCAAGTCGGACCCCAGAACTTGGTTTTTCGCTACTTCTCTCAGAACGGCAGTGCGTCGGACCGCCCATTCGTCACGTACAATCCAACGAGCGCAGATGATGCGCGAATCGGGTCGACACAGTCGGTGTACGTGGTGTGGGAAATCGAGCCGTAGGTCGCTCTGGACTAGGGCAGCGCGGTGAAGCCAGGATCTGGCTCGCTCACCGCGTTGACTGCGCCAGGGGAGGGGGCGGTCTCGCCGGAAATGCGCTCGAAGTCGATGCGCACACGACCTTCGCCGCCATCTCCACCTGGGCGGATGACATCTGCGTAGCCTAAGCCGCCAAGCGCGCGAATGGCACCCGGAGCCAACTCGAAGTCCGCGGCGACCAAGTAGACCGAGCCACCTGCGCCGCCACCCGCACCGTAAGTCCAGCTACCGGTTCCCCAGTGCGGTGTGGTCTCGCCTTGGCTGGTGAAGGCGCGTGCGCCTTGCGCAGTAATGGTTGGGCTGGCGACGTACAGGATGCCGCCTCCAGCGCCACCCGGACCGATGTTGCGTGGGCGGGTGGGTTGGCTGCTCCACACACCGCCACCGCCGGAGCCGAAGAACAGCTCCCCTAGGTCAGGCGTTCCGTAGATCATTCCTGCCGAGGCGGGTGTGGCAGAGCCACCGGTCCACGAGGCGGCCGACAGGGCACCTCCTGCGTACTCTCCACCGCCGCCAGAGATGTGCGCGCCGCCGCCGCCGTAGTTTGCCCGCCACTGTTCTGTGACTTCATTGTAGGCATTGCACGAACCATTACCTTGGCCTTCGCCTTGGCCAGCGTACGATTCTCCTTGGAAGGCATCGCAGTCTGGACCGCTGGTGCCGGTATCTCCGCCTGCGTAGCCCAAGGCGTTGACGTCAAAGGAACCGCCACCCTCAATGGTCACGCCGGCTAGGGCACGAACGGCCACGATTCCGCCGGTTGTTCCGTCCCAGGCTGCAGTGGTGATGCTCCCGGCAGAACCGATGGTGATGCTGCTGTAGTGGGGAACCCGAACCGCCACGATGGATTGGTCCGACAGGTCGTTGTTGTCCGGGTCACCGAGGGTCAAGCCCAGCGGGGCGTCGAACGTCACGACGGCGCCATTGATGCTCAAGACATTGACGAATCCCCAGGTTCCAACGCTGTCGTAGCGCGCATCGCTGCCGTGTAGGTTGGCGAGCAGGAGCTCGTCTCCGGGAGCGATTCCGTTGGCTAAGTCGTCGAGGGTTGCGCTGTTGTCGGTCAGGCCAATGATGCCGTAGCTGACGCCGTCCGGCGCGATTCGACCGGGCGAGGTGTAGGTCGACAAGTCCACCCGCTCGTCTGCGACGAGGACGCCGTCTTGACCCGAGCCGTAGGGCTGTCCCTCGTCCACAATGCCGTCACAGTCGTCGTCTGCGCCGTTGAGAAGCTCAGCGGCGCTGGGGTAGGCGACTGACGAAGAGTCGTCGCAGTCTTCTGCGTTGTCGACGAAGCCGTCTGGTGCTGCGCACTCGGGGTTGGACTCACTGTCTGCGTTGCCGAAGGTGTCCATGTCGGCATCTTCGTAGAAGACGAAGCCATCGATGGGGGACTCATCGGTCTCGCCATTGCAGTTGTCGTCAATGTCATTGCACCGTTCTTCGCGAGCGGGGTTGATGCCGGCTTCATCGTCGTTGCAGTCGCCGGGATTTGGAGTCTGGTTGGCGTCTGGAATGCACTGGGTGACCTCGGAGCCAATGGCGCCAAACAAGTCGCCGTCTGCGTCTGTGTAGTACACGCTACCGCCCACGCGGCCATCGTCTTCGTCATCCACAAGAGTGTCGCAGTCGTCATCTACGCCATTGCAGAACTCATCGAGACCGGGTCTGCGGGTCGGGTCTTCGTCGTCACAGTCGCCGGCACAGGTTGTGGCTCCGTCTCCGTCCGCGTCAAAGCCTTCGTCGATGCCGTCTGCGCAGTTGTCGTCTACGCCGTTGCAGGATTCGGTTGCTCGGGGATTGATGCTTGCAGTAGCGTCGTCACAGTCGGCGGCATTTCCGACGCGCCCATCGGGAGCTTCACACGCCTGGATTCGTAGGCTACCGGCGGCGCCGAATCCGTCTTCGTCTAAATCGACCCAGTAGGCGCTCTGGTCCACAGCGTTGTTATCGGTGAGGCCATCACAGTTGTCATCGATGCTGTTGCAGGTCTCGATAGCACCTGGGCGGCGAAGCGGGTCTTCGTCGTCGCAGTCTCCGCCGCAGACAGTGACGCCGTCTGCGTCTGCGTCGAAGCCTTCGTCGGTGCCAGCCACGCAGTTGTCGTCAATGCCGTTGCACTGCTCGCTGGCGGAGGGAGAGACGTTCACATCTTGGTCGTTGCAGTCGTTATTTGAGGCGACGTAGCCGTCTGGGATGTCGCAGGACTCGACCGTTTCGCGGGCGTTGCCGTGGCCATCGCTGTCGGCGTCCATGTACCAGGTCGCTGCATCCAGGGCGTTGTTGTCGGTGAGGGTGTCGCAGTCATCATCCACACCATTGCAGCGCTCGGTGGCGTTGGGATGGATGGTAGGGTCGGTATCATCACAGTCGTCTGGGTTGGCGGAGGTGCCGGAAGGCTGGAAGCAGGCCAGCTCAGCGGCTTCTGGGTCTCCGTAGCCATCTGCGTCCGCGTCGGTGTAGAAGTCGGTGCGGTCGATGGCGTCGTTGTCTCGCTCACCGTCGCAGTTGTTGTCGATGCCGTCACACAGCTCGGCCGCGTCTGCGTTGATGGTGGGGTCTTGGTCGTCGCAGTCGAGACAGCCTAGAAACCCATCGTCATCCGCGTCATCGAAGGCGAGTGCGCCGTCGCAGTTGTAGTCATTGGTATCTGTGCAGTCGTCTTCAACAGCGTCTGGGTTGAAGGCGGGGTCGGTGTCATCACAGTCGCCGATGACGTCGGTGTAGCCTTCGGGAGCGACGCAAGCGTTGAGTGGAATGGCTTCGTCTCCGAACCCATCGCCGTCTGCGTCTTCGTAGACGACGAGATTGTTGGACTCGGACAGCTCGTCGATCTGGCCATCGCAGTTGTTGTCGATGCCATCACACAACTCGGCCGCACCGGGAAACACCGAGGCATCGCTGTCGTCGCAGTCGTCTAGGCCCACGATGTCGTCACCGTCGGCATCTACGCTGTTGACTTCCAACGTACTGGTACGGCAGGCCACAATTAGAAAGGCTGCAATGACGATGAATGGACGCATAGGATTCTTCCCCCGAAGTTCGGTGAGTGTAGCCTATGCGCCGGCCAAATTTTGGCTTATTCGGGTTGGGCCGGCTGCTCGGTGACCACCGTGTAGGTCTGGTTCTCAGCATCGATGTCGATGGACCAAACGTACAGACCTTCCGTCTCTGGCGTATCGTCAAACGTACGTTCGTCCGTTGCGACTTCGACGCCGTCCCAAAAGACGGTCATGGTGGCGATAGTCGCACCATTGGCGTTGCCTGGGTAATCACGCATGACTGCGCGGAACACGCCAGGGCCAGGTTCTTGAAGGTACATCACCTCTGGACCGGTACCCTCGATGTCGTCTTCGATCAGCAGTGGGTCGTCGGCTACTGCGCCAACCGCGCCCCAGTCGGGGCCTGCGCCAGCACAGTTCGCGAAGTAGCAGGAGGTGTCGGCGTCTTCTAGGGTGCCGTCTTCGGGACGGAGCAGGTGCAGGTCGAGGTCGTCGCCGGCGTTGTCCCAGGTCAGCTCGATGCGCAGGCCATCGTCTTCGTCGACCTCGCGGGGGGGATCGGGAAGGACGAACACGGTTGCTGCAACCCGGCAGGCCTCGGAGAACTGGCCGGTGCTATCGAATACCGTGACGAAGGCTCCGTACTCGCCTTCGACATCCGGTGTGAACCGGGAAATGGCTTGGTCCCTGTCTTCCATTTCGGCGAGACTGCCTTCGGGCTTGACCGCGAGGGTCCACTCATAGACGAGGACGTCACCGTCGGGGTCTGTTGACGTGCTGGCATCAACGAAAATCTCGCGACCCAAGGGCTGAACAAGGCCTTCCGGAGATTCGCAAATCGCGACTGGCGGACCGCCAATGGGACCGGTGTCGACGATTTCACCTTCCGGGCAACCGGACAGCAAGAGAGCCAAAAGGGGAGCAGCGTTGCGCATAGGAGACCTCCGTGAGCGCCTCATACCCGATGTGAGCACTGGACCGCACCTCGGCTTGTACAAGAGCGGTCAATCTCCAGCGTTGCAGCTATTCGAAGGAGTAGCGTTCGCCTTCGCATTCGTCGCTCTGTTCGAGAACTTCGAGGTTGACTTTCAGCATGGGCCAACTGCAGTTGACGCCGGGGTTGTTGATCCCGTTGAGCTCCCAACCCACACCTGCGTTGTAGTCGGTCCAGTTGGCGGAACAGGAATTGTTGAAGTTGCTGTAGCCGAGCGGTGGTGCACCACTGGTATCCCAGTTGACTCCCACCAAGTAGTTGGTACTGTCCATGCCGCTCGTGGGGATGAAGTCGTCAAAGCCAAAGCGCCACCACGTCTGCATGTGCGTGCCGGGAAAAGCGGTGGTTGGGTCGTTGAGGGTGACGGCGGTCCACTCATGCTCGGTCTTGAAAAACTGCTGGGAAACGCGCCACGGCTCGGTCTGCGTGGGGTCGTCTCCGTCCCAGACTTCTACGGTGACCCAGGAACCATCTGGGTAAAAGTCGAACTCAAATTGGTTGATGAGCGGCATGATCTCGACGCTGCGCACCCGCCAAGACGAGCTTGCTGGTAGGTCAATGGCCTCTTCGAAAGTCAGCACCACGGCATCGTGCATGCCCGCGTAGCCCTGGCCATCTTGGAGTGTGCTGGCTTCTTCAATGTCGAAGCCCGGCTGTGGGAAACCGCAGATGCTGTTGATGGCACGGTCGTTACTGCACGCGGTTCCGATGGCGATGGCGGTGGTCACAGCGGTGAGGAGTAAGGCGCGTGTCACAGGGATTCTCCGGGCAGGCCGAGTGAGTAGTCCGATTTTTTGAGATCCGCTGGAAAAGTTCGAGGAGTGGCGAGGTGTTGAAGGAGTTCTGCGTTGTGGTCGTCTCGCAGAAGACGTTCGTGGATGGCAGAGCATGCCGCTCCGGAGAGTGCCGTTGTGATCAGGGCATCAGCCGATGGGTGGCAATGCGCTGGGCCACTGACACAGGTGTTGGAACCGTCGGAGGGGCCACGTCTTCACCGTGTGGGTGTTGGTGTCATAGCCGCTGCCGTCGCCCGCGAATCCCCAGAGATCGGCGCACAGCGGGCTTCCCAATGACGTCTGCATTCGCGCCGATGGACCCGTAGTTTCCAATCGCATTCCACATGACTGTGGTGTTCGGAGTGCCGTTTTCTACGACGCTGTTCACACCCGCGCCGAAGGTCAGGTAGTTGTCGATGTTGAAGATAAACGCCCTGTCTTGGCCTTGGGCATCCAGTGTAATGGTCGTGTTGGCCGTCACCGTCAGCAGACCGGGGACGTCGTAGATGCCGGCGGTGAGCGTTGTGTCGGTGGAGATGTTGCCCGTAGCGAGAGCTTCGCCGCCGGTCATGGCGTCCAGCGCACTCTGCGCGTCGAGAACGCCTTGACGCTGATCGACGAGGACCGCTCCTGTCGCTCTCTGGGTGTGCGTTCCACAGGTGGCAAAGGCGCCGTTGGCGATAGTCGAACCGTACTGCACAGTACCGGCAACCTGCGCACTGGCGCCGAGCGTTACTGCGGCTCCGGATTGACGGTTACCCTCGACCGCTGAGCTGGCGCAGAGGGTGGTTGCGCCGAGGGCCAGAGCATTGCCAGCAATCGTCGCGCTATCCCCGGTGGTCAGATTGGAACCGGGTTGAATGCTACCAGTGACCATGGACCCATGGTGACATGAGAGTTCGCCAGAATACTGCCATAGACGGTTTCATTTCCTGTGCCAGCGCCGGCGGTCACGTAGGTAGTGGCAAACACGGTCTGCCCGTACAGGGTCGAGCCCATGGAGGACTGTAGGGTCAGCGTACAGGGGTGGACCTCCACAGTTGCTGTCGAACCCGCTATTGCAGACTTCGAAAGCGCCGGGGTAGCGTCTGCTGTCGAGGTCGTCGCAGTCACTTCTCTGTGGGTCTCCGTCTCCGTCTCCGTCTCCGTCTCCGTCTCCGTCCATGTCCAACGGGTCGGGGTTCCAGGCTAGTGTCGCCGCTGTTGTTGATACCGTCGGTATCTGCATCGTGTTCCGGACGTGAGGCAGCAACGGTGCTGGGGTCTTGACCGGTGATGGCGTCCGAGTC
>JBLHSN010000090.1:0-18156 GCA_047626195.1 Myxococcota bacterium
TGCACAACCTACTACGCAATGCCGCAGATGCTGCTGGTCCCAATGGTCACATTCGGCTGACTATTAGCCCGTCCACCATCGCGATCTCCGACTCCGGTTCTGGCGTTCAAGATGCAGACCGTGAGCGTATCTTCGAGCCTTTCATGACCACGAAGACTCGGGGAACCGGCTTGGGATTAGCAATCTGTACGCGATCGGCAGATGCCATGTCGGGTCGCCTAACCCTGACGGAAGGCCCTCTTTCTGGAGCGACTTTCGAGCTTCGGCTGCTCGCCTTATAGGTGAACCAGACCATGGAATGACCGGGCTGGTAACCTTGGAACCAAGGACTACATATCGTATTTCTTACTGCGATGCCGCAGCGCATATTGGGTGTTGGATTCAATTGGTATTAACGGCCTTGAAGTCGACATAAATACGAGCGCCCGCCTCAACGCAAACGGACGACACGGCAGGACACAACCTTCAACACTCAACTCAGCTGTTCGTGATGCAAAGGGTAGAGCCTCGCGCAAACTGGAATCCCCACCGCTGTACATCAAACTGATGCGGCCATTGAACCATCGAACTAAGTCCAACATGCAGTTTGCCGGCAAACCTCATTGCAGGTCGGTCACAATATTGCTCTACGTTCGCAGAACCTGTTCATGCTCCCCCCATCCCTTCAGACCCTACTAAACACGCTAAGCCACCATTGGTCCGACCAGCTGGCACCAACCTACTTCGCTACTGCCCTCACTCGCCGGGCGTGGAATGAGGAAGCGGGCATACCTGATGGAAAGAACCACGAGTCGATGGAGTGGCTAGGCGACCGTATTCTTGGAGCAATCGTAGCCGAATACCTCTGGTCTCACTTTCCGCATTCCGAGCCTGGACAATACGATCTGGCTCGAGATTCCCTAACAAGCGAGACGCCACTTGCTGAAATCGCTCGCGAGCTGAACCTCCTGCCTTCAATCAGAATGGGCCGTGGCGAGCGGAGTCAAGGACAGGTTTCCAACGACAAAGCCCAATCCGACCACGTTGAAGCACTCGTCGCAGCAGCATTCCTCGCCGGTGGATGGCCGGGAGCAAAAGCGTTCGTTTTGAACCTGTTGGCCAGCCGTCTACCCGAACACCTGCCAAAGAAGGGTACCCGTCAACAGGGTGAGACTGGCTCGCAAGCAATGACAGCACTCAATGCTCGCGTACAAGAGCGTTGGCGAACCAACATTCCGAGTTCTAGCTGGAAGGTCTCTCGCGTCGGCGGCACTGACAGCCAACCAGAACATCAGGCCACGGTTCACCTACCCGATGCCTCACAACATGTCGGCGCGGCAATCTCCGGAAAGAAACAGAAGGCGAAAGCTAGTGCAGCTGAGGCAGCGTTAAAATACCTTGATGGCCTCTAATCTGGTATTTGAGTCATGGGTATTTGAACTCAGCCTGGGCAAAGTCTGCCACCATTGGAGCATCAAAAGGTCATGAACGCGAGCGGCTTTCGCGGTACGGTCAGTCGGCGAAAGCGGCAGTCATGGCCAGCGCGCAGAGTCATACACGTCCTCACAGGGCTTCTCGCTCATGTTCACTTTGGCGCAGACCGGTAGGCGCGAGCAACGCGCAAGCGCCCTATCTGGGGTACTCCCAGCAATAATATGGCCGGAAACCATAAGCGATTCGATGGGTCCCGAACGCGAGTGGCTGGCTCAATGCCAACGGTCGGCAAAGACCGGCCATCACGGTCAGCGCAGAGTCGTACACGTCCTCACAGAGCATCTCTCTCACGTTCGGGCGGGCGGAAAGTGGCGGCGCGCATCAACCGGCGTGGATTCCAGTGCCTTCCCAGACACTCGCGCTATCCAATACAACAATTCGCAACCCAACCCTTTGAATCGCGGCAAGCACGTCGTCGTAGTCAGACCACGCGGGAGCATGTCGAGAGAACGCATCGCGACCAGGGACATACGCCTCGCTGGGCGACACTCCTAGTCCAGCCATGAGTCCAAGGGTGCCTGTAGAACATCGGTAGGTCAGCGTGTCGCCCCGATGCACTTCGATATTGCTCACCTTTGCTCCTTCGCGTCGAACACCGTGTAATCCTCCCCGTGATTGCTCTGCAACATTCACATTGAGCGTATGAAGGATGAGCCGAGTATCGCGCAGCTTCACCAAGTCGGATACCGCCAGGCGCGAACAACGTGAAAGTGCGCTATCTGACTTACTCTTAGCAATGATGAAGCCGGAAAGCACCGGTGACTCGTAAGGTCGTGAATACGAACGGCTGTCGCGGTGCGGTTGGTTGGCGAAGGCGACCATCACCATCAGTTCGCAGTCTGCAGCAACTTCACCCAGCGGCTGAGCGCTGTGCGCGAGATGAACCCAGTGGCCGAGCGCATTCCTACTCGGCGCGGCTACTCCGATCTTCGCTCGTACGTGTAGGTGATTTCGGAGCCATCAGCAGTGGCGGTACAACCAGCTCATCTTCGAGGTCTGCGGTGCAGGCTAGCTCAAACCCGTCGCCATCGACCGAGAAGGACAGAAGGCAGGTCCGCGTACCGGTGATGGACCACTGGCCCGAGTAGTTGTACGAGCCTGATCCGTCTTCGACAACATCACCGTTGGAGTCTGTGCACACCTGTGTTTGAACGATGAACGCCATCTGCGGGGTCACGTCCAAACCAATGGTTTGCACCGTTGTGTAGGAATTTTGTCCACTCCCGTAGGAGCAGTCGCTGTCCATTTCAACCGCTGTCACGTAGACGCGCACTACCTCAACCGGACGTCAACCCAGTCCACATGGTCGCCCTTGCGCGTGTCACCACCATCTAAGCCAACCAGTTCGAACCCATGACAACTACTCAACAGAGCCAACGCTGCAGTTTAGACCACCTGACGGGCCGCTAGTCTATAAGCGATCACTCCACCCTACGGGCAAAGTCCATTCCGAAGGGCTCATCATCTAGGTAAGCGTGCACACATGACACTTCGTCGACCGAATCTAGGGCACACTCGAATTCAAGATCCCCATCGAATCGCGATTCCAGAACGAATCCGTAAGTGGCGTCCGCCGTCTGGCTCCAACGGCCAATCCTTCTGGATTCGGTGGATTCAGATTCAACATCCCCAAATTCATCACTGGCAGTCGTTATGAACTCCGTAACCAAAACATCCGAAAAAACTTCCATAGTCAAAACGGTTGTGAACTCGAATGTCTGGTCGCCGATCTCCTCACTCCGAACCTGGGGAAATGGCGACTTATCGAGGCCGTATCCGGCGCTCACACCATCCCAGAGCCCAACAAAAGGGTCTACGACCGGGTCATCAGCACCCGAATCAGGTTCGTCTATAGACGTACAAGCAGCGCCTGTCACAACGATACCCAACAGTAAAAATGCCTTCAAGTTCATTGACCCACTCCAGAGTGGTAGCGGTGAGTAGGCCGCTTCCGTCCGGCATCGATACCACATCATCCGGTATCAAGCGACTCCTACCCGCTCAGTGAGACGCACACGGACTCTGCAGACCTGAAGCTGGTCGTGCCTCTCAAAGCGGCTCATCGCGAAAGCCATGGCACGTACGGGAGTCCACGGCTGACCGTAGAGCTGAAGGCGCAGGGGTTGGCTGTGGGCAGACGGCGAGTTGCACGGGTGATGAAAGCGGAGGGGCTTTCCGGTGTTCCCAAGTAGCGTTTCGTTCGCACCACGAACGCCAAGCACGGTGACCCCATCGCGCCGAACCGGCTACACCGAGCCTTCACAGTGGCGCACCCCAATGTGGCCTGGGTGACGGACATCACATACCTTCGAACGCAGTCCGGATGGGCCTACCTAGCGGTCATTCTGGACCTCTTCAGTCGCAAGGTTGTCGGATGGACGCTGGAGGACCACATGGAGACCTCCCTGTGCCTCGACGCGCTCCAGCACGCTTTGCGCTCGCGGCAACACCCCACAGGCACACTCCACCGCTCTGACCGCGGTTGCCAGTACACCAGTCGCGCCTATACGACCGCCCTCAAAGACGCGGGCTTCATTCAGAGCATGAGTCGAAAAGGAAATTACTGGGACAACGAAGTCGCAGAGTCCTTTTTCGGGACCCTCAAACAGGAGCGAGTACGCAAAACCATCTACACCGACACCGAAGAAGCTCGAGCCCACATCAGCGGCTACATCCACGGCTTCTACAATGCAAAGCGCCGACATCGGCACCTCGGCCAGTTGAGTCCGGTCGAGTTTGAACACCACAATCGCCAAGCCAGTAGGCTAGCGGCCTAAAAAGTGGTCCGTCAAAACGTGGCAAGGTCAGAATGGCCTACCAACAAATGGACAGACAACAGGTTCTGCCAATGGTGATGCGTGGCAGACATCGCACGGCTTCCATATCAGGCCATCTGGGCGGAGCGGCAGGTCCACTTTCCGCGGCGACTCTCACGCTCGGAATGATGACCTTCTAAATCAACACCAATGCTCGCCCGTGTCGACAGGTCAACACCCACAGATTCTGTGGCTAAAGGTCGTATTTCTCGATGCGGTACCGCAACGCATATCGAGTGATACCGAGCAGCCGAGCACTCGCGGATTGGTTGCCATCCGAACGGGACAAGGCTTGCTCGATGAGCCCGCGCTCTACGGCCTCTAAGTCCACCCCGTCATCTGGAAGGATGAAGGGACATTTGGACGAGCCAGACGTCGGCGTCCGCGCGTACTGAATCTCCGGCGGCAGATGCTCAACCCGTACCACATTCTCCGGGGCCAGCAGCACCAAGCGCTCCATCACATTGCGAAGCTCGCGCACGTTGCCAGGCCAGTTGTACGCTTCTAGTAGCGCCATGGCCTCTCCGTCAACGCCTTCCAGATCCCGCGAAAATCGCTTATTAAACGACGCCACAAAAGTGTTGACCAGCTCGGGAACATCCGTCCGCCGGTCGCGCAGGGCTGGAACGTGAACGGAGATCACGTTGAGCCGAAAGTACAGGTCCTCTCGAAACCGCCCTGCAGCCACCTCTGCCTTCAAATCGCGGTTCGTCGCCGCAATAATACCAACGTCCAGGGGCGTTCGCTTGAGTCCCCCTACCCGCCTAAAAGTCCGGTCTTCCAGCGCACGAAGCAGCGTGCTCTGGGTGCCAATCGGCATTTCGCCAATCTCATCAAGAAAGGCGATGCCGCCTTCCGCAATCTCGAACAGCCCTCGCTTGCTGGTCTTGGCGTCCGTAAAGGCACCACGCTCATGACCAAACAACTCACTCTCAATGAGCTGATCGGGTAGAGATGCACAATCGACCTCAACAAATGGCTTACCCGTTCGCGGCCCCTTGTTGTGAATGGCACGAGCAAGAACATCCTTGCCAGTCCCCGACTCTCCAGAGATGAGCACCGTAGGCGCGCTCACCGACTCCAAGCGGCGCAACAGGCCGAATAGCGGCTCCAACACCGGTGCCGAACCCATGAATTCGCCATACCCTGCATGCTGCTGGGACCGCAGATAGTGAACCTCGTGGCGCAGCTTATCGGTCTTAAGAGCGGCTTCAATCGCTAAGGTCACTTCACGTACATCGAACGGCTTCTGCAGGTAGCCAGAGGCGCCAAGACGCGTGGCTTCCACCGCCGAATCCACCGCACCATGGGCCGTCAGCACGAGCACTGGTATCTCACTGCCCGTCTGACGCAGCGCGCGAATAGCCGTAAGTCCATCCATAACCGGCATCTTGAGGTCGGTCAGCAGCAGGTCGGCGCCGTGCTCTGCCACTGCGACGAGGGCCTCTTCACCATTTGTCGCTGTTACAACGGTGAAGCCTTGGCTCTGCAGGTGGGCCTGCAGCGACCACACGATGAGTTCTTCGTCGTCGCATACCACGATAGTCGCTTTCACCGGCACCTCCGGCGGACTGCTTAGCCAACTTGACACCCGCCTTCCACTACGGACGTCGTTCAAAGCCCCCAATGGGCTAGGCTGTCCTCCACACAACCTCCGGAGTCCCCATGCACCCCAACGCCGAGCTTCTGCACACCTTCTACGATGCCTTTTCTTCAAAAGATGGGGCTGCAATGGGTGCCTGCTACGCCGATGATGCTACGTTTAGCGACCCCGTTTTCCCGCAGCTTACAGGATCACAGATTGGTGATATGTGGAGCATGTTGTGTGAGCGAGGTCTAGACCTGACCCTGATCAGCTCGGGCATCGAGGCGAATGACAACAGCGGAAAAGCCCACTGGGAAGCAACCTATACCTTCTCAACAACTGGCCGCGTAGTCCACAACGTCATCGACGCCCAGTTCACATTCAAAGACGGAAAAATCGCCACCCACAACGACCACTTTCCGTTCTGGAAGTGGACGCGTATGGCTTTGGGCGCACCCGGTTTGCTTTTAGGCTGGACTCCCATCGTGCAAAACAAGGTCCGTGGGCAGGCCGCAAAAGGCTTGGGTCAGTGGCAAGCCAAGCGGCCGAGCTAACAACGGGCCCGCAGGGAAGACCTCTGCCGACACCCCGTGTTCATGAGCGTAGGATACGGCACGTCAGTCCCCCGCCCATGAGAGTCGTAATGAAAGCCCTAGCCCTCGCGTTTGCCGCTCTACCCGTCGTCGCTATTTCATTGGCATGTGGGGGTGCCTCTGACATCAACCGACCGGCAACGGAACTCCCGGCGCCCATCTTCGAAGACACACCAGCTAACGATGTCTCTTTCCTCGATGCGCCGGACCTCGGAGTGACCAACTGGGTCCTTGGAGATGCCGTGGACCTCGACACCACCGATAAGGTGGTCCTCGTTGAGCACTGGGCCACTTGGTGTGGTCCGTGTCGGGTCGAGTTTCCACACATGACCGACCTTCAACGAGACCATGCAGAACAGCTCGTCGTCATAGGCCTAAGCGAGGAACCCACCAGCTTGGTGGCCCCCTTCGTCGAGCGCAACTCAGACGTCATGCACTACACGGTCGCAGTAGCCCCACCCTCGGACCTCATCGCATGGTCTCGGCTGTCAGGAGCTGACAGCATCCCGTATAGTTACTTGGTTGAAGGCGGGAAAATCGTCTGGCATGGCCATCCGGCACGCATGATGCCAGTGCTTCCCTATGTGCTGAACGGCACCTGGAACGAGTCCACCGCAAAGACCTTCGGCGAGCTTCCAGCGTTCGTCCCGGCGTACATGGAGACGTTAGACCTTATCGGCCAGGTACAAGCACGTTCTATACTCGACAAGTTGTTGGAAGCTCCGACCATGGGTGCGGACACCAAGAACGAGTTGTCTTGGACGATTCTGACGGAAATCCCAGAGTCGCAGCGCGATATTCCGCTCGCGGTCCGTCTAGCTGAACAGGCGACTGGCGAAGTGGACCACAAGAATTGGGCATACGAGGACACGCTGGGCTTGGCCCTGCACATGAATGGGCAGCTTGAAGCAGCCATCGCAGCACAGCAAACCGCCGTAGACCTGTGCACAGAAGCGAACGCTGGCGCCCCCTGTGTGGAGCTACGCGAGCGCCTGACGTCATTCGAGCAGCAACGATAGCTGACGTTCATGACCGCATACATGACTTTCGGTTATGAAAACGTAGGAATACTGATGCATAGAATAGGTCGACTCAACAGTGTCTACCCGAGTCCGGTCGGGCGTCTTGGGTTTGCGAAGACCTTTACCAAACATCCTCCAATCGACTTGGGGATATATCAACGGACCTAGACGTCAATCTACGGAAGCCCCTGTTGGTGGGCCTGACTGCTACAGGGGTGGCCTATGTCGTTGATGGAAGAAACCGGCGCTAGGGTGCGTTCAGGGGCGTCGCTAACGGACGAGGTTGTAACTTATTACTACTAGGAAGCGGGCGGCGAAACTGGGCGTGCCAAAGCGTCGGGTTCGACATCAACGTGGAGGTCCATCCCTGTAGGGTGGCGTCGGTGAGTTTCGTATTCGGAATCCTCCACCGGCTCACCCAAAACGGTGCCGGTGAGAGTGCCATCTCCTTGTGTACAGCATTCGCTAGCATTGCAAACCTGATTCAGCTCCGTTTCGATATGCCTCGCCGCGCCTGTATGCTTTGTTTCCTCTCGGCTTTCACGGTGAGGGTTTGCGACGTCATCATTCCTGGGTAGCGGTCTTCTGTCGCCAGTAATGGCATGGATGACCGTCATCTTTCTGACCATGGATGGCCCCCGACGAATCGGTGTCGTCGGTCGCATTAACGACGACGCGATGCTGAAATGATAGTCAAAAGACAATGATATGGGGATTCCCAAAGAAAATCTAGACCATGTCTGCGCACACGGATTCACCACGAACGCGGATGGTCATGGCTCCGGCATGCATGCTCGTGCGCTCTCTTCCAAAGAGGTCGGAGGCTCATTGGCCGTCACCAGCAAAGGCCAGGGACCAAATTCAGACTTCCGTTAACCGCTGACCCTACCCGAGTGGATTTGCCGTCACAGACAAGGAAGTAAGCGGCGAGTTCGGCACACCAATGCAAACACCTATCAAGTCGACGGCGCTTCCTCGACCCATCTCGTCAACGAACGAACGGTGGACCCGTGCAGCCGCTCCCGGTTCGCATCGATCAACGCGACCGCGAAAGGCCGGCGCTTTGCGGCGACCAAGCTGCGAACGACAGGCGCGAGCAGCTTGGTACGGCCGATAGTGGCCACGAAGTCCTGAATCGCGTCGTCTTCTCCAGTCAGCTCCGCTCTGGCCGCGAGAGACAGCCATACACTGCGCAGCTCAGCGTTCTTGCTCAGCCGCAGTCCAAGCGATGCGTCAAGCGCCTCCACGCTGTCCGCATCGAGTACCGGCAAGCAGGACAGGTAGTACAGCCTCTCAGTGACGCTCATGTCGCTCGCATCGGGTCGCGCACCCTCAGTCCACCGATCAGCCAGCCCGTGAAGCTGCTTCAGTCGTTCCGATGTGAACACAGGCGCATCCTCGGGCAAACCCTGACCGTGCAGCCAAGGGTCGAGGTCCAGCACAGGTCCGAGCTGCTGCGCGACAAAGTCGACAAAGGTCTGGGTATCGATGGACTGAAAGCGGAAGGTCTCGATGTAGGCGCCAATGAAGACGTCAAAAGCCTCGCGTCCCACCGCCTGCTCGAGTGCGGTGACTAGGAGAAAACCCTTCTCGTACGGTACCTGGGAGAACTCGTCGTCTGGGTGTAGGCCCTCCTGAGAGTAGGTAAGAGCCGTGGACCTGCCCGAGGCCTGCCGCGACTCAATGACGCTGTCGAGGTGTTGACGACCCAGTGCGGCCGCTTGTGTGGCGCGCTCACTTCCGTACAGCGCTTCTAGGATGCGACGCTCCGCGTACACCGTCCATCCCTCGTTCAGCCAAAAGTGCTCATTGTCCGCGTTTGTGACAAGGTTGCCAGTCCATGAATGCGCAAGTTCGTGGGCGAGAACTCCTACCAGCGAGCGGTCACCCGCAATCAGTGTCGGCGTGAGGAAAGTCATTCGCGGGTTCTCCATTCCCCCCAACGGAAAGGATGCTGGCAGCACGATGAAGTCAAAACGCTCCCACGCGTACGGGCCAAACAAGCCCTCCGCCGTCTCCAGCATGCGCTCCACATCGGCGAACTCCCAGGCAGCAGCTTCAATGACAGCCGGCTCGGCGAAGACGCGTGTGCGGGGTCCAAGTTCACGTGATTCGAGCTCACCAACGGCGAGAGCCAATAAGTACGGTGGAATGGGCTGCGGCATGTCAAAGCGCACACGGCCATCTGCTTGGACGACGCCGGGAGCGGCCGACATCACCGCCGTTAAATCGGTCGGTACGGACAGCGTCGCAGTGTAGGTCATGCGGGCACGTGGAGTGTCCTGAAGTGGTGCCAAGGAGCGGGCTTGGATGGGCTGGCACTGCGACAATACAAAGGGGTTTTCGCCGGACGTCTGGGCAGACTCAAGCCACATCAACCCCGAGGCTTGTCCCGTGTGGTAGCGAATCCGAAGGGTATCGGTGGCGCGCTCACGGTGAACGCGAAGACGGGTGCCCAGAATGGGATCTGACACGTCGGACGTCCAATCCACCGGCCCGCTGTCATCCTCAATGGACTCGATGTGTAGGTCGGTCGAGTCGAGGTCTAGCGGCCCCGCTCCAGCGGTGTGGAGAATGAGCGTAGCGACGGCATGCAGGCTCCTCGACGCTAGGTCCACAACCCAATCAAGCTCGACATGTCGAGTGATGCCTTGGTCTAGGTCGGCGTAGCTGTGGGGGTCGATGCGCATGGGAACCTCTCGGAAACGGGTGGTCCACTAATCGACCTTTACGAACACCGGGTAGTGGTCCTCTCTGTAGAGACCCGAGTTTACCCGCAGCGCGGGATATCAGCGGCGCACCAAGCGGCGTGCTCGGCTAGCCTGCCTCGCCGTCCCGCGACTTCTGTGCTCGGTCGCAGCGGTCGTCAGCACGGCGTCCCGGTCGACCAGCACCTTGGCGACGTCTGCCGCTTGCTGCTCACCCAGCAAAAGTCCGGCGCGAAGATTGGATTGGTACTGGTCGAGCATAATCGCGGCCAGGGTCACGTCCACATCCTCTTCCGTGCGCCCCTCCACCAACGGCAGAATGGATTCCTCAAGGTCTGCAGCGACCGTCCCCGGGGTAGCCAGCTTGGTCGCCACCGCCGCGAAGTGACCGGAGAGAGCAGGATCGCCACGAAGTTCCTCCATGCGCGCTTGAGTCGCATCCGCCGTCAGGTCGGTAAACTGGCCCAGAACTGCATCCTCAATCGCCTCCTGTGGCATGCGCTCAGTGGCCGTCGTTGAGCCTCGCGTATTCGACTGTGTTGTTGGAGGATCTGCCTTAGCAGCCGACGCCGTCGTCATTACCGCTGCGAGGCCCAATGCACTGCGAAGTACCCACTTTGCCACTGTCATTTGTATCTCCTATAGCCTGGACTCGACCAAAATCGTCGCCCCGATGCGGAGCAATACTACCACACGACCACGCGAGAGCAGCTCCAAGTCGGCCCCTTCAAGAAGTGAGTGTCGCCCGGCAATAGGTCTTTAAAAACGTCAGCAATGCTGTATCGAAGATGTCCGAGAGCACCGCTAGTCGTGCAAGCCGGTCACGACCGACCACAACACGAGCGTCAGGCCCTCCATCGCCTGCCCTAGCAGCCGGACAGTGGACTCGACCTGCCCAACGCCAGCACCATGAATCGGCATTGGCCGCTGTGGAGCTTCGATTTGAATGACCGGGGCCCCAGACGGGGGACGGTAGGTCTTCAAGGTCTCCACCGCGGCAGCATCAAGCCACAACCCTGTGCAGTCCATGCAGGCACCCACCACAACGGTTCCAACCGTGCCATTAGAAAGAGGTGTAGAGCAGCGCGGACAGTCCCGGGCCATGTTCAGCCCCTCGAACACGAGGTGTCGACGCAAGTGGTCCTCATCACTGATCGACCGCCCGAGAGCTCGCCACAGCTCACCCGGGTCAAGCCACGTTCCTTGGCATGCAGCACACTGGTCCACGACTTGCCCAGCCGCATGCCGTTCCAGCATGAGGCCATGTCCGTCTACGCAATACATTCCACCTCCATTGCGCAGCAGACGCCAATGACCCATTCCAGCCCCCGCCTGCGATGCTGAGGCGCGGAGTCGCTGGTTTGAGTCGGACTCGGCACGACTAAAGCTGGACGATTGACACACTGCCTTCGCCGGCGTTGGTGCCTGCCACGATGACGACGTCGGTAGCGGTCGCAACAGCGTATGAACCGCCGCCTCCACCGTAGTTTGAGTAGGACGACCACTGCCCGGCAGCCGCTCCGCCCGAATAGCCACCGCCGCCGCCGGGAGAACCGAGTCCACCCGCACCGCCGCCGCCAAAACCTCCGTTCGGCTTGGGACTGTAGCAGCTACCGGCACCGCTTCCACCAATCCCACCATCAATAAAGGCCGAGCCACCTACCGGGGCGGGCGCACAATGCTGCACCCCCACCTGTCCAGCGGTCGCGAATCCCCCACCAGCAGCTCCCTGCTGGGGACCACCGGCTGTCTGTCCGCCCGAACCATTTGTTCCGCCGAGCGCCGAGTAACTACCGCAAATGGAGGGGTTGCCATTTGATTCTGCGCGACCATGGCCAGTGGCGATAGTGCGAGTGCAGCTGGTACCGTACGTGCTTGAGGGAGCGCCGCCGGCACCGCCTGCGACTACCAGCGGTACGTCGTTGGCGGTGACGATGAAGGTGCCGCCACTTCCACCACTCTCGTTTCCGTGCGTGGCGTTGCTCCTCCCGCGCTGGCCCACCAGCAGTTGAAGGACATCACCAGCGGTGAGCTGAAGAGTCGCAGCGACTTCGGCACCAAGGGCCTGCGCTATACTGGAAGAGCTTCTGCCGCCGCCGGCCCCCTGTGCGACGACCCGGTACAATCCCGTCTGTGGCACCGTCCAAAGCTGAATACCGTCGACATCCATGTTGAAAGAGTCTGTCTCGTCCCAATCGGTAGTATACGCGGACCGACAACTATCCAATGTTGGCCCGGTTTGGCCAGTACTTCCGCACGTTGAAAATGTGTGTGTGACGAACGGGTAAAGCTCGTTGTTGACCGTGTCACCAATGGGTGTCCAGGTGTGTCCACCCTCTAGGTCAGAGACACACCCCTCGAAGTAGTCGGCCGTGTCTGTACCGTTGCCTAGAACGAAGTGCATAGCGCCGCGGGTCGTCTCATCGCACACGGTCTCACCCGGTCCAACGAGAGCTATCTGATTCCCCACACGCACTTCGGAGACATCGGCGATTCCGCCGGTCACGCTGAATGATTGGACGGAGAAAGGTACAGAAGAGAGTGCTTGCTCGGAGGTCGTGAGCCCTCCAAGTGAGGTCCTGACCCAGACTTGTTCTTCGAACCAAGTGGAGTCGAGTGGGTTTTCCTCCGTGGAGCCCAGCCGTAGCGAAAAGTAGCCGTCGGCAACGGCCACCGTAAAGTCCTCGGTCCACAAAACGGAGCTGGACGGCGGAGCCCCGAGCAAAGACACCCCGACGAGGTGCTCGCCGTTCAGCGGATCTCCAGCGGAGTTGAGCAAGCGACCTTGGTGAGTGATCTCGAGCGGCACTGCCATCACTGCAGTTGCGACCGAGAGACCGGCGATGGATAGGATGAATCGATGCATTGAGTTCCCCTTGTGGTCAATGTCCTAGACTAGATCAGCTGGAACGACACGCTGCGCCTAACATAATGGTCACGCAGCCCGTGTGAGACGTGCACGTCGCGGAGAATAGACGGTAGGTTTTCACGGTATCAGCCACCAAATCCTCAAGCAATGACCGTTCTAATAGCGGCATTGGAGAGGGGTGAGGAGTAGCGCCATGGTGAGTAAACGCACCACAGCTCACCCCTGATCAAGACACGTTTCTTGGCATGCGGTGCGCAGGTGGACGACTTGCCCTACCACGAGACGTTCCAGCACTGCACTCTGTCTACCGTTCAGCCCATTCCACTTACATGCTGCAACATTGGCCAGTTGGAGGGTATAAGGGGCGTCAGGGCACTGTAGGAGTTCAACATGCGCACACCATCCGCCGTAATTTTGGCCGCTCTTTTAACAGCCGTTGGCTGTTCCCCCGACACGTCGGATTCCGACGTAGACAGCGAGGTTGAGCCCGGAACAGACGCGGGCACAGATGCGGACACAGATGCGGACACAGATGCGGACACAGACGTCGATACCGATACAGACGTCGATACCGATACAGATTCCGACACAATGGCCGGATCATTCGCCTGCGGTGACCCCCTTCCATCAGCCGTCGGTGGTTGTCTAGAGCCCGAGTGGATGCTGAACTCCGGAGACCTGTGCAATGGCCTTGTCGAATGTGCGGACGGGTCTATCAACCGTATGGCCGCCGCACCCGCCATCGTCAACGCCAGCAATCTGTGTACGACAGACGCCGACTGCGGCGCCGACCAAGCATGTCTCGTGGAGATTATCGGCGATGACTGGACAAACGCGCAATGCGTGCCGGCGTCCTGCAATACCGGCGTCGACTGCATGAGCGGAGAGTGCGGTGTTGGGGTCCACTTTGACGGATGTAGCCTGTGGGGCGGACTTGCTTGCCGCACCGTGGAAGATGACTGCCGAATCGATGGCGATGGTGATTTTGGGCCTATGGAGTGCAGCATTGGCTGGACTGGCGAATTCGAGTTGGTCTTTCAAGACTGTGCTATCGGACGGCCACTTCGTGTCGACGGCACCAACCAAATGGCCCGCATTGCGCACACTGATAGCTGGTGCGACCACGTGGACAGCCACAACGTCTCTTCGCAACACGCACAGATTCTCGCCACCCACTGGGCCGGTATCGCCGCCATGGAGCACGCCAGCGTCGCAAGCTTCAACCGCGTCAGCCTCCAGCTGATGGCCCTCGGCGCACCGGCAGACCTCGTTCGACGCACCTCAGAGGCCGCACTCGATGAGATTCGCCATGCAGAACAAACGTTCGCCCTCGCCAGCCGCTTCGCCGGCAGCCCTGTTGGACCCGGCCCGTTGGACCTGTCCGGCCTGACCCTCGACACGTCGCCAGAGGGCGTGCTGACCGACCTCATCGAAGAAGCCTGCATTCGCGAGACGCTCGGAGTGGCTGAAGCCCTTTTGGCCGCCGAACAATGCACCGATCTCGACACCAGACGCATCCTCTCCGCCATCGCCGACGACGAGCTCCGTCATGCCCAGCTCGCGTGGAGCACCTTGGCGTGGCTACTCGATGCCCATCCGAGCCTATGGCCCCAGGCACACAGTCTGCTGAACGACGCTCTCACCGAAGCGTCTACTGGCCAACTTGCATCGGCCGGACCCGCACTTCCAAGGATGGGTCTGCCCTCTCTCGCCGACAAGCAAACGACCCACCGCAACGTGGTTGAGACCAGCCTTCGACCGGTCGTTGAAGCATTGTTCACTGAGCGCCTCGCTGCGTAGCTAGGCAGCGAAGACCTCGAAGATGACGCCATGACCGACGTGGTCGACCGCTGCCCTGTCCACACAGGGCGAACGACAGCCCAGCTAAACACCCGGCTCCGGAACACCAGTGCTGGGCGACTTTGTCTTTGACACTTTGCACTGTGGCATCCGTCCGACCACGGGCATCACCCGGAAGTCATTCGCAGCTAGGCGGCGGCAGCCAGGACCTCGTCGATGAACCCAGGCTGAAACGCCATGGGGGCGACCGGTCCAGCGCAGTTGAACACGATGCCGTCGAGCTCGCGCTCTGAAAGCGTTGCGAACAGCTTTCCGCCGGAGAACGTAAGCACTCGCACGTTTTCACCAGCCTTGGTGCCACGCTCGGCCACGAAGGCCTGCACTGCGTCGAGAGCGGTGAACACCGCGAAGAGAGTGCGACCCTTACGATCGGGGGCCATCACCACTTGCTCGCCCGCGCCTTGGTCTGCGACGACGACGTAGTACGAGTCGAAGTCATGAAAAAAGGAGAAGGGGTCGTCAATCTGGCTCGGTTCCACGAGCGCGTGTTCAAGCTGAATCGCTCGGGCCCATGCCACAAGGGTGCCGAATTCGGCCGCAGGTAGGTGCAACGCGAGCGGAGTGCCCGGGTCGAAGTCTACTCCCGCCATGCCGTCGAGCAGGCCGATTACGGCGACGTAGCCCGCCATAATGCCGCGATGGGTGAGGGTGTGGCCGGTGGAAGCGCTGTACTCGGCTTCGGCCTCGGGGCTGTGGAAAAGGGTGAGCCACGGCTTGCCGTCGTCGTCCTCGCGGGCGTTAAAGCTGCCGTCCGGATTCCGGGCGACGAGCCACGCCGGATGGGTGACCAGCGCCCGCATCAGCGTGTTCAGATCGGTAGTGCCCTCTTTCCAGCCGAGCAGCGCGTGTTCGACGTACATCAGTAGCGACCCGCAATCGGGCTAACGCCGTGCTTGTTCGTCGCGTCATCGATCAACTGCAGAAGCTGGGTCTTCAGCGGGCCATCGGGCAGGTGCTGATTCATAGAGTAGGGGGCGTATGCGTCGGGTCCGTTGTACGTCATTACCACTACCCGCTCGCCTGCACCGTTTAGGGAGAACCACTGAGTTCCCGGGGTTATTTCCGGCTTTGCCAGGTTATTTCCCGCTGCATCCTTCTTGGGTACCACGTACTCTTGGTTTGGAATGGTGAACTGCATGCTCAGATGTTTCGTGGGCTTCGTCGCGCCCTCCGCAGTGAACGGATTCGCTTTGCCAAGCTGGTGCGGACCGTACATTTCCTGCGTTTTTTGGGCGCCGACCATGTACCGAGTCTGTGCGAACAGCACGATGTCAGGGTCGCTGGACTTCAATGCGTGGTCCATGATTGCTTGATCGACCGGAATCTTCACCGCATCCCGAATCTTCTGGGTCAGCGGAATGTCCATGTAGATCAGGTTGTCGATCGGATGAAGATACTTTTGGCCGTTAGTCACGTAGCTCGAGTTCTCGTAGTCGAGGCCGAGGGCGCTAATTTTCTGTTGTGGGCTCAGGTTGGCCGTACCCTCGTGGGCGCCGACCGAGCCCTGCGTGGTGGGCGCAGAATTCGGATCAAAGCCATACTTGAGGTCGTCGAGTTTGACAACCTTACGCAGTGCCTCTGAGCCCTGGAATGCCTGGTCGTGAATCATGTGGCTCTGGACGAGCACGTCAAGGTCCGAAGGCTCCAGCTGTGACACATGCATGTTCATCTGAAGGTCGTGCGCCTTCTCCAGCACATCCAACGCCGCCAGTCGTGCCTTGGCATCGGGCAGGTTCAGGACGTAGTCGCTGATGAGCTCGGGTCCGTGGCCGCCGTTTGCGTAGTCGATAAGGCGGTCGAGGGTCTCGTCGTCTGGGTGCTTGGGGCCGAATGCGGGGAGGTCGGCGTCATCTCCGTCGCTGACGGGCGGCCCGTTGACCTTGATGACCTTCGCGTCTGGATCAATGACCTTCGACGGGTCCACCTCGTTTTCGTCTTTGCCGGGTACCGGGCCGTTGCTAACGGTAGAGACATCTTCTGCGGGGGCGTCTGTCGTGAACTTCGGGGCCGTTCCCGAGTCGGTGATCTTCTTCACAATCGACAGAGCGTTGACGTCTCCGCTGGCGGCAAGAGTACGAATGACCTCTTGGTTCTCCGCGGTGAGTTCGGCGAGAACGTAGGGCGGCAATCCGCTGAGCTGCCCGAGGTCATCTTTGGCCACAGTGCTAGTGTTGTACGCCTTAATGGCGCTTTTTTGGGCAAAATGGGTGGCGGCGGGATTGAGTAAGCCGCTCTGCACGCGGCCGATCCAATAGGCCGGGTCCTCCAGCTTGCTCGGGTCGGTGAAGGCGTCGCCGGCAATGGTGGTGACTTCGTCGATGGCGGTGTTCAGGAGGACACCGGCCGGGCCCTGGGCATCGGTGAAGCCCTGGATCTTGCCCTTGCCCACTTCGGCGACGGTTCCGACGGTGGAGCCCTTGGCCACCCCTACGAAGAACTGCTTGAGCGCCATATCCAGCTTTTCGCCTCGCAAAACGTCCTCGTTGAACAACAGGCTCTTGAGCTCACCCGGCAGCGACTTGATGGCATTGGCAAGAAACTTGTTCATGACGGACGCCTCTTTGGCGGCCTTTTCGAGGAAGGCCCCAAGCTTGGCGAACTTGTTCATGCCGAGGGTGGCGAAGCACAGGGCCGCATCGGTCAAAGCGGTCATAATGTCAAGTGCGACGTCTTCAGCGCTGTACCGGTCTCCTTGGATGGCGAACTTGATGACCATGTTCACCCCCGCCGCACCCAGGGTAATAGCCGCCGATATCAGCGCAGCTGACACCCCCGTGGCCGCGCCAGCAGTAAAGACAGCGATGAGAACGCCGGCGATGGTTGCAACGACGAGCGACGCGACAGCGACGATCTTGTTGCGGTTCGCCTCTTCCTCTTTGGCGGCGGTATCTACGCGGGTGCAGCTGGCTTGAAAGTTCGTCCACCAGGTCTCGGTGGCCTTCTGCTTGGCCTCGTCACCGTGGTCGAACAGAAAGCCAGTGGATGCGTCGTAGTGCACGCCGGCGGCGGCGGTGTACTTCTGTTCCAACGAGACAATGTGCGCCGCTAAGGTCAAGGTGGTGTCCTTGACCTGCCCTTCGTCACTTTGCTCCTCACCGTTGTCGTACGCCGTCTTTGCACCTTGCACAGACTTCTCGCGGCTCTCGGCCGTCTGGTTGATGAAGTCCTGTAAGTCACCGTTCCGCTTTGCCCCGAGACGCTTGTGCTCCGGCAGCATATTCTTAAATGTC
>JBLHSN010000091.1:0-18086 GCA_047626195.1 Myxococcota bacterium
CCTGGACTTCCACATTGTCGGGCAGCAAGCGAGAGGCAGGGGCAATGGTGCGAACGGCTTCTGCGGTGCGACCTACTTCGAGGAACCACTTGGTCAGCTCGTAGCGAACGGCCAAGTTCCATCGGTCCAGGGACAGCGCTTCTTTGAGGCGGTCAATGGCTTCGTCTGGGCGGCCAAGCTCCCACAGAACGGTGGCCTGTGTGCTGTGAGCCGTAGGATTACCGGGCATTTGATGCAGTGCCCAAGAGGCGTCGATGAGGGCTTCGTCGAAGCGTCCGTCCGTCATCAGCATCTCGGCGCGGATGAGCATGAGCTCAGCGTGGTCGGGGTACAGCATCAAGAAGGTGTTGGCGGCTTCGGCTGCAGAGGCGACGTTGTCCATGGCGTACAGTGAACGCACGATTCCGGCCATGGCTTCCGGGCTTGCCGGCTGTAGATCCAACGCGGTCAGGTACCAATCATTTGCGTCGGCTAAGCGGCCGACGGACATGGCGAGGTCGCCAAGCTGCAGGGCCACAGTACTGCTGGGTGAGCGCAAGAACAAGTCGGTGTACTGCTCCATGGCCTCGAGCGGCCGACCGCGCGTGCGGGTCAGTTGGGCACGGAGTTGGTCCACGCCGTAGGTGCCAGGCATCTCGGCTTCGAGACGAACGATGAGCTGCTCGGCTTCTTGTAAGCGACGCTGACCCATGGCTTGACGCGCACGCCAAGTCAGAGGAATGATGTCGATGACCTCGCGAGGGTCCACGGTTCCGGCTTCCGCTGTCCGGTCGCCGCCGACATAGCCAAGGGCTGCGAGTGCCTCCATGTCTTGCGAGTCGAGGGTCGCTTCGGGGGCAATGACTTCGTCTAGTGTGGCGCGCAACAAACCGAGCTGCAGGGCTTCTGCGCTGATGTCTCGCGTTTCGTCAGTCGTGTACAAGACTTGGTCGCCAACGGCATCGTACCAGCGACCATATCCGCCTTCCATGTACCGACCCGCATCATTTGTGTATGAGAAGAGCGGGGCTAGGCCCAGATTGAACTGTCCGGTAAGCGCCTCGCTGTACAGTAGCTCGGAGCCGCCATCGAACAGGTCGTGCCCTTGAAGTTCGTCATCCAGGGCCAGGCCGGCCAGGCGTAGGATGGTGGGCGCGATGTCCACGTGTCCAACGGCGTCGTCGATAACCTCACCCTCGGGAACACCTGTACCGCGCATCAGCAGTGGGACATGCATGGTGCCGTCATGGAGCAGGAATCCGTGGGTCTGCTCGCCGCCGTCTCCGAGGCCTTCGCCATGGTCGGCGGTTATGATGACGATGCTGTCAGGGTGTTCGGCATCCCACCACTCGAGAAAACGGCCCACTTGCTGGCTCGCATAAGCAATCTCACCATCGTATGGGCGGCCAGTCAGCCGGACATCCCACGGGCTGGGCGGGTCGTATGGCCAGTGCGCGTCGAACAGGTGAAGCCAAACAAACTTGCTGCCCTCCATGTCCGGCAGCAAGGTGAGCGCGTCATCCACAACGTCGCCGGCTCGCCGTTCATCACGCCAGTCAAGCTGCGTAGGCAGATCATTCAGCGGGTCGTGGTACAGGTCAAAGCCTTGCGCGAAGCCCCAACGCGCTTGGGTCGGGAAGGCCGAGGTGAAGGCGGCTGTATGGTAACCGGCCTCTTGGAAGCGCTCGGCCAGAGTCACCTGGTCGTCGCCCAAGATAAAGTCACCGTTGTCGCGCACGCCGTGGGAGGGCGGGGACTTGCCGGTGAAAATCGTTGAGTGCGACGGGATGGTCAATGGGCAGGTGCTGTAGGCCCGATTGAACACGGTGCCATCTGCGGCAAAGCGGTCGTACGTCGGGGTGATTGCACCAATGTAGCCGTAAGGTCCAAGCCGGTCCGCGCGGGTGGTATCCAAGGTGATGATGAGCACACTGGGCCCTTCAGGAGCGGATGGCGTGGTCTGGCAGGACGACATCAGGGCCAAAACAGCAATAGAGCAGACAGTGCGCATGCAACTTCCTCGGAACGAGCCCGCAGTGGTACCGCTCTGTGACGTGCGCCGCAACGGAGTTTAGCCGATGAGCGGGGCTCCGGTCCGCGCGTAGAAGGCATCGCTTTGCCCGGGCGGGTCCGGATGAGAGAGGCTGACGACCACACCAGCCCCTACCGACACTGGCACTGCGACCACGGCCCACCACCACTCGTACACGGGAAGCGTCCACCAGCACGTGACGGCGCCGACCACACCGGTGATGGTCGCTGCCCACGCGCCGGCCTTGGAGGCTCCTCTCCAGTACAGGCCTCCCATCAGCCCGAACAGCAGTGCAGCAATGGGGATGTTGGCCAAGATCATGTTTCCAAGAATGCCATCGGGCATGAGGTTGGCGATAAACCAGCTCACCAAGGCCAAGGCGATGGTCACTAGACGTGAGGCCTTCAGCCCGGTGACGGGGATGAAGTCGGTGACAGCCATGGCAACCCAAGTGTTCCACATGGAGCTCATAGTTGTGATGACGATGCCCAACAGAACGGCAAACCCGAGTCCACGTAGACCGCTGGGCGCCCAAGCAATGAGGGCTTGAGGCAGGGCGCTCTCGGCGTTTGGAAGGGGTGGAAGGGCCATGCGTACGCAGATGGCAACCACACTGGCAGCAACGTACAGCCCGGTGACGAGAATCGCCGACAAAGCCACTGCTGAGAACGCGGTACGTTCATCTTTGGCGGCAAACATGCGCTGCCCATACCAGGGAGATGCAACGTAGGTCGCCGTGGTCAGCAGCATGAGCGCGATGATGAACCGGGTTGGCATGACGTCTTCGCCAGGCGGAAGCTGTGCCACTAGCTGGGTCAGTGCCTCTGTCCCGCCCGCCGAAGACCAAGCGACCCAGGCGAATACAGGAAGGCCGACAACGGTGAGGGCGAAGGCTGCCAGGTCGGATGCAGCAACGGCCATCAAGCCGCCGCCGAGTGTCACCACGAGCACCAAGGCAACGAGAACTGCACTCGTCACCCACGGACTCAGCGGCATGCCAACCCATCCAGACAGCACAGGCGCAAAGACCACCTCCGCCGAGCGCACGTACGTGGCGACGAAACCAAGCATGGCCACCAAGAAGCATACGCTCGCCAGACGTTGCAGCCCGGGTCCAAAACGGGCGCCGTACAGTTCGGCCACGCTTGTGGCGTTGAGGCGCTTGTAGCGGCGAGCCACGGTCAGAGCGTACACCATCAGCCCGACCAAGAAGACCAATGGCAAGGTCAGAGCGCGCGGGCCAACGGCGTAGGCTGCGCCACTGAAGGCAAGCATGGTAGCGGTGTTCAGCTCAGTCATCACCAGTGTACCGAGCAGTGTCCAGAACCCCATGTTGCGACCGGCAACAAGCCAGTCGCTAGACGTCTTCACCCGACGTGCGGCACGCAGTCCAACACCGACCAAGCCGACGAGAACGACGACGAATATCACGCTGTCCAAGGCAGTGAATATCATGGCTCCCCCGCGCAGTGGACCCGCGCTGGCCTGCCGTATCGCGGACGAGACGCTTGGTTACCGCGTGCGCTATTCAACACGGATATCGATTGAGTGGAGGTGCCCAAATGGCCCAAGCAACGTTCAATGGAACCGTGATTGCAAACTCTGACGCGACCGTCGTCGTCGACGGAAACCACTACTTTCCCGCCGATTCTCTCGACATGCAGTACTTTACCTCAACCGACCACACGACCGTGTGTGGCTGGAAGGGGACGGCGAACTACTACACGGTGAGTGTCGACGGAAAGACTGCTGAAAATGCGGGTTGGTACTACAAGGTACCGAAGAGCAAAGCCGCAGAAATTGCTGGGCATGTTGCCTTTTGGCGCGGTGTCACGGTTCAGTCGTAGCTACGGATGGCTCGACGGCCCACCACCATGCGGGCCGCTCGGCAAAGCTGTATGCCCAGCCTTCGCGGGCGACCGCAACAGGCCGGGCGTCTGTTCGCTCGCCGGACACCGCCTCAATGTCCTGAGCACTGACTACATCGATTTCGTAGTCGCTTAGGTAAGTGAACAATCCGCGGTTAGAGCCACGAATTCTTGCGTGGAGCTCGACCCGGTGAAGACCAGGGGGGAACTCTCCTTCCCAAGCGTCCATCCCGGTGTGAACCACCTCACCATTGACGCGGATTTCGGTGCTGACGATGTTGTAGCGGTCACCTAGGCTGTCGGTGGGTTGGATGTGTAGGAGGCCGGGTCGGATGTCGACGTCGTTGACGATGTCGTGAAGAATGTCCAGCTCGGCTCGCGATGCGCTGATTCGTTCCCTCAACGCATCGAGCTGTTCCCACTGGAGGCCGTCGTCGGGCGCGGCGATGCCTTCCTCAGATGCTAGCGCCATACATAAGAACCACAACAGCATGAGCCGTCCTCCTCGCCACTGCCATCGGTCCAGAAGCGGTAAGAGTTCAGGCCATCATTGAGCGAGTCGAATGCCCGCTTGAAGAGAGGCGCTCGCGCGGGAGCTACCTTGGATACCCGCGTACAGCTTTAGCGGCAGGATATTTAATTGGATACCCCCGAATCCTCGGATGGCAAATGGTTCCGCTTCTCCGCTGGCGACGTTGGTGATGGTTCCAGTGCCGATCTCTTCCGGCCCACTGTTGGTCTGGAAGCGGATGGGGCCAGTGATCGAGCCATCCCCAAGGGTCTCGGCCACATTGAGGTCCAAGCCAGCGCCGGCGAACAGTGTGATGACGCTGACGCGGATGTTGGACGACAGCTCGAATGGGATGCTGTCGGCGTTCGAGGTCAGTACGTAGCGGCCGGTAGCGTCCCAGGTCAAGTCGTCACCTGCAGAGAAGGGGGTATTACCGGTGAAATCCAGACGGTAGGTGGCATGCTCATAGCCGGTAGTGACGTCCAGTCCGCCCCAGTCCCAGATACCAGACTCGCCCTTGCCAATGACCTTGATGGTGACGTGGCCGCCGTAGTTCGTCATGAATCCGCGGAACCCACGGTCGGCGAACGGCGACTTGAAGCTCATGCCATGCGCAGACACGGTGAACCGGTCCCAGATGGCCATGCCCTCGTCGGACGCGGTCCCGGCGAGTAGGCCGAGGTTCACGCCGACCATCGCGCTGGTCTGGGCCGAGAACCCTCCTGCTGGCAAGCTCTGCGGGTCTCGGTCGAGCACCAGACCATTGGCATTCGCACCGGTGCCCAAAGACACACCAAACACAAACTTGGACGGGTTGCTCGCGTAGTCCACACCCATTCCTTTGCCGGCGATGGACGCAGCTTCTGCCATAGACACCATGAAGCGGCTCGGATCTGCGAGCTGGAGAGCTTCGGTCAGCGTCTGGCTGAGTTCTTGTTCGGCTGCTGTGGGGTCAACGCCAAACAGTTGGGCCCGTGCGTCGTCTACCTGAAAGTCGACCGTAGTCTGGGCAGCGGCAAGCGCTGGAAGGAAGCCGAACAGCGTACAGAGCAGTGGAAATGGGCGCATGAACTCTCCATGCGCCCATCTTCGCATTTACGGTACGTCGCTGCTGGGTCCACGGTGCATTTCTGTGGTTCCGGCCGTGCTGTGGGTCCCTGGACGTAGGCTCTGGGTGCCCGCAGCTTCACCTTCTACCGCTCCTTTGGCCTGTTCAAGCCAGTCAGCGACAATCTGTAGTGTTTCGTCGCGTACCGGGTCGATGCGCTCTTCCTCGCAGTCTTCACTGCCGTCCGTGCCTTCGGCGTCACCAGCACCTTCGGCGTCGGCAGTGGCTTCTGGCTCGTCTGGACAGACCTCAATTCCCAGAGTGACTTTACGTGCGGCTTCGCGTTCTTCCGCTTGGGTCAGGTCCGCTTGGCGCGTCTCCAAGTTGAGAGACAACGGCTGACCCTCGCGTTCATCGCGTCGAGTCTTGTCTTCCGCCATGAATCCGAACGCAGGGCTAGTGGCGACACGAGCAGCGCTTGCGGTGCCCATGGCCATCACGTCGGCGCCGAGGGTGTATTCACTGCGCAGGGCGACCGGCTCAATCTCGTCATACTCTAAGGCGTAGTCGAGGTCGGACTCCAACACATCCAGCCCATCTGACGAGGAAGGCAACACGATGTCCGGGCGCACGCCGCGGTTTTGCGTGCTGCCTCCGTTCACTCGGTAGAACTTTTGCGTGGTGTACTTGACCGCTCCGCCGACGGTCTCGGCATCCGGACCGCTCAACATGCGGCTGCGACCCAGGAATCGGCCCAAGTCGAACACGTTTTGGACCGTGCCTTTTCCGTGTGTAGTGCTTGCACCCACGACCAGTCCGCGCTGGTAGTCTTGGATGGCCGCCGCGAAGATTTCACTCGCTGAGGCGCTGTATACGCTCGTCATAACAGTGAGAGGGCCGTCCCAAGCAGCACCACGGTCGCTGTCACGCAAGACCTCGACCTCGCCCTGTGCGTCGCGCGTTTGAACGACGGGACCACGGTCGATGAACAGGCCGGTGAGATTGACCGCTTCATCCAAGCTGCCACCTCCGTTCTGGCGAAGGTCAATGGCTACGGCATCGATCTCCGGACCCAGCTCCGACAGGATTCTCCGGACGTCGACGGACGCGCTGCGATGGTTTGGATCCGACGGCTCGGTGCTCCAGTCGACATAGAAGGACGGAACGTCAATCACGGCGACTTGCCACGAGCTGCCTTCGCGCTCGACTTCATGGACTTCCACCTTGGCCGCTGCGCGTTCAAGCTGGACCTTGTCGCGGATGAGCTCGACGACGTTGGTGCTTGCTGGGTCTACCGAGTCAGCTGGCCAGATGGTCAAGCGAACAGTGGTGCCTTTCTCGCCGCGAATAAGGCGGACAACATCGTCTATACGCTCACCAACCACGTCGACGAAATCACCGGTCGCGCCTTGAGCGACGGACAAAATCCGGTCGTCTGCGCTGAGTTGCTCCGAGAGTTCCGCCGGACCGCCGGGGATGGTGTTCACAATCTTGGTGTAGTCACCGTCCGTCTGCAGCTGGGCGCCAATGCCTTCGACACTGTCAGACATGTCGATGCCAAAGTTGTCATGCGTAGCCGGGGCAAACCACGTGCTGTGCGGGTCGAAGGTCGACGTGAGCGAACCTAGGTAGAGCTCGACAATGTCGATAGGCGGAAGGGTTTCGACATCTCGGCGGCGCCGCTCGTAGCGCTTCTGGACCAGCTCAATGGACTCTTCTTTGGTCTTACCGCCAAGAACCGAGCGCAGAACTTGCTCGCGCAGGAGGGCCGACCACAGGGCGTCTTGCTGCTCCGCGTCTGTGGCGTAGGGCGCTTCTTCACGGTCGAGTTGGACGAAGTCGCTCGTGGTCAGGTCGACGTCGGTTGCCAAGAAGGTGTCGGAGTAGGTCAAACGCTCTTCGAGGCGCTGACGGTACCGTTCATGGATGTCGTAGGCCGGGCTTAGGTCGCGGCTTGCAAGCGCGTCGTCCAGCGTCGTGCGCCACTTTGCAAACTCGTCTACGTCAGATTGGGTGAAATACAGACGGTCATAGTCTAGGCGGCGCATGTACTGGCCCAGCCACCGTTCGGAGGTTGCATCGTCAATCTGGTGAGGCGCGTAGTGGTAGGCCTCCATCATGCCACCGACAGACTGGGCAACAACGCCGAGACGGTCGGTATTCCCTTCGTCATCAGGGCCTGCTGCTGCCGGGAAGGAGCAGGACAAACTCATCGTAATTACGGGCAACAGGAGCGAGGTACGCATCCAATATCCTCCTAGGGGTAGTAAACCGTAGTCCACGGCAACGGGCTCTGCTTGTCGTGGGTTGTCGTACGGCGTCGGTTGTGCTTCGGAATGTCTCACGGCATCTTGAATGGCATGCGATGTCTTTCCTTACTGTCCGCGCTCACATTCTTGGCTGGATGTGGCACCCAACATGAAGCCTCGGTTGAGGTGATTGTTCCCGTTGCCGTCCAAGAACAGTACAACCGTGACACACCTGGCGAGCTGATCCTAGAGGTTGAAACCGATGGAAACTTTGCCCAGCAGTTGGTTCTCGGGATTCTGTGTGATCCGTTAGAGGAGGCGCGAACGGCCGTGTGGATGCTCACCGGATCGGGCTGCGCGACACAAGCGACCCTCACGGCGTGGGTGCAGGATGCAGATCCAGACTCAACGTGTGACGGCGGACCGGCAAATACCCTCACCGTAGGCGCAGAGCCGGACGAAGGTGCCTGGGATGCGACTGCGGTGCTGTTCGAAGGCAACACGCGCGGCTGCCTCGACGGCGACGAAACGCTCAGGCTGACTCTGAGTCCGCCTGACGAGTGAAGCCTACGGGGTGAAGCCGATGGCAATGTCGCGCACGGTGAAGTCGTTGATGACCAGAAGCTCGTTGGTCTCTTCGTCTAGGACGGCAACAGACACTAGCTGTAGGTCTAGGCGCGCGAAGTCATCGACAGTTGTGTTGGGCCGGATGTCGATGATGGCTGTTCCGGTGATTCCCACGTAGGTCGAGGTGACCTCGGGTTCGGGACCATCCGAGCATAGGGTGGACGACAAGGCCGTTCCTGTCCGCACGTCCAAGCGCAGTAGGTCTTGTGGATTCAGCCGTAGAGTGACCGGGGCGCCTCCCGCGTCGATGGCGGCTTGGAGAAGTCCTGGTTCTTCGAAGCGCAGGGCGATGTCGTCGTTGGCACTTGTGACGTAGACTTCGACGTCTCGACAGCCACCGGCAGCGGTGAACGCACGCTCAAAGTCGCCTGCCAAGGGGCCACCATCATCCACACAGGCCGCAGTCCCCAACATCATGATGAGGTAGAGACTACGCATTATCGGACCACGCCTCCAGCACAAACGGGCCACTCGTCGCTACCGGGATGGCACATTCTTCCACCGCTATTCCAGCAATCCACCACAATGGGAACGCCGTCACCGATACCGTGCGGATCTGTGCAGACGTTGCCCACCGAAAAGCAAACCGTGCGCCCGTCGGCTACAACTTGGCACTGCTCGTCGCCACTGCTGGGAACCGGAACAGCAATCGGCGTGGTCTTGGCACAGCCAATGAATGCCACGCACAAGATGGCCGAGCGCATCCCTATTCTTCCCAGCCACCGGCGCAGTCAGGCCAAAGTTCACTGTTCGGGTGGCACATGCGGCTACCGCCAGTGTGGCAGTCAATCTCGACAGGAACACCGTCGCCAATTCCGTGGGGGTCGTAGCAGGTGTGACCCTCTGGGAAGCAGATAGTGCGACCGTCGAAGATCTCGCGGCAGTCCGCAATATCTGCTTCGGTGTCTAGCTCGAAGGTGTCGATGGAACCCGACGGCGTGGTCGGGTCGCAGCCGAGAAGGGCGACCAACGCGGCGAGCGGAAGTGCGAGACGCAACATAGAAAACTCCATAAAAGAGGCGCGCCCATAATGTGTTCCCCGGGCTTGTCACGTCGCCGGCGTTCGATTGCACACTGGCTACTGTTCGCCCTCAAACTCGTCGTATTCGCTGTACTTGAGTGCCTTTCCATGGACTCGCTCAACCGGATACTTCTTCTCCGCTCGGTCCATCTTGTCGTGGAAGGCTCGACCGAGGTCGATGCCCGCCTGGTCACAGAGGTTCAACAAGCACATGAGCACGTCAGCCGCTTCGTCGGCGACCTTCGGCTCGCGCTCGGCTACCCGTGGTTGCGGACCGTCATCGTCGCACCACAGATACAGTTCCAGCAGCTCGCTGGCCTCCACGGACAGCGCCATGGCCAAGTTGCGAGGGCTGTGAAATTGCACCCAATCACGGGCTTCTGAAAAGGCACGAACGCGTGCGGTGAGGGCATCGAGGGTGGGGGAATCAGTACTCATCCTTGGTAGACCTCAGGCTGGTCGATGCGCGACAACACCCAGTCGAAGCGACCCGACACGATGCGTGATTCACAGTAGCCGCAGATGCCTGCCGCGTTGATGCGATCGAGGGCTGCGCCACACGATGGACAGCTGGAGACGCCGTGCGCACCGGCCCCGCTGCCTTGGGCTCGCAGGAACGTCCAGTATTCGCTGAAACGACGGCGAACCTTCTTGTTACCTCCGACCACAGTGCCGTCATCGCGCTCGGTCCAGTCTCTGGCACTGGCCCACACACGCACCGTGATGGACTCGTACCAAGCGTCCTGCGACACCTTGACCACGTCTGTGCGCTCGATGTCTAGGTCAGCGACGCGGTTGTGTAGACCATGCTTTTCGTATGCTTCCACTTGGAAACGCAGGGTGTTGTAGAGTGGATCGGTGACGAAGGGGCGTGCCTTGGACCAGTCACCCGCCGACCATGCGGCTTGAAGCTCGGTAAAGACGCCACTGGTGCGGTCTAAAAACGCGTGCTGACTGAAGTCGGTATGGCGACCGGTGAACGACCGGTAGCGGGTGCCCAAGGCCGGGTCGACCACAGACGGAACCAAGGCGCCGGGCTCGTCACCGCCGCCAAATCGGCTGACCCGTGGCGGCTGGATGGCGCGGCTGACATCAATCCGAACATTCGTCGCCTGCCACTGGAGCTGGCCTGCGGTGATGGCGGTGTTGCAGTAGACGCACGCACCTGCCGAGTTCGTCTCGATAGCGGACCCACAGGATGGGCAGCCCAGACGCATGGTCTCTTCGGGCGGCAAGGACGTGGCAGTGGCGTCGCGTTCAAAGCTCCACAGCTCTTCGAAGTAGGTGGGATGGTCGCGGCCGTCGCGGGTCTCGATGCGAGAGCCGAGGAGTGTGATGGCCATCTGTTGGCGGTTTCCCGACTTGCGAACCCCGCCGAGCCGAACCCCCGCATGGACGACCTCTGAGAATGTGGAAATGCGCTTGTAGGCTTTGCTGATGCTCCTGCGCCCAGTCTCGGACACGAAGGGCGCGAGAGCGTCCCAGCTGCCGGTTGCATGGGCGTCTAGCGAGCGCCGGTGGATGAGCTGAACGAACTCGAACAGCACCGGCTCGGAGAACCCAGTGTCGTTGACGAGCAGGGCTTCTTCGGCGCGGGATCGCCCGGTTGTAGCACTCCGTTGAGGCGTGTTGTTGGCACGCTTTAGCGAGCCACGCAGACGGTGTACTTGGCGCGCTTGGTCGCGGTTGTTCCACCAGAACCGGACGGCCAAAAAGATGAGCAGTGCCGCGAGCAGCGGAAAGCCGATGTGTGGGTATTGAATGCACAGACGAATGATCAGGTAGATCACGAGTCCCAAGCCGTCGCCGTCTCCTCCGCCACCACCGCTGAAGCCGCCACCACCGCCGCCAGTGGAGAACCCTTGGCCACCACCGACACGAGCATCAGCGTCGAAAACCACAAGGGCAATGAGAACGATAACCAGCCACTTCATGTACTTCATGAGCGGATCCGTGGTGCATCGTCGAGGCCGATCCGATTGTGATTATCCGTCGGTGGGACATACTTGCCGAGCACAGCTCCGAGTGCCTTGAGGCTGGCGACCAGACTCTCCACACTGTCAGCGGACAGCTCCTTGGTCGCTGCCCGCCACTCGCCGGCAGGAACTAATCCTTCAATGCCCACGTCCGGAATAGCGACGACGCGGCCCTCGAGAGCGCTCACGTACACCAAGACGCCAGAACGTTGAGGTGTCGCATGAACCGCTTCGGTGACAAACTCGGCGAGTGCCGACTGGCGTACTGTTCGGCGCTTGCGGTGACTCGGTACCAGCCATCGCAGTGCCAATCGGGTTCGTCCCAGCAGGTAGCCGAAGACAACGCCCATGAGCACATCCACCGGAACCATGGCAGGCGGCACGTGAATGTCGACAAAGAGGACGATGACCAAGGCAATGAGCCCGACCAGCATGCCGAGGACCAAGCTGACGTCGCGGTAAGCGCCCGAACGCATGGCGGCGACGATGACGAGTTCAGCATCGGTGGATTGCTCGATGTCGCCAACAGCGGCTTCGATAGCGTCGGAGAAGTGTTCGTTGGTGTGGAGCATGGCCTACAAGGTGATGAGACGGAAAGGAGCGTGGGGCCGAAAGCCCACCCGTTCGTATGCACGAACCGCTGGAGTGTTGGCTTCGTTGACGTGAAGAGTCACTCTTGGGTACTCGGTCAGCAGGTGGCGCACCATGGCGTACATCCCTTGAGTGGCAATGCCTTTCCCGCGGTGTTTGGGGGGTACATAGGTCCCTCCGACCTGGCACCCATAGCGGTTCGATGTGCCAACATTCAGCTGAAACACAAGCTCTCCGTCACGCTCAATGACCCAGGTGCTTCCACGTTCAATGCGGTCCCGGACCACCCGATCGTGTAGGCCCGGCTCTTCAGTCCGTGGGTCGCGTCCTAGGTCCTCGGCTTCCATCTCACCGCTAAACCGAGACACCGTGCGCCAGTCATCGGCCACCGCACGGCGAAAGCCAGGTACGGGGGCAGCGACTGTTGGTGTATCGATCGAGTACAGCTGCTGGTCGTAGCGTCGGCGGGGGGACACGTCTCCTTGTGTCCAACCATCCCAGACTCCGTCACTGGCCTCGCGCGGACCCACGAGCATGGAGGCGTGGTAGCGGCCATGGAAGTGCTGACCCATCCGGAAGCCGTCACCCGGATCGGGAGCGAAGGGTACGACAAGCCGGCCGGGAATGACCAATGCACACGCTTCGACCTCGCGGCCCATCACTCCCACCCATGTGGCGGCACCCAGACCATGGGAGTCGAGAAAACCGAGTAAAAATAGGTTTACCGTGGGTTCCGCCAGCAACAGGCGCCGAAGTGAACCCTCATGGGTCTTGCTGAGTTGCACGATCATGACGCGTGTAGCCAAGGGAGGGGGAGCCAGAAGCAGCCTTCGCGGATACGGCGGGCCGCTTCGAGAGGCAAGCATGATCGAGCCAACCCCCAAAGCCCAGTCCGTCACCAAAGACGGCGAACCGGTGTCGTTCACACCACCCACCCTTTATTACCCGGAGATTGCTCCGGGTGGTGCGACCCGACTGGTCGTTTCGGCACCTCTGGGCATGATTCAGAGAGTACACAAAGCATTGATACACGCTTGCCAGCCACCGCTTCAGGTGCTCTACCGGCAAGTCGTGAATCGTCGGGATCCCAAGCCACAAGGCGACCCATCGCGCGATTTCGTGGGGTTGGGCTTGGAGGCCGTAGAAGTTGTCGAAGCCGTGGACAAGGCAGATGCCTTGTTCCACCAGGATGCGCGCGCGGAGCTGTGGGTCCGAGATGAAGCGGACGCCCAAGTGGTTTTGGACTGCGACGGACTGTTGTTTGTCTACCCAGATGACGTCGCTGCGCGGGACGCCATTGCATCTGTAGGCATCCCGTTGGACCGCAAGCCAACCATCGCCAACTGTGACTACGTCAAACACAACTTCTTGGCCGATGCGGATGCTCTGGAAGACGCGTTTATCGACGACTTGCACTTGAGCGAAATGGCACCGCAGAAACGTACAGAGACAAAGTACTGAATCGGCTCAAAGAAGGTTGGCGGATGCGGGGAGCCCGCAGGTTTTCTGCCTCGGATGATCCATTGGGGTGCGTTGTGAGCGCTTAAGTGCCATCTGACGTTGTGTTGGTTGCCCACGGCTCAGATGGAGCGGACGGCTGCATCGACTTTGATGCCGCCTGGGTTGAGACACCATGGCTGGGTGGCACTGGCCCGGCTGGCGCCTTGTTCATCGACAACACCGTCGACTCGGCCAGCGAGAGCTGGGCAAGTCTTCAGGGGCGTTCCACGTCTGGCACTACGATCACCTGACAAACCGTACAGCCCCTTCCCGGGGAGCCGAGCACAGACAACACCATCCGTATTGAGGGGGTGTGGGATGACCAATTGATGGTCGTCGAAGACGATGTACGAGGTGGACTCTGTCGTGGAGGTCGTCACAAGAGTCGCATGGTTTAACCTCGTTAACGGTGTCCGATGCGGTTTCCCACCACCCACTTGTTGGCGCGAATAGCCATGCGATCTTCGGGAACGATGCTAGCGATGCGTTGGTCGAGTACCGATCCGCGACCGATGTCGAGACACTGCTGTAGACCCTCCTTGGGAAACCCGCGGGGCCGATGTCGTCAATCGGCCGGGGCGAATGGGCATGTGTCCATTACGGGGAGTCCGAACGGTACCTTGTACAAGGATAACCACGCCGCAACGCTGTGGACAGCAGCGCTCTGCGGTAGCGTTGCTGGCCTAGACCAAGCGGTGGACTTACGGCTGTGAGGCCTGCACGACGGATGGTCCAGCTTGGCGTACCGACAGGTTTAATGGAGGCGTGGCGCCACTCATTGCTCCGGGACTGGCCTCTGCCGCGTCAGCAATGCTCTGTGGGGTCGCTGTGGCCAGCGATGTGTGAAAACAACCCACATCGCTCCGTCGCAGGTGCCTGTGGGCGTGGCTATATCGAGCACGATATTGTGTCTTCGGGCCTGGCTTTTCGGTACTAGACGGCGAGCACCGGAACTGCGGTCAGCTACGCGGACGGTGGACGTGTTGAGTCGGGCACCACGATTGTCGACAACGTCACGTTCGGCACAAGTAGGCTGGCAGCAGCTCATGCGCCTGTTGGAAACGATGCGACGCTCTAGAACAACCTGACTGTCAGCCGTTCAGCGGAATCAACGTTCTGCTCTGGCAAGAGCGTCATCCTTGGTCGAACGAGTGAGGTAATTTTTAGTCCCAGTAAGCCGGCGGTCTTCTCTGGAACTTCGAGCCGATTCGGTGCTGGAACGCATGGTGGTGGTGCCGGCCTAGCTACGGGCATGCTGCTGGACGGTGACTGGCAGGTTGGGATCTTGGGTGCCGGCAGCAGGCCTGTGTGGGATTGCGAAGTTCATCTCGTCGGCGGCAAAACCATTAATCGTGGCGCGCTAGTTGGCCCACAGGTGTCGTCTTCCGGAACATTGACGCTACGGTCCGCCAGTTGTGTTCGGAATACCGTGGCGTTCGGGACTGGAGACAACTCTGGAAACAAGGTTCGCATGGGACGAGGCGCCGCTTTGGCTGACTCTGTCGAGAGACAGGAGAACAGCAAAATCCGAGCCGGTGTAGATTGGAGACCCAATCAGTGCTGGATTGCCGGAATCGCGGTCCTGCGCGGGCTGACCGCGACAGGTCAGACCTGTCCGTGGAACACGGGCTCGCCAGGCTGTTCAGACCTCGATACTTGCTGGGCATGTTGAAGATACGTGACATTGAGATAGCCAACGGCCTTGCGCTAGCACCGATGGAAGGAGTGACCGACCTGACTTTTCGTCGGTTAGTGCGCCAGATCGGTGGATGCGGACTGACCTGTACCGAGTTCATCCCCGCGCGCGGCTTGGCTGAGCAGCACAAGAAAGTCATGGAAATGGTGCGGTTTGACGTCGATGAGTCGCCGGTCGCCATCCAGGTGTTTGGTCGCGACCCGGTTGCACTCGCGGAAGGCGCGAAGATTGCGCAAGACGTCGGCGCACACATCGTCGACCTCAACATGGGATGTCCGAGCAAGCGTGTATGCGCGCACAGTGGCGGCTCCGCTCTCATGAAAGAACCCGACTTGGTCTACGACATCGTCCGCGCCATGCGTGCCGCTGTTGAGATTCCGTTTACCGTCAAGATGCGCAGCGGCTGGGACCAGAACAGCAAGAACGCACCCGACCTAGCGTACATGTGCCAGGAAGAGGGCGCGGAAGCGGTGACCGTTCATTGGCGAACGCGCGAAGACAATTACGGCGGACAGCGGGAGCTGGATACATTGGCGGAAGTGAAACGTCGCCTTTCGATCCCGGTGATTGCGAACGGCGATATTGTAGATGTCCCATCTGCACTATCGACACAGGCATACACCCAATGTGATGGGTGGATGATTGGGCGAGGGGCGATCAAAAACCCCTGGGTCTTCCGGCAGATTGCTACCGCCCTTGCTGGCGGCACGCCTGTAGAGCCGACGATTGATGAGCGTGAAAAAACGCTGCTCGACTACTACGACGCCCTCCGGAACCGGTTCAACTCAGACCATGGTGCGCTGGGCCGGATGAAGAAGATTGCGCGGTACTTCACCGAGGGGGTGCACGACGGAGCCAAGCTTCGCCATCTCATCTTTCACAGCCACACCGTGGAAGAAGCCGAGGAGAACGTGCGTGAGTTCTTTGAACGGCAGCGGCAGTTGGTTGCTTAGAGTAGCCACCACAACACGAACAAGATGCCCAAGATTGACATCGCGAGTGCTGCGGCTCCGGCGAAGAGAAGCACCGGCGCCAACGTTGGAGCGGTTGTCCCGGTCTCGGTAGGAGCGGACCGCAACGGCTCAGGTGTAGGTGAGGGGGCATTCACCGGAACCTTGCTCCAGCCAGTCAACTCGGCATCGGCAAATGCCATATCGTCGTCTTCGATGCCGGAGATGTCGTCTTCTTCGATGCCAGGCAGAGTGACTTCTTCGGTGGGTTCGGGAGGCAGCGTCTGTAGGTCTGGGTGTTCGCCGCTCTCCATCAGTTGGTCTTCGGTCTGCCAGCCGTCTGCAGTCTCAATCCAGTGTGCGTCGTCGGGGGCGGGTAGGTTGAGTTCCACCGGCGCTTCTGGCGCTTGGTCGACCGTGTGCAGGATGCGCGCCATGAACTCATCGAGTTCGGGGTCGGGGGCTTGGGGCACCGGTTCGAGCCATTGGGCAACCGTTTTAACAGCGAATGCGGGGAGGTTCGGTCCATTGGCCGAGTCCTGCAGCGTGCGGCAGACCGAGGCGACCTCGGCGGCGTCGGGGCGCGCATCAGGGTCGTGCGCCACCATTCGAAGGAACAGATTGCGCCATGCGAGCTCATTGCCTTCGGTGCGGAAGCCAAGATCTTTGATGCGCGCCACGACCTCTGCCAAATGGCGGTCGTGGTCTGGATTACGCAGCCTCAACCTCTTGAGCCAGCCGCCACGAGCCAGTTCCACGCCAATCATGCCGAGTGCGTAGATGTCGCTCGGTGGGCCACCTCGCTTTCCCTCACGACGACCTGGTGACAGATACCGTGTAAGCCCCTTCTTCAGCGATTCAGCCCGGGCCTCCCTCCCGGCGAGAGACGTCAGGCCCACCCCGAGGTCGAGGAGGCGCACCCCACCTGAGCGATCGATCATGACGTTCGCCGGCTTTAGATCGCGGTGCATCCGACCCAAAGGACGTTCCCCGCCGTCCGGAATACGTAGTTGTGCTGCGTCTAATGCCTCGGCCACTGCGGCCACAATGCCGCAGATTACCCGTGTGTGCAGTGTTGCTTCGGTCTCCCACAACACTTCGCACAGGTCGAACAGATCGATACCGTCGACGTACTCGCTCACTAGCCCAAGACGCCCAGATACATCGACGACGGCCAATGGCGGAGACAGGACCGGATGGCGAAGTGTGCTGATGTCCCGTCCGACATCGCGCAGGCGGAACAGCGTTTCGGCATCGCGCGCCGTGCGCGTCCGGAACACTTTTACGGCGACGAGGTCACGCGCCGAGCCCGCATCCGCGTGGTTCAGGTCGCCGACCCACACGGACGACCACGGGCCTGTTGCGATTTTCCGCAACAGACGCACGCTATCGGCTACTTGGGGCTCGCCGGCCAGAAGCACCTCCCGAGGAGTGAGGGTGAGATGGCACCCCAACACGCTACCATGGGACAGGCGGCGCTCCCCCGCTGGTTGAAAGGCAGTCCAGTTTGTGGCATGAACACGCTGGACCGCATCCCATGGGCGCATCGTCCCGGTAGATGGAGAACGGATGAAAATAGCGTTTTTGGCCATGAGTTCCCTTGTGGCCGTCATCACAGCGACCTGTATGGGGGGTGGACCGATTGATGTGTCTGGAGCAGACGATCGTTTCGAAGCGAACGACCTGCCCGGCGCGTCTGCGGCACTGGCAACCCTTCAGGCCGAAAACCCAGACTCGCCGGAAGTGATGCTTCGCGTCGCACTCGACCACGTGCTGGCCGGTGAGTGGGACGCAGCAGATGCGACCCTCGCAGACCTTGAAGCCAAGACCGGTGACGAGGACGGAAAAATTCGTCTTCGCCGAGCCATGGTTGCGGTTCAAGCGGGCGACAATGACCGACTGGACGACATTAAGACCCACGGCATGGCGAGCGGGCTGCCCATCGGCAAGCTGTTTGCCGCCGAGGTTCACCTGGTCGACGCGGAAGCAGACGATGCCCTCGAGCTGCTGAAGGAGGTCCGAGGAGAGCCCGGCGCCG
>JBLHSN010000092.1:0-17974 GCA_047626195.1 Myxococcota bacterium
AGAAGACGGAACCGCGCTGCCGGCCGTCGAAACGTACTCGTCGGCGTCCGTCGTGCATGGCGATAGTGTCTTGGGGACGGACCCCGCTGGCGAGCATTGGATACGTCATGGGTCCTCAGAGCCGGTGTCGGTTCCGCTGCCGGGGCCGTCGCGGGCTGGTGGCTGGGTGACAACCGATGGGGCCATGGTCGTAGCTGTCCGGCGCCCCGGAACCACCTTTGCACTTGTCCGTGTGGAGTCGACGGGCGCTGTCTCTTGCGAATCCGCCATAAACGGAGTCGGTGTGGATGGCAGTGCGACGGGCGCGACCGGCAGCTCGGAAGTGCCCTTCGTGATTGAGACGGGCGCGGGGAATCGTCGCGCGGTAATTGTCGGCGTCAACACGGGTGTTGTGAGAATCGGAGAGCAGGGCACCACGTGCGCATTGATGGATGCTGTTCGCGTCGCCATTCCAACAGGCGCGGGCGTGCGCTCAATGGCGGGTCTGTTGTGGCTGTCATAGGGTCAGGTTCGTTCGACATGGTTTTCAAGCGCGTTCAACTCGGTCGATGTCACTGTCGAGCCACCCATACTGTGGGAATCGGGTCGGAAGGGCCTCACGCGAACGCCCATTGATGTAGCTACGCCCACCCCGGTTTCGCACTTCGGTTGGTAGTGATTGCGGCTTGCGAAGGGTCGGAAGGGCTTATTAAATGACCCACATGCGTCGTTTCCGTGATTTTTCGGGCGGGCGGTAACTAGGTCGAAATCCTGGCATCCTGGCCCATCGCTGGGGTGAACATGCGCCTGCTAGTCCCCATGTTGGCGGTTGTCGCCGCCTGCACCGACCCGCCCACGGACGATGTGGATGGCACGGATGGAACGAACTCCGACACCGTCAACGACTCGTGTGCGGTCGAAGTGGGCCGATGTGCGCATGACTTCAGCTTGCCCGACACCACGGGCGCGTTGGTGGCTCTGTCCGAGCGAGGTGGCCAGCGGGTCATCTTGGTCGGCTCGGCAATGTGGTGACCCTCGTGTAGAGCCCTGGTTCAGGAGCTCGACGAATGGTACGAAAGCGAAGGTCCGGACAATGTCTCAGCCATGACTGTAGTCATCGAAGACAACAATCGTGGTGACATCTCGGTCGACGAAATTGCGTCATTTAGAGATGGGCTCGACCTGTCCTACACCGTGCTTGCGGACGTTGACGGCGAGTGGTTTGACGGTTGGGGCGAGGCCCGACACAGCTACACCGTCATCGACAGCAATGGTGTGATTGTGTTTCACGAGCTGCGTAATTCCAATGGTTTGGTCGATGACCTCGTAGACGCTGCTTTGGCTGCGGAGTAGCCCTAGACCTCTTGTTGGAGGTTTGTAGGGCACTGGATTGGTTTGGCGCGACGGGTAGAATCGCTTTTGCTACCGGACTTCTCGCAGTCACTATCGGGTATTCCTACTCCTACGACGTCGAGTTCCACGTGGTCATTCCAAGTGGGACGACAGCGACGTTGATTCTGGAAGCGGTCGACGCGTATGGCATGGCGGACCGAGCTGTTGTCACACCGACTCCCGGTCTCGCTGTGGCGTCGGGTGTGGTCTCCGTGTGTTGTGCGCCAGACCCTCTCGTCACCCTGCAGGCGTACATGGACCTCAACAACAACTCGGTACACGATGTGGGGGAGCCCATTGATGTCTGGCCGGGGGGACCTGTGATGCTCAATGGCAATCGGTCCGTGCAACTTCGATTGTCGGCGTCATTGACCCCTTCGGCTGCCGTGACACCTGGGCTCGGCGTGCCCTAGAGTCCTACCGAGAAAGTGAGTTATTTCCTTCAATCTGGGCGGTTGGGATGCGTTGAAAGGGCCGAATCAGGAGTCACCCGTGCTGCTTCTCGTCTCTTTGTCCTTCGCCGGACCCATGCAATCGTCGCTGGCTGACGCACTCAGCGAGTGTCCAGACATCGTCGTCGCCCGTATGATTCTGGGTGAGTACTCACAGATGCCGAGTCTGCAGATTGAGCGTGCGATTCGCGGGTCATTGTCCGGCGTTGTGCAACCCAAGAAGGGGCTTGGCTACCCGCCATTGCTGACAGACTCTTGATTTGTGGCCGTTTTGTGCGACGACCTTGAATGGAACATCGTCGCGACACCCGTGGATGGGGACAATCTAGGGGGGTGGTTGGATGTCTTTGGCTTCTACGATTTCAACGCGCACATGGTTGACCCACCGCTGCTCACCTTGGGTCAACTCGACATGGTGATTGCCGGAGAACAGCCTACCTGGGGCTTCACCGGACCGTTGGTGGCGTTATCGGAGGATGGGCAGTCGGTCGTTCCTGTTGGCCCGGAACTACACGTGTGGACGAATGGAACCGAGTTTGGTGTGACCGACCTGGAGCCTGCCGGCTTGGAGCCGACGGCCATTCATCTATGGGGGTGGCACGACGACCATGTCCGTGTGGACTTCAGTCGTAGCTATCCGCGCCCGTTGACCCTGATGGGGCGGTTTGTCGACGGGCAGATGCAGTTCACGGTTCGTGAGCCGACACTATGGACCGCCGCTGAGGTGAGTGCCTACTTGGCCGATGAGACCGCGACGAACCACTCCCACCGCATTGCGATTCGGTGGGACGACGGCGCGATTTGGACCTTCAAATTTGGAGCCGTTGGTGAAACGGGTTCTTGGCAGCCAGGACAGGACAGGACAGTTGGCCAATGACGACGACGGATAGGTGATTCCAACGCCCTTCGCTCCGTACCGCGAGCGGTCGGCTTGCGTAGCGGAAGCCGTCAGTAGGTCGCGCGCCGATTCTGCCAAGCGCGGACAGCGCTGTGGCGCCCCGTGACCCTCCGAACAGGGCACGGACCCACCCCGAGTCGCACCTGACCGGACCCACAGCGGTGGCGCTGCGGCTCGGACGGAGACGAAGAGGCGGTCAGGCGGGGTTTGGGCGGCCGCAGCGTCGAGGATGCGCAGCATGGCTCGCGGCCACGGAAATGCGCGCAGGGTCATCCGACGGCCGCAGATAGGACAGCGAGCACGCAATGGGAGTGCACCCGATGAGCACGCGGCGGCGGGACCAGAGCCGCGAGTCGCTCGATGAACTCCAGCGGCGTGAACGTCAGTGCCGTCCGCCCACGGACGCTTGAAGGTCACCCGGATGGGGCCGGCCGGTGCCTCCTCCAGTCGCCTCAAGCCAGAGCCGGGCGAGCCAGAAACCGGCATAGGCGCTCGCGGCCTCCGGCGTCTCGACCGCCGCCGATCGCGTGCGTTCAAAGGCGGACCTCAACCCATGGCGCGCTCTACACGCTGGTCCTGCACCATGGAACATACGGGAGCGGTCGTTGTCGGCCCCTCACCGCTCGCATGGAGTGATGGACAACTGGACGGGGCTGTTCGGCGTGTGACGGGTGAGAACCTGCACCAGTGGTGCAAGAACACCAAAGCCAGCAAACACTGTGCTTTTTGCCTAGCTGGATATCGGCAGGGAATCAACCGCCCACGGTTCGTGCAAGGGCACTGTCCGTCTAAATGCCTGCTGGAAGCGAACATACCCAACGATCATTGTTGCACTGATCGATAGGGCGATGATGCCCACCGCAAACATCAAGAGGGCTTGGTCACTCATCATTACCTCCCGAAGTGACGAGTGTTCCCAAAGCGAGCGCTGTGGGGACCCACAGGCCAACGAACATTCCTTGGTCCTTGTGGCCGGTGAACCACAGCCACATGGACAGCGCCAGCGACGCGCCAGCAGCGGCCATGAACATGAGCTTGGCCAGGGTGACACTGTCGATAAGACCGCCAATCGCAGTCCGTGGGTGCTCTTTCGTTTTCGATGACATGTGACCTCCAGGTTCACAAACAACATAGGGTCTTCAAAACCTGTTCACAAGTCAGACAATGTCACAACGTCAGCGGTGGCTTCGGACGAATTACCGCTTTCTATGGATCACTGCTGGCGGCAATTCTGTTCAAAGCCTGTTCAGAGGAACGCGGACAGCCGATCCAGATCATACCCTTGCACCTTTTGATATGGGGAATCGACCGCGATCGTGGATCCCACTCTAGCCAGTCTCAGCAACTGAAATGTGGCCTATGGCACTGCACCATCGCCGGTCCAGGCCTCGATGCTGTTCAGAACCTTTTCAGGACAGTCTCGCATCTTGCCGTCGCAGTCCTCGACCGTTGTGTGGAACCAGATGCGGCTGCCCGCAAGCATCATGGTCCAGAGCACCGCGACCTCGTCGCTGTCGCAGGCGGTCTTTGGGCTAAAGGGTTTGAAGTGCGGCGGCGGATGCAGACCGGCAAGGCTCATGCCGCCGCGAACGTATGGGAACCCGTACACTCCTCCCACGACGCGCATAGCGGCCGGAGCTTGAACGTGCGCTACCCAGCCTCTGCACCCGCCGGGCCTTGCGCTGTCGGACAGGCGAGCGCCCCGCCACTGACGCGGACTGCAACACCGGAAGGGCGTCGTCAGAGTCGTCCTCGCCCTCTTCGGACTCGTTGCCAAACCCCTGAGTTGTCATCGAGGCCGTTGCACGTCTCCACTGCACCGGGGAACACCTGAACGTTGGCATCGTCGCAGTCGGTGCCTCCCGGGCTCAAGGTTGGCACGAGGTCCCCGTCCGCGTCGACATCATCGGAGCCATCGCAGTTGCTGTCGGCGTCATCCCCCCCCACATCGGCCTGATCTGCGCGACGGTGGCATCGTCATCCTCACAATCACCGTCCGCGATGCCGAAGCCATCACCGTCCCGATTCTCCGAGGGTCCTGGCGCCGCGCTGTACACGTAACCGCCAGAGGATTGGACGTCCGGGTGCCATCAAGCCCCAGTGAGACCGCCTGCAGCGCGAAGTCTCTGTCCGCTGCCGAAGCGCTTGGGGTGAACGCGAAGCGGGTGACGCACGCGCTGTCCGACAGCAGCACTTGTTGAGACCCAACGTCGGGCAACAGCCCAAGGCACGCACCATCAAGTTCCGCGAGGCACGCGCCTTCACCGATGCCGTTGCGGCCACGGATCAAGCGCACAGCGGTGTCTGGCTCCTCACCATCTACCATCAGCTCTCCCGCGACATCAGGCACAAACACCTGGGCGGACAGGGTCATGACAGGCCGAACGGGGGCGCGAAGCTCAGCGTCCAGCCCGGGGCCTCGCCGGCGACGCAAGCCGCCAACGAAAGGGCAAGGAACAGGACCGGACGCACTTCAACTGCGACCACGGTGGAGCCTGACCTCTCACGCGCGGCGCCCTCATGCGAGAGGTTGCCCTGCGCAGAGGCGGACATCTGCGGCCAACGCGAGGCAACAGACCGCCATCTCCACAGGTCGATCCCAGGTCAGGCTTGCACATGCTCGCGGAAGGCACGCGCGAACGCCTCCAGCGCCATGCCCATCTTGCCTTCGAGCTTGCTGCGCATGGGCTCAGCTTCGTCCTTCAGCACGAACAAGGCCACGCCAGTCAGCCGGCACCTGCCGGCGTCGACCTCCTCGATCACCCAGTCGTTGCGCATCTTTACAAAGAAGGGCGGCAGGTTCTCGCTCATCTCGTAAGCGAGCGCGAGGTCGTCGCGGTCGAAGCGCGCCAGCTCTTGCCGCACCGTACCAAGGCTAGCGGTGTCGTTCACTCGCACCACGCCTTGTGCGAGCGGGCCCTCCAGGGTGGAACGATCGATGCCAGGGGCCCAGTCGGCCCAGTCTCCAAAGCCTTCACCAAACAGGCTCCAGGCCTTGGCGGCCGAGGCCTCGATGTCAACGGTCGTGCGGATGGTCATATCGGTCATGATGGTCTCCAGTTCAGTTCAGTTCATTTCAGATAGTGGCCCGCCAACGCGCGATCTCGGTCCCGATCCGATGCGGATGGGTCTCTTGTAGAAAGTGCTTTCCGTGGCCGAGGTCCACCACGTCGAGGTTCGTGACGTTGTCGCGCAGCCACACCACTTCGTCGGCCTTGATGGCCACACCGTTGTCGCCGTGCAGCAGGAGCATCGGTACGTCGGTCTCGGCGATCCAACGGATGTACCCAGTGACGAGGTTGTAGCTCCGGGCCGGCACCCCTTCGAAGGGCACCTCGCGCGGGAACATGCGGATGTTCTTGCGACTCGCCACGCTCGGATGGTTGCTCCGGTAGTGGGCGAGGATTTCCGGTCTCAGTTTCTGGAGCGTGAGGTCCTGCAGCATGACCCGCAGGAAGACGTTGGCCACGCCCACCAACAGCCAGTTCAAGAACGGATTGCGCATGACCTTCATCCCGACCTTCAACGCACCGGGAAGATCGGCGTACACCAGTGGACGCACCATCGCTTCCATGAAGGCGATGCCGCGCACGCGATGACCATTCTCGCTCGCCCATCGGAATCCAAGCATCGAACCCCAGTCGTGAATCACCAAGGTGATGTCGTCGCCGAGGTCGAGGGCGTCGATGAACGCGGCCAGGTACGCGCTGTTGTCGTCGTAGCTGTAGTCGAGATCGGGCTTGGCGGACTTGCCCATGCCGATGAGGTCAAGGGCAATGCAGCGGTGACCGTCCTGAACGTGCGGAATCACGTTCCGCCACAGATAGGACGAGGCTGGGTTCCCGTGAATGAAGACCATAGGCGCGCCTTCGCCAACATCGATGTAGTGCACCTTCGAGCCGAGCACGTCGACGTACTTGGACTCGAACGGGAACTCAGCGGAGATCGGAAGATTGTCCAAGCGAACGGCCGCGCTGGTCTCGGAGTTGATCGCGGTAGACGTCGTATTCATCGTTCTATCTCCCGTTGAGGTGCAAACAAAATAGGGCGTCGCATGGTCAATCGGAAGGGCCACAATGACGCCAGGGGTGTACACTGATGTGCATGGCAACCTCGAACGCGCTCAACTGGGACGATGTCCGACTATTTCTCGCCGTGCTCCGGGCTGCGAGCCTACGCGCGGCCTCACAGCAACTGGGTCTCAGTCGTCCTACGGTGGCAAGACGGTTGACCGGCCTGGAGGACCAGCTCGGCGTGGTCCTGTTCGACCGGCGGCCGGATGGTCTGCACGCCACTGCAGCCGGCGCCGCGCTGCGGCCGCGAGCGGAGGCGGTGGAAGCTGCGATGCAAGCGCTCACGCGAGCGGCCCAGGGAGCAGATCCCGAGCTGCAAGGTACCGTTCGAGTGACCGTGCCACCGATCGTCGCCTCGGAGCTGCTCGCCGAGGACTTCGTTGCGTTTTGCTCGCGCTGGCCACAGATCGACATCGAGATGACGGGATCGTACGACATCGTCAGTCTGGAGCATCAGCGTGCCGACGTCGCGATTCGTTTCATGCCGGTCGGCGTGGCACCGGATTCCGCGTTGCACGGCCGCAAGGTGAGCAACGCGCACATCGCGATCTACGGCCGCGGTGACTGCTGGATCGGACAGCGCGGGGAGGTGCTCGATCGCTCCTGGGCCAAGAACACCCCGTGGCCCGACCTCCCCATCAAGGGCGCGACCCTCGACGGTGAGCTTCAGCGTCGGTTCTGCGCGGCGGGTATGGGCATGGCGCGCTTACCGTGCTTCTTCGCGGATGGACATCTCGAGCGGCGCACAGAGCCCGCACCGGGGCTGGACATATGGGTACTTGTCCATCCCGATCTGCGGAGAAACCCACGCCTGCGGCTGTTTCGGGACATGGTGGTGGATGCCCTGAAGCGCCAAGAGGCGAGACTCCAGGGACGGTCCCCACATTGATCGACGCCCGCTGACACGATCCCTGCCCAGTGCAAAGACTCAGCGGCTGAGCCTCCGGAGGTCCGGCAGCTCAGTCCCGCCGACGACGACGCATCGCCAACACGCCCAGCAAGCCACCCCAGAGCAAGCCGCTCTGAGTGCCCGATGCGCACCCACATCCCTTGGAGCCTCCTCCACCTGCACAGCCGCCCGGCACCGAGGGGTCATCAAAGTCATCCGGACTCTGGAGGGGATCGGTACCCTGGTTGATCTGGGCTGAAGGATCGGAAACATCAGGCACCCCCGAAGTCCAGCTGCCAGCCCAGCGCAGCGCCCACCGCCACCGCCTGGCACCCGCATCGCCCGCGACTGAGGCCCTCGCGCCCCGTGCACACCGAGCGAAAACGACGGTTTACGCAGGGCCTCGTCTTCAAAGACACACCTCTCCGAGTCCACAGCACTCCCCCATCGCGCTTTAGACTCAGGCTACATCCATCCCGCTGGCCGGCGGGCCTCGCGCCGAACCACCGCGCGCAGCGCCATCCCCCTCCCGCACGTCGGGCACGCCACGCCGTTGACGTCGAAGACCGGCCACAACAGCAGGTTCCACGGTGTCCAGCGGGAGCTCCCGATGCCCCCCTTCGTCTTTCGCAGCCCGACCACGCCCAGGTCTGGCACGAGAAGGGCACGAACCGGTGGTGGTGGCCATCGGGGCACGCGAGCCAGGCGAAGCCTCCCGCCGGGTTGCCGCACGACAGCGCCTGCTCGACCTCGCGCGTGACGAAGGCGGGGAGCGCGCGGTCGGCGACCTGGAGCGTCGCGCAGAGCGCCCCCCAGCCGCGGCGCACGAGGCGCTGCAGCGGCCGACCGCTCCCGTTGGTGCGGTCGACGGTGCACAGCGGGCGGGGCGCGACCATAAAGCGGCGCGTGGCAGGGGCGGTGGACAGAGGCATGCCGCCGCACCCAAGCTCACATTCGGCAGGTCTCCATTTCAAAAGAAGGCCATTTCTCGAAAGACCGTGTGAAGATATCAGGTGAAATCCGCAATAGTTCCACAACAACCTCGGCATCTTCGGTCAGCGTGTCGGCTCGACGTTCCAGGATTTGTTCTCCCACGGTGACTCGAATGCCGGACACGCCCATGAAGTGCAAGAGTGCTGTCTCAGCGGTTGGCTTCTTGGTACGCGTGTTTTTCTTACGCCCACCGACGGTCTGGTTGGTAGCCTCCAACTGACGTCGAAGCTCAAACTGCAGGTAGTTACGGACCATCCGTTCCAAGATGAACACGAGGCCCAGTGCGGCGATGCGGCTGGGTGTCTTGAGGAAGACCGGAGCGACCAACGCCACGTTCTTCAGCCACCGAAATCCGTTGTGACCTTCGATAGCGGATTGGTTGCGGTACTCTTGAAGAATTCGTTTGTCATTCCGGTCTTTTCGATCAGTCACCAGAACAAAATGGGCGGCGTGAAATCGTGCTTTTTCGATGACTTGTTCATCGCACGCCAGCTGGTGTCGTCGACCACGCGAACCCGCGGCCAAACGGTGAAAACCGCAGCGCATGCACGTTGGTGAAACCCGAGACACATGCACGCTGGTGAAACCGGCGACCACCACTGGTGACCGCGGGCTTGTCGCTATTCGCTCATGTCTCGCGCGTTCTTCCGTGCTGAAGCTTGTTCCTTGCTTTCCTTCAGTCTGAAGGAGTTGCCCGCAATGGCTACAATCTCAGAGCGGTGGACCAAGCGGTCGACCAGCGTGACGACACAGGTGGCGTTGGGGAAAGTCTCTCCCCACTCGACGAACGGCTTGTTGGTCGTGATGATAATGGGCTTGTTGACCGCATAGCGGCGGCTGACGACCTCGAACAATAGGTCGGCATGGCGCAGGCCATACGATAGGTAGACGACTTCATCCACGATGAGAACGCCGGGACGGCACAGGCGTCGCAGACGACACTCCAGGGCAGTGGCGCTGTCTTCCGCCGCGAGGATATTGAGCATCAGACTTGCGGTGGTGAAGTGCACGGTGTGTCCGGCATTCAGGCAGGCACTTCCAAGGCTCTTGGCCAGCATCGTCTTGCCTACGCCGTTGGACCCAACGAGAACGACGTTGAGCCCCTGCTCGATGAAGTCGAGGGCGAACAGTGGGTGAACAAGCTTGCGGTCGATGCGGTTGGGCCAGTCGAAGTCATAGTCCGCAATGGCCTTGAACCGCCCTAGACGCGCCATCTTTCGCCGTCGCTCTAGACTGCGCCGTTGGCGCTCCTGCTCTTCGAGTTCCAGCAACCAAGGTAGCCACTCCGCGTCGGCAATCTAGTCAAAGTTCACGACCAAGGCGTGTAGGCCCAAGCTTTCCAGTCGGTCGCGCGGACTCATGACGACAGCTCTTGGTCGTAGCCACCCAAGTCATGGGGTTGAACAGAGAGTCCTTTCACCCGGTCATCGTCAGGCAGCTGAATGGGAATCGATCGAGGCTGCCCGGCGGCTTGGGCGCGTTGCTCGAGAATCTGACCCACGGCCGCGACATGCAGCCGTTCCGCAGAGATGGCTTCGACAATCGCGCTCTCCAGGGATTTTGCGTGCCATGTATCGAGTAGCCGACACAGACCCGCCACGGCACTGCCGAGGTTGTATGCACGCTTTTCGGCTCCTTCGAGCAGTGTAGCGCTAGACGGTGCTTCGTGTCGAAGGCGGTCCATGCCACGCGCTTGCCGCGCATGCTTCTTCTGTGCCCGGAGCGCTTCGAGGTGGGCGGGGTTCTCGACTTGGGCCCGCTTGTCGAAGGTGCGTGGATGTTCGGCCACGCACTCGGCACCGTCGAACAGGCGGACATCCGTGCTGGTGGCACGAACGGTGAGCTGCCGACGAACCCGGTCGTGCGGCACGCTGTAGTCATTCAGATCGAACCGTGCATAGGGGTCTTCCCGACGCGCACGCTGACCTCTTCGTAGGCCGGGTAGGCGTCTGCTGGCAGGTCCAGCAGCGACGCTTTCTCCTGCTCCCAAGCCTGAAGAACCGTCAGCTCAGGACGTTCGTGGTGCGTCCGAACTCCCGCCGCACGACGACACCATAAGGCGGCTTGCCGATTGAGGTCATCGATGTCCGTCCATGTTCGCGCAGGTATGAAAGACGTACGTAGGTAGCGTATCGTCTGTTCGACGCGTCCCTTCTCCTTGCCACGGTACACAGCGACCGGAATCCCGGGCCATCAGCCATGACGAGAGTCTGAACGTCGGGCATGACCTGCATCAGTTCTTCGAAGCGGTCGGGAGTATTCCGGCGAATAACACCGTGAAGTACGGCTCGTCGGGTGTCGATGGGTACGAATTCGGCCGCTCGTTCACGCTCCCACTGAGGGGCGTCGACGTCCTCACCGATTTGGGCGTTCGCGGGGGTCGCTGACGACGAAATAGACCGGCCGCGATGGCAGGCAACCAGGGCGAGCACAGTCAACATGACCGACTCTTTGTGCCCCTCTGGGCAGAGCGCTTCCGCCCGCGACTCCGGTAGCGGGTCTATCCGTAGCCAGCTGTGGGGACGCCGGCATTGCGCCCGTCACTCAATGTAAGGGACCTTCAGCCCTCCCCTTAGATGTGACTGCGGTTTTCGCTGTGCATCTCCTTAAAAACCTGCTTTCGATGCGGTAGACCGAGTGCGGCCAATTCCCGTGCTGAGCTTTTCGGATCTCGCAAACGACCCACGGACCCGCTTCCTCAAATGGAAAGCGGGTGCGTGGGTTGCCATAGCAGTTGGAGACTTGCCTACGGTGAGACGATAAAGAAGGACCCGGCCTCCAGGGTGTGGGTACCGTCCGTCGCTCGACCCGTCCCGACCTGAACAGGGCTCAAACAGAACAATGCGCTGTTGAGGCCGTCGGAAATGGCACCCCCTGCTGAGCACAGGGCGAAACCCTCGGTACCTGTAAAGGTAGTGGCGTCGGTGTCGGTGTCGGTGTCGGTGTCGATGTCGATGTCGATGTCGTTACTGATGACGTCGGTATCGATGTCGTTACTAACGTCGGTATCAGCCTCGTCGTCCGTGTCGAATTCGTTCTTACAACCGCCGATAAATGTCATCAGCGCAAGCATAGTGAATAAGGTCTTGTTGAACATAGTGTGGGGCCTCCAGGCCAAACGGACCGCTAGTTAGGTACATCATTGGATGGGACGCAACAGAGATTGACGGAACAGCTTGTCTGCCCAACCAGCAGTTCCGGCATAGTGGCACCGCCAATGTTGCCGCACACGGACGCACCGCTCCTACCGGGAAAGAAGATGGTCGTGAGGCCGGCGGTAAACCAGCCACGCGGACACGCTGCGCCTTGCACAACACAACCGGTAGACGGACCGGCGGGTCCGGTTGCTCCGGTTGCTCCGGTTGCTCCGTTGCGTCCGTTGAATCCGGCGGGTCCGGTTGCTCCCGTGAGTCCGTCTGCTCCGTTGCGTCCGGCGGGTCCGGTTGCTCCCCTGAGTCCGTCTGCTCCGTTGATTCCGGCGCGTCCGGTGTCTCCCGTAGCTCCGGCGGGTCCGGTGTCTCCTGTTGCACCCGTGAGTCCGGTGCGTCCGATGCCGGCGGGTCCGGCGGGTCCGGCGGGTCCGGTTTCTCCCGTAGCTCCGGTGCGTCCAGCGGGTCCGGTGTCTCCTGTCGCACCCGTGAGTCCGGTGCGTCCGATGCCGGCGGGTCCGGTGTCTCCCGTAGCTCCGGCGGGTCCGGTGTCTCCTGTTGCACCCGTGAGTCCGGTGCGTCCGATGCCGGCGGGTCCGGCGGGTCCGGCGGGTCCGGCGGGTCCGGCGGGTCCGGTTTCTCCCGTAGCTCCGGTGCGTCCAGCGGGTCCGGTGTCTCCTGTTGCACCCGGTGCTCCGGTGCGGCCAGCGGGTCCGGTGTCTCCTGTTGCACCCGGTGCTCCGGTGCGTCCAGCGGGTCCGGTGCGTCCAGCGGGTCCGGTGAGTCCAGCGGGTCCGGTGAGTCCAGCGGGTCCGGTGTCTCCTGTTGCTCCACTGCGTCCAGCGGGTCCGGTGAGTCCAGCGGGTCCGGTGTCTCCTGTTGCACCCGGTGCTCCGGTGCGTCCAGCGGGTCCGGTGAGTCCAGCAGGTCCGGTGCGTCCAGCGGGTCCGGTGAGTCCAGCGGGTCCGGTGTCTCCCGTCGCTCCAGCCGGTCCGATGTCTCCTGTTGCACCCGGTGATCCGGTGCGTCCAGCGGGTCCGGTGAGCCCAGCAGGTCCGGTGCGTCCAGCGGGTCCGGTGAGTCCAACGGGTCCGGTGTCTCCTGTTGCACCCGGTGCTCCGGTGCGTCCAGCGGGTCCAGCGGGTCCGGTGTCTCCTGTTGCACCCGGTGCTCCGGTGCGTCCAGCGGGTCCGCCGTCTCCTTGCTCGCCGGCGGGACCGGTATCCCCTTGCTCGCCGGCGGGACCGATATCCCCAGTGGATCCTCTCTCACCCGGTTGTCCATTCAGCCCAACATCGCCTTGCTCGCCCTGCGGGCCTTGGGGACCGGTGACGCCGCCAATCGGCCCAACCCAGTTGCCCCCGTCGTCGATAACAGCACCGTAGCCTTCGATCATGACTGCGCTGGCGGTCACGCCATCGGTGGCGAAGTGCGATGTAACGGCGGTGATGGCGTCGCTACCTGTGAACGGCGCATGATGGGCAAAAGCGTCGCCGGCGTGGGTGTCAACGGAGTCGTCGACGTAAATGTAGAAGTCGTCGGCGTGTACTCCGTCGACGGTATCAGCATCGTGGGCGGCTATGGCCCAGGGAGAGGCTGCGAGCTGCTGCCGGGGCTGCATCTCGGGCATGTCGGAGATGCCCATGCCGAGCCACCGATCGTCGCCCGACTCAAGATGGGGGCGGACAGCACTGATGTTGCCGAGCAGCGCGCTGAAGACACCGCCGTCGAGAGAAACGGTCTGCGTCTCGGTCCACACGGGAGTTGTGGCATCCGCGCCGTCGTACAGGGAGAACACAACCTCCGCAGTGTCTTGCATCGGCTCGTTGTTGACGTCGAGCAGACGACCCTGGACGTTGAGCGTTTCAGGTGGTGCTGCAAAAGCGGAACTCGCTAACAAGCCGAGTAGTGGAAAAATTCGTCGCATGGAACCCCCAAAATACAACCAACCCAATGGCCGGCCCCCACAGTATTTCATAGGAATTCGGCACGCCCCAAAAAACCAATCGATCGATCGTATAAATTAGCGTATTCCCCAGTAAGTTACTGGATTATCTGGCGAGCTCCCCGCCGTAAATTAAGTGTATTTGGGCCTTGGTCATCGTTTCGGCCACCGGCCACCGGTCTGGATTTGGTCGCGATGCATGACTGTCCCGTGAGCCAGCCAAGAGGCATGCTCGGTCAAGTTGCTTGATGGAAGCCATAGAGATTGGCGGCCACATCGGATGGGAGCAGGTCCGGGTTGTCCCGGCCCGTACAACGGTGCGACGTGACCATCCAGTGGGCCGTGTTGCGACAGAATACTGAGGCAAAATGGTGAGAAACTGGCTTATTTCCTTTATCTTCGTGGGATCCAACCGCACCAAGACGGAACTAAGCCATGACCACAATTGTATCTCAGAACACCCCCCAGTCCCAGCCGATAAAGTCTTGGAATCGCCAAGACACGGCCACAACGCTCCAAAAACTGGACGGAGCCCATCGAGAAGGCCAAAGTGGACGGTCCTTTTCGAAAGCGAGCGGTGTCCCGCGAACGACGTTGCAATACTGGCGAGCCCGACGGTCCAGCATCGAGGCGGCACCGTGTGTTGTGGGGTTCTTCGAGAGCCCCGAAGGCGTGGTCTTTTTGGAGCGGCTGGTGTTGGCTGCCCACTTCGTCATGACGCTTATGGGGCGCTGGGGTACCCGCTCGTCAGCACATTCCTGAAACATGCTGGATTGGACCGGTTCATCGGTTGCTCCTATGGCGCTCAACATCAGGTCTCGTCCGAAGTACTGGACCTCGTGACAACCTACGGCGAAGAAGAGCAGGCTCGGCTCGCCAAGAGTATGCCCCAAAAGAAGATCACGCTGTGTCTGGACGAGACCTTCCCTGCCGCGGGCCAGTGCCTAGTGGCGATGGAGCCGGTATCCGGGTTCCTCTTGCTCGAATCGTACCGAAAACGGAGAGATGCCGACACCTGGAACAGCGCCATCGAGTCGGCGACCAAGGGGCTGGACGTCGTCGTGAAACAGGTCACCAGCGATGAGGTCAAGGCATTGATTCGGCATGCGAAAGACCAGAACGCCCGCCACTCGCCGGACTTGTTCCACGTGCAGCAGGAGATCACGCGCGCCCTGGGGCGGCCGATGGCTCTCCCCGTGCGCAGCGCCAAGCAGGCACTCGTTGAGTCGGTGTCCAACCTGGAGAATCAGGAGGATGCAAAGCGAATATACGAAAAAGGCCCTCGGCGACCTGGGCGCCCAGCAGCCTTCGACAAACACATCGTAGATGCGGGTGACAGGGTCACTCGTGACCAGGTGGCGTTTGAGACAGTGAGGGCTCAACAAGCCAGATACACCGCAGCACTTCATGGGGTCAGCGACCAATACCACCCATACGTACTGGAAACTGGCGCACCACGGACATCCGAGATGCTGGCAGGTGAGCTTCACGAACGCTTTTCGGAATTTGACGAGCTTGCAACCAGGATTGACCTCTCTGACAAGCGGGTCGCTAAGCTCAACAAGGCCCGGGGTGTCGTGCCGAAGATGGTGGCGACACTGGCGTTTTACCATCAACAGGTCACGACCCTCGTTCAAGCTCAGGAACTCCCACAAGACCTGGAAGCTCTACTTGTCGAAACCTGGATCCCAGCTGCCTACCTACTCGGTGCCGCACCCAAGGCTCGAACCGTCGTACGTCGAGACCAGCTGTGGGAGCGCGCCAGGACAATGATGAGCGCCCACAAGGCCGATTGGGAGCGGCTGACTCTGAAAGAACAGAAGCGGCTGGACGCGTTGGCCCGCGAATGCGCGGAGATATTTCAGCGCTCCTCGTCTTGCGGGGAGGGGCGGAACGGTGGTCTCGCCCTCGCTGAACACGCCGGGCGACAGTTGCCCGAGAAGAAGCTCCGTGGCTTGACGGTGGTACACAATTACGCCATTCGACGGGCGACCGGCATCACTGCCGCTGAGCGGTTCTTCGGGGCTGCACCGTCGGACCTATTTGATTGGATGCAGACACGGTTCAGTGGGGTGCCAAGACCCGCGCAGCGTCGGTTTCAACCTAAAAATGAAATCCCCTTGCTATGCCAATAATGAACCGGCTGGCCGAAACGACGATCGAGGCCCGGTTCGCAGGTAGGTGATGTCGCCAACCCACGCCTGATTCGGTCGCTCGGTCGTGAATTTTCGCTGCAGTAGATTCTTAGCAATTGGATTGTCGTGGTCCGACAACGTGGTTGGCACGCGGTAGGTCTTCTTCGAAGGTGCACCGCACAGCCCCTCTTCTCGCATCAAGCGAGCCACGCGCTTTCTCGCGACATACAGGCCCTCCTCCTTAAGCGCCGCATGAATGCGAGGTATACCGTACGTACCTCCGCTCTTTCGGTGAATCGACCGGATGTGAACGGGCAATTTCGCACCGCGTCGAGTTCGACTTTCAGGGTCGACAGCCCAGGCGTAGAACGCCGAGCAGCCCACGGCCAAAACGCAGCACATTACAGCGACCGGCCATGATTTCCGGGCCCTCTCCGCGCGGATGAAGCGGTAGGTGACCACTACATCTCCTTCGCGAAGAAGGCCGCGGTGAATTCAAATCGTCAAGGCATCACCTCCGCAAAGTCATGTGCCGGACATCGAAATCCAAGAACTTTCCTCGGGCGCTTGTTCAGTCGGAGCGCAAATACATCCAAGTCGCGCTGGTCGTAGCCATCAAGCCGCACACCCTTTGGTAGATATTGGCGAATTAGGCGATTGGTGTTTGACCTTGCCCCGCTGAGCCGGACCACTGGCATGCGAGACGAGAGCAGCATGCTCTGTGGAAGGGCGGTCCGACACCCCACCGGGTATCCCACCTGCGAAGTGGTTAGCTAGGGTGCATGTCCACCACCGTTATTGCTTCACGCCTCGGCATTGCCCTGTTCATTGCGCCGCTCTTTGGTCCGAGTGTCGACGTGGACTCCCTTCGAGGGGTGCTCGCGCGACATGGACTTCAGCTTCCTGACAGTGAAGGACTGGCCCGAAGCAATGAGTTCATTGCCGCTCAAGGCCTGGATGCCGCAGCTGCAGCAGCGCTCGCGGAGGACCTTCGTGGCATGGGTCTAGTGGTACGAACTGTACACGACCCTAGAATCCGCGGCAGTCAGCGGGTTGGTAATGCGATCGCCACGCACATCATGGCAGGAACGGGTGTTGTTACGGCTGTTGCTGCGTTGTCTGCTGTTTTGCAGAGCCAGATCTCGGGATCTGTTGTCGTGGGTGGTGGCCTTGTGGTTGCCGCCGTGATGGGTTGGTTGGCGGCGGGTCTGATCAAGCTCAACACCGGCGGCGGCAATCGGCTTCGCATTGCCGGGCATGTGGGTGCCATTGCCACCCAACTCACGGAAGATCTGCGCAAACTCGAGGAACACCTACCCGCACATCTGGTGGACCCGATGGTCGAACGTGCTCGCTCGTTGGAAGAATCGGCCGTTGCAGACCCAACGGGACCGGCCCCAGAGCAGCTGACGTCTTTGCGCCGAGAGGTGCGCGGCATTCTCACCGGCGATGTCCTGGAGCAGGCTGAGACCTTGCGTGAAGAGGTTGAACGGGCGCGTCGGGCAATGGCCGAGGTTCGTTCAAAACAATAGGTCTCGCCGCTGCTCCGTAACCGTTCAACACTCTCGGCTTGACAGGCTCAGCTCACCAAGTCGAACAACGGTTTCGCGATTTTGGCGCGGTCCCGTTTCCAGTTCCATGGAAGTAAGTCCTCGGCAGTCAATCCGCTTCGGGACTCTTGAACGGAAGGATCGGAAACATCAGGCACCCCCGAAGCCGACCTGTCCGCCCAGCGCAGCGCCCACCGCCACGGCCTGGCGCCCGCATCGCCCGCGACTGAGTCCCTCGCGCCCCGTGCACACCGAGCGAAAACGAGTTTTTACCGTGGGCCTCGTCCTCAAAGACACACCTCTTCGAGTCCACAGCACTCCCCCACAGCGCTTCAAACTCAGGCCACATCCATCTCGCTGGCCGGCGGGCCTCGTGCCGACCGCTCGAGCGACGCCAGCACGCTCAGCGTCGCCGGCCCTCCGGACCGGTCCTCCGGACCAGGGGCCGAACCACCGCGCGCAGCGCCATCCCCCTTCCGCACGTCGGGCACGCCACACCGCTGACGTCGAAGACCCGCC
>JBLHSN010000093.1:0-17906 GCA_047626195.1 Myxococcota bacterium
CAACCTGATGCGCAGTCAGTGCCGCAACACCTTCGCGTCCAGCAGGGTCGAACGCTGAGCCAGCGCGGACTTGCGCCACAATTCGGAAGGTGTCTGTGGCTGCTGGCGTGAGAAGAATGGACACCGGTGAATTTGCCAGGTCGGCGCGCACGGGACCCGGGTCGATAGCAGGCCGACAGAATGGCCGAGGCCCAATGAGGGCGAGTAAGATGATGAACCTCATTGGCAACCTAGAGCATGCATGGGTCCACGTTTATGAACGGCACATTGCAGAGTGTAGAAGTCTTGAGCGATGGAGCAACGGTGATTCACGAACGGGACTGTATCCGAACCCCCGGTGTCTATGGTACATTGACAGCATGAAATCGCCGCTTGGCCGACCTTCCCCGGTCAAAGTGCGGCTGCGTTCACTGCCCCGGAGGTGCCATGTCCGCGTCTATTGTTGATCCCTCGCTCAACTCTCGCGACCTGATTCGAACCCTGCGAACGGGTGTCCGACAGTTTCCCGGCGAAGTGATGCCTGAGAGTGTGGCGTGGCATTCATTTATCGAGCTTCGTAAGCGCGGTGAGCCTAAGGCAACCAGTCTCTTTATCGGCGCGCTCAAGAGCTTGCATTCCCGTCGTTCGTTTGCTGGCGCCGATATCTTCAGCGAAGACACCCTTCCCGAGGAGCACCGCCTCGTTGATGACGGCTACTTGGCCGACCTGTGGAAGGCGTACAAGAAGTGCATCCGCACGCACCGTACTGGACCGGCAAAGGTCCTCTTGCAGGACATTGCCGACCAGCTCGAACCTGCCGCGTAACGCCGTGTAAGCATTGCGGTCATCGCAGTTGCGCACAACACGATACGGGCGCTGCCGCGGGGGCACCATGTTTGGTTGGCTACGGAAGGACAGCGTAGATCGGTCGGGCGGCTCCGGCGACAACATCGTTGAAGGCCGTGGTAAGCACCTTGCGCTGTACAAGTTTGACAGCTGCCCCTACTGCCGGCGTCTCTTTCCGACTATCGACCGCTTGGATGTCAACGTCGAGTACCGAGACACGCGCGCAGATGCGAATTGGCGCAAGGACTTGATGGAGAAGACAGGACGAACACAGGTTCCTTGTCTGATGATTGATGGCAAACCTCTGTTTGAATCTTCTGACATAGCCGCCTTCTTGACCCAAAACTTTGCGGTTCGTAGTTGATACGCGAATTTGTCGAAAACATAGGCGGATACCCCGGTATCTTCCTTCTGTGCGCGCTGTCGGGCATTGCGTTTCCGCTACCGGAAGACATCTCGCTGTTGTACGCCGGTATTCGGCTGCGCGAAGGCGCTTTGTCGTGGCCACTTACGTTGATGGTGGCAGCAAGCGGCGTTATGGTCCGCGATGTTGTGGCGTACTCGATTGGACGATTTTTCGGAGACTGGATTCTGGGCAGCACCTGGGCCAACCGTCTGTTCGGTAAAAAGCTGCCTCGTGCTCGCAAGATGCTGGAAAAGCGTGGAAGTAGTGCGGTCTTCCTCGGACGCTTTCTGATTGGTGTTCGAGCGACTGTGTTCTTCGCCGCTGGAGCGAGCGGCGTTAGTTTCAAGAAGTTTGCCCTGTGGAACGTCATTGGGATGGTTCTGACCGTTCCGCCTGTTGTCGTTCTCGGATTTTACTTCGGCACGCCTCTGCTGGAAGGGGCGTCGTGGCTCATCCACAAGGGACGCTTCGTCGGTCTTATGATCTTGGCTATTTTCGCGGCTGCCATTTGGCTTCGCGTGCAGCAAGACACGCTGCGACGCGCAGATGAAGCGAACGCGCCTGAAGGTTAGCGAAGGACCAGCGCACCTTTAGCCGACGCCGTTGTCCCGCAGTCGCTGGAGCAAGAAGTCACGTGAGCTGATGGGCGCGGCACCACCGGGCCCCATGGGCGTGAGCACGTGGTCCGGGTGTGGGTGAAGGAAGAACGGCATGGAGAACCGCCCACCATCCGACGCTGGGGGATTGACCACGCGGTGTGTGGTCGCTGGAATACGGCCGTTGGTCAGCACCTGCATCATGTCGCCGGTATCGCACACCATGACGCCCGGTGCAGCGTCTACGGCAATCCACTCGCCATCGCGGGTCAGCAGCTGGAGTCCTGGGCGAGTGGAGACGGGGAGGACGGTGAGGAGATTGATGTCCTCGTGCTCTGCCGCTCGAACCGCACCTGGAATGGACGCTGGGTTGTCCGGGTAGTGGATGATTCGCAGGACACTGTTGCCGTCTTCCACCATGTCGCGGAAGTAGGCTTCGGGTAAACCTAGATGGTCGCCGATGGCTACGAGTAGGTCTTTGCCGAACTCTTCGAGCGCGCCGAACAGGGGCTGGAATGTGCTGCGGAAGGACGGAAGCTCGGTCGGGTAGTGGTTCGCAGGAATGTCGCCTGAGAGCACTAGGGCATGGTCCTCGGAGAGTTCAGCACCCACATGCCAGAACTCTTTGAGGTCGCCAACATCGCGGTCCTTGGCCCGTTCTACGCCGAACGAGGTGTAGCCGCGTTGACGGCTAATCGTTGGGTTCTCGTACTGCCGCTTGGTGTCAGCGGACAGTGCGAAGGTCTCGGCAGCGACAGTGTAGGCGCGCTCCAACAATTCCTGGGGCACACCATGTCCAGTGACCTTCACAAAGCCGGTCGCCTCTAGGCCGCGGCCAAGTGTTGCCACGAACCGAGCCCGACGGTCACCTCCGGCACGGTAGTCGTTGAAGTCTACCAGTGGAATGAGGGCGTCGGACATGGGGGCTCCTTAGGTGACCAAGCGGAGCTTGGGGCGTCCATCGTTCGGATTCGGGGCTTCTTCTTCCTCTTCTTCAATAGCGTCGGGAATGACGGGGAAGAAGATAAACTGACGGAAGGCAGACCACGGGAACGAGCAGGTGTACAGCGCGTCAAATGATAGGGTGAGGCTCACCCCAACGTCATTGTAGGACGGATTGTTGTGCATGTGGAAAGCGGCATCAAGCTTGATAGGAAGCTCACGTTCCGAGTACTGTTCGAGCGTGGACTTGGGCAAGCCGCTGTCTTCCAGCCCTTTGGTGTCGACGACGAACATGAAGTCACACCCCAGAGCGATTGCAGCGCGAAACAGCTGTTCCGGGTGATTACCGAAAGGGTCGACGGTCAGGACTTCTGCGCTCTCGGCCTCCATGGGCACTACGCGGGGACCGGTCGACTTGAGCGGGGCCGGCTCGGCGAGCGAGGTCAGCGCCAAGTCCTCGGGGGAGAGCTCCAAGAGGGTGCCCAATGCCAGCAGCTCGTCTACTGTCATGGCTTCCGCGCCGGACAGAACTCGCCGCGCCCGTGTCCGGTCGACGCCCATGGCCAGAGCCGCAGCCGCGGTGTTCAGACGCTTCGTTTGAATCCACTCGCGCAACATCTTCAGTAGCGGTGCGCTGGGTCGGTCAGTGTCAGCCATCAAGTCTCCCCGGATCCGCCTAACCCACACGCGCCATCATGCATGGATGGGTTGGCAGCGTCAGGGAACCTCTGACAAGGCGCTCGTACAGCGCCACGCCTCTAGTTAATCTTGACGAGGCCGCCGCTAATGGACGTCATGGCACTGCCCTTGACGTCTACCTTCGCGGCTTCAACAGTCGCAACCGAGGCACCCTTGAGCATAGCCGTGGTTCCACCCTCCCAACTACCCGCCGTACCGGCTTTCACCGAGATACTGGTGCCGGCCTTGGTCTTCGCCGCAGAGCCAACGTCGATGGAGTAGTTCGTGCCAACCTTTAGGTTGTGGTCCTTGCCAGCTTCGGCCTCGATGTTCTTCCCAGCGATGTACTTGATGTCATCGCCGGCTTCGAGGTAGAGGTTCTTCTTCGTGCGGATGTGGATGTCACCTTTGGTATTTGTGAGGAAGATAGCTTCCTTTGCGGTGTCGAACACCAATGCCAAGTTGTGCTCCTTGTCCCACATCTGAATGGTCTCGGACCCGTCCGTGTCGTCAAAGACAAACAGGTGGCCGCTGCGGGATTTCCAGAAGCGACGGTCGTTGTCGTCGATAGTGGTCGAGCCATCCGTGAACATGTCCGTCGACCATTGTGCGCCAGTGTCGGTCTTGGCTGCGGTGGGCATGCCAGCTTCGGCTTCTTCGGGAACCAGGTCAACGCCATTCCAGTGCTGGCCAATGATGACGCCTTGGTTTTGGTCACCTTGCAGGAAGACAACGAGGACTTCGTCACCGATTTCAGGCAGGGCATACATGCCGCGGCCTTCGCCGGCGTTTGGAGACGACGCGCGCAACCACCAGGTGTCCGGTTCACCGGGCATGGAAGGGAACTTACAGCGAATACGGCCGTAGCGTTCGGGGTCGACGTTATCGGTCACGATGCCGATGACGGGGTGCGCAACAGTTCCAGAATTGGCGCGGCCTTTGCCGTCGGTCAAACCCATATCAAAATCCTCCATACATCAAATCAGGGCGCGCCATAAGGCACACAACCCCTCGAACGATATGCGAGGGGCACACGCGACGTCAACCAAATCGGCATGGACGTCGCCATTGGTTCATAACCGTAATTCGGAGCGAGCGTGGCGAGCATTCAGTCAGGTCCTGCACGGGTCGCCGACTCTGGCGTGGTGACAGCGTTCATGGGCTTCCCATTGCGCATTCAGACACCCATCGAAGGGTATCGGTTCGGCGTGGAGTTGCGCTTTCGCACGGACGCATCGCTCGACGATGTTCATGTGGGAAGTGAGTTCGTGGACGGTACGCTGATCCTTGACCTGGTCAATTTTGACACGGACACGGGGCGCGGCTCGTCTCGGCCGGTGTTGATTGGCCAGACCGATACCGAAGCGGTCTTCTTCCATTTCAAAGTGTTCCGCTACGGCGCTACGGACGACCACACGGTGCACTACACCTTCTTTGCGGCAGACAAAAAGGAAATTGGGTTCGAGCCGACACCGTGATCGCGGTCGGGCACTGGTAGGTGGATGTGATACCTCGGAGTCCCCACTGCCAACGGAGTCAGCGATGCACGACAACGCCCGCGACGAGCTTCAAGACCTGCTCGACACGCCCCCTGTCCCCACCCGCCGGCCGACTGTCGCTGGGATGGAAGATGAGCTGTACCGCGTCCATCCGCTTCTCGACCACGGCTTCCTCCGTGTTGTCGACTACATGGGAGACGATGCCGCCATTGTGCAGGCCGCACGAGTTTCCTACGGAAAAGGAACGAAAAACGTCCGCAATGACCGCGGTCTGATTCGCTATCTCATGCGTTACCGGCACTCCACGCCGTTCGAGATGTGCGAGATTAAGCTTCATGTGAAGCTGCCCATCTTCATTGCGCGTCAGTGGATTCGGCATCGCACCGCGAACGTCAATGAGTACAGCGCTCGCTACAGCATCCTCGACAAAGAGTTCTATATTCCCGCTCTTGAGGACATTGCCGAGCAGTCCGATAGCAACCGCCAGGGACGCGATGGAGCGCTGTCCAACGACCAGGCGCTCGCCGTGCAAGAACTGCTCCGCCGGGACGCGAACACGTCGTACGACACGTACTCACATCTCATCAACGACACCGGCGACGGCTCCCCCGCGCGCGACGGGGAACCGCAGCTGGCGCGTGAGCTCGCGCGGATGAACCTGACGCTGAACTACTACACCCAGTGGTATTGGAAGACGGACCTGCACAACCTGTTCCACTTCCTGTCGCTTCGTCAGCACTCTCATGCGCAGATGGAGATTCGCGTCTACGCTGACGTCATGGCGAAGTTGGTCGAGCAGTGGTGCCCCATCGCCTACGAAGCTTTCCAGGATTACCGTACGGGTGGCACCTTCTTCAGTCGCGAAGAGGTCGAGATCATCCAAGCCATCGCCCGCGGCGAAGATCCAGATGTGCTCCTGCCGAAGAGCGAAATGTCCTTCCGCGAGCGCAAGGCTTTCCGCGCCCAGCTCAACCTGGGTCCGCCGAAGTCACGCAAGGACTGATGGGCTGCGAGTGTCTTCAACGGGCAGTGAGGTCCGTTGCGGTGATTCGGTGGGTCAGCGCTTAGGAGCCAGAGCAGTCGCCTGCGCGGCCGGCAGTTCGGTGGACGGCTTTCGCGATGGTCCGGCGGTGGGTGCGCGCTGACTGACAACGGGCAGCGATTCGTTTGCGGGGGTGTCATCACTCGGCGCTCACTGCTTGCAGCTGTGTCACCACCATTCCATCTCCGTTCATGAAGCGGTGAAAACGTCGGCAGCGCCAGGCGAACTGCACTAGATTCGCTCCATGCGCTTTTTACCATTTCTCGCTGTTGTGTTGGTCGGCTGTCCGCAGTCGACCGAAACCCCGAACTCTCTAGGTGTCACAGCACTGTTTGAGGGAGAACGGCTGCTGCCGGTGGATGCCGGTCTGCGGTTCACTCTCGACGGGGTAGAGGCCGGTGACGTCGACGTTTCGCTCGGTGCTGACGTGGCTGTCTCAACCTCCTGGGATCCGGTCGACAGCCTCTTTACCGCGTGGCCCGAAGGGGGATTGGACGCGGTTGCTGCCTACGATGTGACGGTCACCACACCTGAAGGGGTCGCGGTGTTCCCAGTGCATACGTCTGGCGAGCTGCTGCCGCCCAATGGCAGCGATTCGTGGTGTGATGAGGGGGAGTGCGCGCGTGTGTCCATCGAGGCCCGAGACACGGCCACGCGTAGCTACCGCATCCAGACCGACCATCCGCTGCGCGACAACAACCCGGCCAGCGGTGAGGTCAGCTTTTTGGAGGAACCGGGTCAGCCGGTTCTTCGTTCGGGACACGACCTATTCGACGCGTTGTTTGCGATGTCCGTCCATGAAAGCCGCCAACTGTCCGTGGATTTCATCGAGGATGGTTCGTTTGCGGGGGGCGCTCCCATCGCGTGCGACTGCTTCCAGACGGGTGAGCTGTGGCGGTATGTGTGGACACGGGACACCGCCTACGCGGTCGACTTGGGGCTCGCATGGTTGGACCCGGCCCGGTCGCGCAACTCGCTGGATTTTAAGCTGTCCACGGATCGGGATGGCGGACCTCTGCAGCTCGTCCAGGACACCGGTACTGGCGGAAGCTGGCCGGTCAGCACCGACCGGGTGGTGTGGGCCATTGGTGCGGCCAAGACACTGGACTTTCTGGAAGAGCCGGCACGGAGCGTGTTTGCGGAGCGGGCTCGAGAAGCCATGGCAACGACCGCTGAACGGGACCGCGAAGCTGTCTACAATCCCGAACGCGGGGTGTACACCGGAGAGCAGAGCTTCCTCGATTGGCGAGAGCAGAGCTACCCGAGCTGGGTGGAAGGAGACGTCGTCCATGTGGGCATGAGCGAAGCGTTGTCCACGAATGCTGGCCATCTAGCTATGCTTCAGCTGCTCACAGAGCTGTCTGAAGAGGCAGGGTTGACCGAATTGGCTATGCGCTACGGCACCTGGGCCGATGACCTAGAGCAGGGCATTCAGGATGTGTTCTGGAACAACGGTGCCTACACTACGCTGACGACGAACACCTTGGACCGTGCGCCGGTGCACCGTTGGGACCTGCTCGGTACGGCGCTTGCGAGCGCCACCTTGGACGACGACACTCGTGCACGCGACGCGCTGTTGGCCTATCCACACGCCGACCACGGACCGCCCGTTCAATGGCCTCAGCTGCCCAACATCCCCGTGTACCACAATCGCGCAATTTGGCCGTTTGTGTCCGCCTATGGCCTGCGTGAAGCGCGGCGTCATGACCTAGCTGAGCACGTCACTCACGATGTTCTAGGTATGGTTCACAGCAGCGCGATGAACGTGTCGAACATGGAGAACTTGGAGTTCATATCGGGAGACAACTGGTGGGACGACGGCGACTTGTCGGGCCCTATCGTCAACAGTCGGCGGCAGCTGTGGTCGGTAGCTGGCTACCTGTCGATGGTTGTCGATACGATGTTCGGCATGGAGTCGTCGCAACAGGGTGTGTCGTTCTCTCCGTACATCCCCGGCACTCTACGCGATGAGCTGCTGGGTAACGTCGACCGTCTCGTATTGAAGGCCTTCCCGTACAAGGGGCATACCATAGACATCGAAGTGCGCTTGCCGATGTCCGGTCAAGACCATTCGGCAGCGGCTGACGTGCAGAGTGTGGTGTTGAATGGTGAGGTCCTCACCGATGGACTGGTTCGGCCATCCTTGCTGCAAGAGGGCGACAACCGGCTGGTCATCACCCTTGTCGCCAGTGACGCATCGACGACAGCCCCAGTCCTAGTGAACTCGAACACGCCTGCAAACGCGCTGTTTGCACCCACTGAGCCGTCGCTTGAAGACGTCACAGCACAAGACGGCGGTCGACGCTTGGTATGGTCGGGAGACACCGGGGCTGTGTTTGCGGTGTACCGGGATGGCGAGCGCTTGGTTGATGGGCTGGCTGCCGCAGAATACGTAGATAGCGAAGACGTCGGCGATACCTCTCCCTGCTACGTGGTCGAAGCGATGTGGCCGGAGACGGGTCTACGCAGCCACCACAGCCCTGCCCGTTGCTTCTGGGGCTCTGACAGCGAGGGCCGCGTTCAGGTCATCACCGGCAATACCTTCGGCAGCAACGCCGGGGTATTCACCCAACGCGATGGGCGGTCGTACTACAGCAACTGGGGGGCACCCGCAGACGAACTTACGGTGTCTCTGACCGCCAACCGCACTGGACCTCACCTGTTGTCATTCGGCTACGCGAACGGCGCATTGGGGTTCGATAGCGGCGTCACAGCGGCAGTCAAGCGGGTGGAGGTCTCTGGAATTGATGGGGCTAAGTGGGTCATCATGCCGCACACAGCGAGCTGGGACAACTGGAAAGAGTCGTCTTTCGTGTCCTTCAACCTAGTGGCTGGAGTGGACTACGTCGTCACGGTCTCGGATGGCGCGAACATGAGCTATCTCGAGCATTTTGCGCGGTACTCGGGTACCGGCGGAGCGACTCCGTTCAATAACGTCGACATTTCCCAGATGATAGTGCTGTCGCGCTAGCCGTATCCGGCGCTGCGGCTCTCGTCGCTACAGGGGACGAGCGCGGACGGTCGCGGCTTCGCCATCCACAATGGTGACGGTCTGGCTGTGCGAAATGCCGTTGGCCGCGTTCTCCACCCGAATCTCATGGGGACCGACGGGTAGGGTGTGGTCCCTGAGAGGGGCTGTACGGTCTAGCTTGGTGCCGTCTACGTACACATTTGCCCAGCCACCACCGACGAGGGCCACGGTCAGAGTTCCGGTGCCGTCCGACGCGGGCTCGGGTTGTGGACTTGGGGGCGTTGGCGTTTCCGTCTGTGGGACCGTGCCTTGGGGGCGTGGGCTCGGGGCTGAAGCGGGCAGTTCGGCTTCCGAGTCGTTGTCGACGGCGTCCAGTGCTTTCCACAAGTGGGTGGTGGTACCGGGCTCTAGGACCACGCGTTCTTCGACCGGCTCGCGGTCTCCTGCCACCAAGCGCACCGTGTAGATGCCTGGCGCCAAGTGGTCAATAGTAGCGGTCTCAACTGGACCATTCGTCATAGGGAGGCCGTCTACGTACACCTGCGCCGGCGGATCGACCATGATATCGAGCACGGTGCCGAGTGGTGCGACAACAACGGGCTGGACGGTCTGACCGCCAAAGTACGCGGCACCCACAGCGACACCTGCAACACTAATCACGAGTGCTGCGACCATTCCACCAATGAGCCAGTAGGTGCTCTTGTCGCTTGGACGCGCTGATGGGCTGTCCCAGCCCCCTTCAGGCTCTGGGCTGTCTTGATGCAGCTGTGCGGCGACAGCGCTGCCCTGTTCGAGCGTGGCGCGTTCCTCGGCAATGTCATCGGCGAACAGCTCGGCCATGAAGCTGGCGACGTCTTCGGTGAGCTGGTCGGTGCTGGACGGGAACAGGAACTCCGACAGGTCTTCGTGCAGCTCACGTGCGGTCTGGTACCGCTCATCACGGTCTTGCGACAGGGCCTTCATGACGATGTCGTCTAGAGACTTCGGAACGCGTCCGTTGACCGTTGACGGAGCGGGAATGTCTGCTGACTTGACCTTCTCGAGGGTCAGCACATCGTTGCCCGTCTTGAAGAGACGACGGCCGGTGAGCATCTCCCACATCACAATACCGAGGCTGAAGATGTCTGATCGTTGATCGATCTCCTGCCCAGAGGCTTGCTCTGGGCTCATGTATTCGTACTTTCCCTTGAGCACGCCAGCGTCGGTGTCGGACAGGTTGCTCTCGGCCTTGGCAATGCCAAAGTCTGCGACCTTCACCTCGCCCGAGTAGGCGACCATGATGTTCGACGGTGAGACATCTCGATGGACGATACCGTAAGGCTGACCTTGTAAGTCCGCCATAGTGTGCGCATGGGTCAAGCCCTTGCACGCCTCTGAAGCGATGTATACGGCGAACTCGATGGGCAGGTAGCGCCGGCCTTGGCCAAGCTTGCGCAGGATGCGGCGGGTATCTTTACCGTCTACGCATTCCATCGCGATAAAGTAGTTCGCATCAAGCTTACCGAAGTCGTAGATACGGATGATGTTCCGGTGCTGCAGCGCCACCGTGACCTTGGCTTCGTCGATGAACATCTCGACAAAGTCAGGGTCCTCGCCCAGGTGCGCCAGAATGCGCTTGATGACGAGCAAGTTTTCGAACCCACCATGACCGAAGGTCTTGGCCTTGAAGATTTCGGCCATGCCACCCGTCGCGATTTTATCGACGAGGTAGTACTTACCGAAGGGTTCTGGCTCGAAGTTCATTGCAGCCGGGGGTTAGATGCCTGCATTACAGGTCGGATTCGGGAGCCCCGGTATCCACGGGAGCGACCCTTGCCCAATAGTCAGAGAGGTCGTCGCAGGTCCACTCCTCTCTTAAGGTGGAACGATCCCCTGCATCGCGGCAAACAGCGCGGTCATCACTGCTCGCAGATCCTGACTGTGAAGCTACACATGCGCCAACCTCTTCACTTGTCACAGTGAAGCCGCAGTCTTCTGCGTACGCCTGCATGCGCGGGCAGATCTGCTGGCAACTGTTTCGGCAACCGGTCAACACGACGAAGGTCACAGCGATGCTGAGCAGTGGAAGAAACGTTTTCATGTGTGCAGTCCCAAGACGTCACGCATCGTATAGCGACCGGGTACCTTCCCGCGAGCCCAGACTGCGGCGCGTAGGGCGCCAACGGCAAAAGTGTCGCGGCTTGTGGCGACGTGCCCCAGACGAAGGCGGTCGCCATCGCTTGCGAGCCAGACCTCATGCTCGCCGACGACATCTCCCATTCGAAGCGCGTGCATGCCGATTCGTCCGCTGATCCGTTCGCCGGTCCGACCCTGGCGACCGTGGTCTGCCACATCTTCCAAGCGAACGCCGCGTGCAGTGGCTGCGCTCTCGGCCAAGAACAACGCGGTTCCTGATGGCGCATCGACCTTGTGTCGGTGGTGGCTCTCGACGACTTCGATGTCGGCGTCAGGAAGTGCTGCTGCTGCGCGCGCAACGAGGTCAGCGAGGACGGCGACGCCGGCACTGAAGTTGGCAGCGGCGACAACGGGTGCCGTCTTGGCGTAAGCGTCTAGGGCCGCGTTTTGTTCGTCAGTGAGTCCGGTGGTGCCGGTGATGAGTGCGGCGCCGTTCAGGAAGGGAAGGGCGGCGATGAGTGCGTCGGGCTGCGAAAAGTCGATGACGACTTCGGCGCCGAAGAAACACTCGTCTTCCAGCACCCCAATGGGAATGCCGGCGAAGCCCGCGCCGGCTGTGCGACCTGCGTCCTCGAACGCGGTCTTGGCATCGGCTCGCCCGACCGCGGCGGCGAGTGAGAAGGTCTCGTCATCCAGGATGCGGTGGACCAGGCGCTTGCCGACGCGGCCGGCTGCACCGAGAATGGCGACGACCACCATCTAGAAGACCACCCGGCCGAGGAGCTGTGCGCCGAAGACGGGCTGCGACAGATCCCGATCAGCAATCTCGGAGTAGTAGGATCCGGGCAGGAAAATAGCACCGGAGAGACCGATGTCTACGTGCTCGGTACCAATGTAGTTGGCGCCTGCGTTGAACTCAAAGCCGTAACTTTCACGCCCAGCCGAAGGGGCTGCAAGGACACGGGCCCACAGCAGCGACGCTTCGACTTCGAACTGGTCGTTGATGTTGCGCTGAATGCGTGGCTTGAGGAACAACGCGTTGCTGACCGCATTGCCGCTGGCGACTTGGTCAAAGCTGCGGCCCACGATTTCACCGCTTTCTGTGCGAATGGCAAAGGTGGGGAGAGGTTGTTCGAACATCAGCAAGCCGACGTTGTAGTCACGATCGAAGGTGAACGTCGTGCGTGTATTGTCGATGGTCGAATCGCCTGTAGCGACGCCTGCAACCAAGCCAACCTTGGCAAAGTCGAAGCCAACACCGCCCTCTAGGATGGCGCCACCGGCGGCAATGTTGACGGCTGTGTCGTCGATGGACAGGTCGCCGCCACCGAAGCGGGCCACACCTTCACCATGAATCTCGATCTTGCCGATCTCAGCGTCGAAGGACAAGTCGATCGTGGCGACGGTGAACGGCTCGGCGCCGTCTGCGTGCACGGTGTGTCGGAGCTGGACCGCGGCTCCGGCGGTGATGGTCTCGGAGCGGTAGGCACCCAAAGCGTTGAAGGCGGTGGTGTCGTCGGTGGCGTTAAATAGCGCTTCCGAGTTCACGTCAATGGCGGCGGATGCGTAGATATCGCCGAACAAGCCTTCCCATTGGATACGGTCGGCGGTGTCGCCGTATTCGGCGTTGCGGCCGAGTCCGTCGTTCCACCAGATTCCGCTGCCCCAGTTGAGTGGCATGCGACCAAAGCGCAGGGTGTGGTCGCCGAAGCGGACTTCAGACCACGCGCGCCACAGCTGGATGTTGGCAGCGCCGTTGGTCAGGGCGGTGTCGGATGGCGGCTGCAGGTTGTCAGTGGTGACAACCAGCTCGTCTGCGCCTTGCTCGAAGTCGAACGCAGGTGCGGGGGAATCGCCCCACGCCACATTTTCGAGGCCTCGGATATCTGCGGAGACCATCACATTGTCGTTCACGTAAAACGTGGGCCGCATGAGAAAGCGGTGCTGGACATAAATGGACGATGCTTCTGAGTCCGGCTCACCGGTCTCGATGGACAGGCTTTGGAAGGCTCGGGCTCGGGCTCGGTAGTAGCCGGCAAAGTCGACGTCGACGGCATGAGCGGGGAGGGCCAGGAGCAGGAGGCCGCCGGTCAAGATGTATCGGGTCACGGTTTTATCCCAAGGAGGTGGGGCGGATAGCATTCGGGTTGCGCTCGGGCAACACAGGTGGCCGGCTGGACATAGGCGTTTAGGGGGGTGATTGTGCAATGTGTGGGACACCCTTCAAATGCCGACTGAAACACCATGGTTGCCGAGAGACCCGGATCCCCTGTTGGGGTCGGTGCTAGATGGCCGTTTTCGCATCGACGCTTTTCTGGCCCGTGGGGGCATGGGAAAGGTCTATCAAGCGACTCAGCTGCAGTTGGGCCGTCCGGTGGCCGTCAAGGTGTTGGACACCCGTGGCGCGGCGGCAGATGAGGCGTCGTTCGAGCGGCGATTTCTTCGAGAAGCCGAGGTTTGCGCCGGTCTGACCCATCCAAACACCGTGCGTGTGTTCGACTCTGGGCGCACGGATGATGGCCGCCCGTACTTAGTTATGGAGTTGCTGACCGGAATCACCTTGGCGGACGTGATGCAGCAGGGGCCTGTCGACCCACTGCAGCTGATCAACATTTTAAAGCAAGCGTGCGGCTCTTTGGCGGAAGCGCATGCACTAGGACTTGTTCACAGGGACCTGAAGCCATCCAACCTTTTCTTGGTGGACGGCGAAGAAGCGAGGGTCAAGGTCGTAGACTTCGGCTTGGTCAAGGAACTCGGTAGCGATGCAGAGACCACGCGTGCGGGCGTGTTGCTTGGATCTCCGCTGTACATGTCGCCTGAACAGATCACGGAAGGTGTCATCGACTCCCGGTCTGACGTCTACTCCCTGGGCATTGTGCTGTTTATCGCGCTGACCGGCACGTCTCCGTTTGCGGCAAGCTTGGTCTCCGCCATCTTGGTGGCCCATGTCCACGCAGCCGTGCCGTCTCTGCAGGATGCTTCTCCTCACCTTGCGCTGCCAGAGTGCCTGAACTGGGTGGTTCAGCGCTGCCTCACGAAGCGGCCCGAAGCCCGAATCGGCTCGGTCCGTGAGCTCGCCCGTGCCCTCGCAGCCTGTGAGGCGGTGATTCGAGGTGACCGTCCGTCCGTATTCATGGGCCTGGATGCTGGTCGTGTTGTGCTTCCGGATGATCTGGACGTGTCATTGATGTCTACTCGTCCCGTCTACATTGCAGGCGGTGCGTGGATTCACCGTCCTCGTCGCGCGATTCTTGTGGCCCTGCCCATCCTCGCGCTGGCATTGAGCTTGTTCGCCGTGATGTTGTCCCTCCCGTCCTTGTCCGACGCTCCAACATCCATTCCTACTTCGTCGCCCATTGTGGAGCCCCTGCCGGCGCTGCAGTCGGAGCCAGCTGCGGTTGAGGTCGCGTTGCATCTGGTCATCATCACTACCGACCCGCCTACGGCAGACATTGTTCGAGACGGCCAGTTTGTTGGGAATGGACGGGTGGTGATTGGGAGTGTGCCCGGTACGTCGGTGATCGTATCGGCGGTTCGGCACCGGCCGCGCCAGATCACTCTCGATGGATTGCTGAGCGAAGTTCATGTGGTGTTAGAAAAGATTCCCCTCCCGGCTTCATCCTCGGTAAGTACACGGCCATCCGTTGCGACGACGCCTTCTGCCGAGCCTGAGCCCGAAACCGCTATAAGCACGGAGCCTTCTGCGACGGAACCTGAGTCGGAATCTTGGCGAAGCCCAAGTGAAGTCCGCGACCCATGGGACCGGCGACCGTGACATGATAGGCGTGGTCGCGAGGTATTTTTGGTTGGAACTTGGCTAGTGCTGGTGATGATGGCGACGACTTCTGTCGCGGTCGCACAGACTGGCGAAACGGACGACGACCGGGCGCGCGAACTGTTCGACAATGGCGCAGTTCTCTTCGAAGAGGGCCGCTACGATGCTGCCATTGAAGCGTGGGAATCTGGCTTTTCGCTTTCTCCTCGGCCGTTGTTTTTATACAATTTGGCGGGTGCCTATGAACGACTGGGCAACCTCGACCAGACCGTCGCAACCCTGGATGCCTACCGAGCTGTGGCCCCGGAAGCGGAACGTGCCACGCTTTCGAGTCGCATATCGGCCTTAGAGCGACGTATTCGCGAAGGTCATAACGACAACCGAAGTCCGTTGCCGACAGTGCCCGTTGCGTTGGCATCTGTGTCCGCTGCGAGTCTGGCTGTTGGGATTGGATTTGGCGCATCGTCGCTTTCGTCAGGAGAAACCGCCAAGGATCTCTGCGTGAGCGGTCTGTGCGACGGAGCCGCGCAGCCAGCCGTCCTCCGCAATCGTCGGCATGCATTGGTTGCCGACACGGCGTTCGCAATAGCGATTGCTACAGCAGGCGTGGGTGTGGCCGTTTGGGCGAGTCAGGGAAAGCAGATCTCGGTCGCTGTTGGTGCCCGTAGTGTGGCACTGCAAGGGCGGTTTTGATGCGCAGTTTGATGCTGGCACTCCTCGGCTTATCGGGGTGCTCGCTGGCGACATTCGACCTTGAGAAGTGCAGCGGCAATTCAGAGTGTCATGTGGCCTTCGGTTTGGGATCAGTCTGTCAAGATGACGGCTTTTGCGACGATGCTCCGGCATTTGCGCGCTGTTCCCAGACCGAGCCGAGTGCGGTCATAGGCACCGACCGCATGTTCGATGACCCGCTAATTGTTGGTACGCTGTTCGCGCGCAATACCGGACAGCTTTTAGAAGAGTCGTCGCGACTTGCCGTCGTTCAAGCCACTGCTGCTGGCGGTCTAGATGGACGTTCCATGGTTCTCGTTCAATGTGATTACGGCCCGCGAGACGATGACGAGCTGTCACGCGATGAAGCCGTCATTCAGGCGATCCAATACCTAGATGAGGTGTTGGACGTACGGGTCATTGTGGGACCCGCGAGCTCGGGTGCTGTGACGACAGCATGGGAAGAGATGCGCGAGCGCAACATGATGCTCATTTCCCCGTCAGCAACCGGGCCCTCTATCACCGATATCGAGGGCATCGTCGCATCCGACACTTCTCCGGGGCGTCTGTGGCGGACCGCTCCTTCGGACACGATTCAGGGGGCCGTGATTGCCTCAGATGTGCGCGACCAAGGCATCACCGGTCTTGGGCTGATTCACGCGAATGAGCCGTATGGCACGGGTATTCGCGATGTGATGGTGGAGAAGCTGGTAGACATCGACGTCACTGTCTTGTCGTACAGCGCGCCGGCACTGCTTCCGGATTTGCTGCTCGACCTTTCCGAAGACGAGTCGATTCAGGGCATCGTGGTGGCATCTGCCGCGATCAGCGATGTGGTCGCGGCGGTCGATTCGGCAGCTACTATAGATGCTTTAGAGACGCGAACACTATTTTTCCCAGATGTCGGAGCGTCGGCAGAAGTGCTGCAGGCGGTCGTTGATCGGGGCATTGAGGACTCTGTGCGCGGAACGCGGCCTGTCGTGCCTGGCGGTCGCGTCTATCAGTCTTTTGAAGCCTCGTTCGCTGGTGAATATGGTGGGCGTAGCCCGGCGGACGATACGTTTAGCGCCTACGCCTACGACGCGATGTGGTTGGCCCTGTACGGGTCGGCTTGGGCGCACTTTCAGGGGGATGCCGACCAAGCCCTGGACGTTGCGAGTGGCTTGCGTCGCGTCTCGGATGGAGATGTGGTCGACATTCGCACCTTCAACTGGGCCCGGGTGCAAGAGACGTTTCGCGAGGGTCAGTCGATCAACGTTCGCGGCGCTTCCGGGGACTTGGACTTTGACCCGAATACTGAAGAAACAACGAGCGCTATCGAGGTATGGACGGTTCGTTCCGAAGAGGGCGAACCGGTGCTGGTCCAAGAGTACGTCGTCCAACCCTAAGCAGGCGTGCGAAGCCGTTTGCGGCTAGTGTGCGCCGCTATGGATGGAGGACGTATGCGAGGTGCTGTTTTGGCGTTGGCCTTGGTGGGCTGTACCGCAGAGGCCCCAGAGGTCACAAACCCGCCTGGAGACCTGCAAGTCGGTGTGGCGCGTGTCGCAATGCCTGCACCGGTGGGCATTGGAACGGTTGGGTTCCGAGGATTTGGTCTGCCCTCCGAGTTGTCGCCGTTCAGTGACATCTATCCTGCGACCCACACCATTCATGGGCATCCTGAATTCAAGATCGTGGCTGTGTCACGCGGCGAAGGACACGAAGTCGTGTTCGTCCGGTCGGATACCATCGGCGTATTCCAGCAGCTGCGGCAGAGTATTCTCGAACAGGTTCAAGAGCGGACGGGGCGAGACCTCGATGACGGGCTCATCTTCGCAGCCACTCACACCCATAGTGGTCCGGGTCGCATCATCGACGCAGGCGGTCCGTTCGATCTCATCGCCGATACGTTTCTACCCGAACACTACGATCGCTTCGCCGCCGCTGTTGCGGATGGTGTGGTTGCCGCTCTGGATGACTTGGCACCGGGTCGCATCGGTCATGCGGAAGTTCAGATTCCAGACGCGCACAGCGACCGTCGCTGCGAAGATGGGCTGGACTACAAGAACAGCACAGTGCCGCTCCTGGTTGTCGAGCAAGAAGGCGACGTTGCCGCTGTCGTTATGGCCTACGCCATCCACGGTACGCTGCTGAATATTGAAGAACTGACCCTGTCTCAGGACGTGTCGGGTGCCATCGAACAAGCCGTCGAAGACCGCTTCGATGTACCGGTAGAAGCGCTGATGTTCAACTCGTGGGGGGCGGACATGGCCCCGTCAGATCCGGAGATTACGCTGGACTCTGGGGTAGCACTTCCTGGCAATTACCAGCGCATGGAAGCGATTGGAACGGTCGTGGCTGACGCGG
>JBLHSN010000094.1:0-17851 GCA_047626195.1 Myxococcota bacterium
TTATTGGGCGGGGCATGATGGGCGAGGTGCGTCGCGTTCGCGACCGGGACCTCAACCGGACTGTGGCCATGAAGGTGATTCGTGGCTCCTTGACCAGTAACCGTCGCCTGTTAGCTAGGTTCATCGCCGAGGCTCAGGCTGCTGCGCAGCTGACTCATCCAAGCATCATTCCCATTCATGAGCTCGGTGTTCTGCCAGATCGTCGATTCTTCTTCACCATGAAAGAAGTTCGCGGCGATACTTTACGGGACGTTCTTCGCGCCTTCCACGGCGGCGGCGATGATTCGTATTCGCTAGGCCACATCGTGAGCTTGTTTCGCAAAGCAGCCGAAGCGGTCGCCTATGCACACTCCCGCGGCGTTCTGCACCGGGACCTCAAGCCCGACAACGTGATGGTCGGTAGCTTTGGTGAAGTGCTGGTGCTGGACTGGGGCTTGGCCAAGGTGATGGCAGATGAGGGGACCGAAGACTTCGACCCGATTGTCACCAACCGCTCTATGGATGCCGGTTTGAAGACCCAGCTTGGTACGGTAGCTGGAACACCTTGCTACATGCCGCCAGAACAGGCCGCTGGAAAGTTCTCCGATGTGGGTCCGGAAGCTGACGTGTACGCCTTGGGCGCAATGCTGTATGAGATTCTCATCGGCCGACCCCCGTATTCACCTAGTGAAGCACGCCGCATCCTGGGAGGCGAAGACTCGGATTCACGTCCGCCCATTTGCCTGCCGCAAGGGTTGGCCGATATTGCGCAGCGCGCGCTTCAGCCGCTCCCGGAAGACCGCTATTCGGATGCGGGCTGCTTCATCGATGCTCTGGCCGAGTGGCTGAGTGGTGAGCAGGTTCGCGAACTCGCGGACATCGCAGTGAGCCAAGCGACCGGGTTATTTGCAGTAGCCGAGGTCTCGCGAACGCGACTGCACCATATTCGCACCCAGCGAACTGCTCTGGTCGCACAGTTGGGTCGCTCGGATGTCGATGCACTCAACCGGCTGTCTGATGACGCTGAACAACTGGTGCAGTGCATAGATTCACGCGAACAGGAAGCGGTAGCGCTGGTCCGTGGCGCTATCGCGCAGGTTCCGGATTTGACGACCGGACATGAAGCCTTGGCCAAATTCTACCGAAAGGCGCATGAGCGCGCAGTCCGCCGCCACGACCCTCGCGCTGACCAGCTTCTCGAGTCGTTGAAAACCCATGACCGTGGCGAACAAGCCAGCTACTTGGTGGGTAGTGGATACCTCTCTGTTGTGTGCAGACCGTCCCCAACTGCCGTGTTTCTTGCGCGAATGGACGTTGACAGTCGCGATGGACAGATCAGCGAAGAACGAGAGCTTGGTTCTGGCAATCACCTCGCTGTTGAGTTGGAGGCCGGGAGTTGGCGTGTTCGTGTGCAAGCTGGGGGTTGCGAAGCGCTACTGCCGGTGCGCATTGACCGTCTTGGGTTCTGGGACGGTCGTGGACCGGATGGACGTTCTGCCCCTCCGATCAATGTCACGTTGGATGTCCGCGGTGGCGTCTACATTGCGCCGGGGCCGTTTCGGGCAGGTTGTGACCCACAAACGGGTGCTGGTACGCGCGATGCTTGGGTAGACGGTTTCGTTGTGCAACCTGATGTGGTTACCCTCTCGCAGTTCGCGATGTTTCTGTCATCGATGGTGGAGACGGGACGCGAAGCGGACGCAGTGCGGTGGGCGACCGACCTAACGACGGGTAGTCGCGCGGTCCTAGTCCGCGGGGGCAGTGGCTTTGACGTGCAAGATGCTGAGATGGATGATCTGCCAGTGACGCGGGTGTCGTTCATTGCGGCCAAGGCGTACGCGGACTGGGTTGCGGAACGCACGGGTGTTCCATGGCGGTTGCCGCGTGAGCTGGAGTGGGAAAAGGCTGCTCGCGGTGTTGACGGTCGCGCCTATCCATGGGGCCGGCTTCCAGCCTGGGGGGCGGCAGCCACGATGGAAGTTGCCCACGAGGCCGTGGGTATCGACGTCTTTGAGAATGACAAGAGTCCCTATGGTGTTCGCGGGTGTGCTGGAAACGTGTCCGAGTGGTGTGGCGATGTGTGGGTCAGCGACCCGGCCGTTGGCGGTGGATTCGTCTTTGGAGCTCCTGATGAGGCGCCGGTGCGTCGGGTCGTCCGTGGTGGCTCATTCAGAGACGAGGCAACGAATGCTCGTGTGGGCGCAAGGCGTGCCCTACGACAGGAGCAGGTAGACGCGGCGGTCGGTTTCCGCTTGGTCCGGAGCCTGTCGTAAATTACTCTTACATTCCTCGTGCGGAGGACCGTTGAACCGGTAGTACCGGAGTTCCAATGCACCGCACCTTACTGATTGCACTATTTCTTCCAAGCTTAGCGCTAGCGGCACCTCGGGAAGAAATTAATCCGCGTGGCCAACATGGGGTGTCGGCGAGCGCCGACGGGACGTCGTCGGCGTCAGTTTCTGTGCGTTTGTCTGCGACGGTTGTCGGGACCACCTCGATTCGAGTCTCCGGAGCCGGTGAGACCCGGATTACGCCTGGACGGCGAGGAACCGGCTTTGTGAATCTGGGTCTGGTAAACTCGGAAGGCCGTCGGCCCCTGACCGGACGCGTCATCGAGCGCGCAGATGATGGCGGTGCGTTCTACGTTGCGGACCTTCGCGCACAGACCCGATTTTCAGGTGGTATTGCCGGGGAACTGCACATCTCGTCTTCAGGTGCTGTGAGTGACGAAGTCACCTTCGGTTTTTCCTGTTCTCGCTTGTCGGACAATGTGTTTCGTCGCGCCAGGACGGGTGTCGCAGATGGCGCGTATGCCCTCGATGCGAGGTCCACGAGCTGCGACGGCGATGGCCGTGAGCAGACCCCCGTTTCGCTGGTACTGCACGTTCCGGACCGAGCCCGACCAGGGCGTATGTCAGCCACCTACGTTCTCACTGCTGCTCCGGAGCTGTTGTGATGTCGCTCTTTCTCTTGCTTGCCAGCTTGACCGCCCAGGCCGATGAACTGTCGGTGTCGCCAGCTTGGCTGGATGTCGATGCGTCGTCTGGAACCACGGTCACCCAGATGCTCACGATTGGAATGAGTGGGCGCGGCGCCCGGCAAGTCCGGGTGTACACCGGTGACTGGACATGGGAGGACGGACGTTCCGCCTTTCCACCTACCGGAACCTCTGAACGGTCCGCTGAGCTGTCGGTAGATGCAACCACCCTGTGGGTGGATGCCTCCGAGCCGACCCAAGTCCCCGTCCAAATCCACATCCCGAATGTGGGTGCGGGGGCCACCTACGGCGTGATCTTTGTAGAAGAGGTCGTTCCGGATGTCACTGAGGACGGCGGCATGATCACCACCTCGCGGATTGCGGTACCGGTGCTCGTGGCGAACGGCCAACCGACTGTCGATATCGACCGGGTTGACTCCTTCGTCAGCGATGAGGATTCCATGCTGCGAGTGGACTTGAGCCTGGCAAACAACGGTGTTTCACATGCGCAGCCCACATTTCGGGGTGCGATTCGCAGCGGCGACGGAGCCGTGGCGACCTTCTCCGGTCGAGACAACCGGTATCTCATGCCCGGGCAAGCGCGGGTCCTACAAATCGAAGGGCCAAGCCATCTTGCGCCCGGTCGCTACGAGTTGATGGGTGTACTGGTCATTGATGACTGGACCTCCATTCCCGTCAACGAAGTCTTCGTTGTCGAGGACCCCCTCGATGCCGTCAGTTTGGTCTTCCCCTAGTTCGGAGTTCTCATGGCACGCCCTTCCCGCTCTCGTTCCTTTTGGCTCTGGTTGTGTACCGCTCTTGTTCCGGTCGCTCCGGCGTTCGGTGCACCCGATGACGTACGCGCCGTCGTTCGTGATGTCGCTACCGAGCTGCCGTCTTCCATTGCGATGCGCCGAGGTGAGGCCATTCATTTGGGTGTCGATGACCTCATCTTCGAAGGCGCAGCGGGCGAGATTCTCAGCATCGAGTTTGGCGGTACGCTGGTCGCCGTCAGCGAAGGCATGGCGACCGTGCGACCGGTGCGCAATGGCGTTCAGGGAGCACCCATTCGCGTGCAAGTTACCGGTAGTCCAGTCAGCTCCATGCGCGTGGATGGTGCGCCGGTGCGAATGACTTCCGGAGAGGCCGTTCGGATGCGTGCGGTTGCCTACCGACTCGACTTCAGCGTGGACGACGTCACCCAGACGGCGGGCTGGACGTCTTCAGACCCCGAGGTACTTCGGGTCGACGATGCCGGCCGTGTGGTGGGCGTGGGCCCAGGAGTGGCGGTGATCGATGCATGGGCAGATGGATGTATAGGGCGAAGCGGAATAATCCGAGTAGAGTAGAACGTCAGCCAAAGACATCGATGAAGGGTGTGTAGCCCCAGTCGGGTTGCTGTCACCATCCGCGGATAAGGTCGCAGACCGTCACTGCTTAAAAATTCCGCAACGCACAGGTTCCTAGTGGCACGCCCAGTCCGACAAACGATCCGAGTTCGATCGTTAAAGCCTGCGGCTAGGTGAACGTAGCCGGCTCACTTGTATCCAAGTCATCGCCCAAGCTCTCGGCACGCCAAAGCTGCAAGACCAAGGATAGCGCTGCTCGAGCAGGCGGAGTCATATGCGGTACAGACCCTGCCACCTGGCGCAGTAGGGCCATTCCTTCCGCATCCACGTGGCCAGCGATGGTGTCTAGCCCGCCTTCTTGCTCGCCCGGATGCCACAGAATCAGCTCGGCTCGCACGCCCAATACCCGTGCCCACGGGCCCAGTTGCTCGATCGACAGGCCACGCTTTCCGCTCTCGATGCGTGAGACCTGAGAGGCGGAAAGGTCAAGGGCCGAGCCTATTTGTGCTTGGCTCATCCCACGCTCAATCCGAAGATCACGTAATTTACGGGCGATGTCGCGTTCCATCATACTTTAAGTACTATCCGAAAACCAGTTGTCGACGCAACCGACAAGATGGATTTGCTTTGCGAAGATTCCGCTTTGGAGTTGGCGATTCGATCCGATGAGGGGGGTACTCACGCTGGGAGTCCCCGTGCCAGAAATGCCTGTAGCAAACGAAAATCGTCCGCAAACCCCATCTTCTAGGTTTCCGTGGTCGTACGGTTCCGTTGGTCCTCTTCTGGGAGGAGTCGTGTTTGGCGTAGGCCTAGCGCTTCTTCCAGTTGCTCTGGACCGCGCGGAATTGCCGAGCCCGATTCCAACGTCGCTGTCGTGGCACCATCCTGACCGAATGGTGGCAATACGTATTGATGAGTACGCAAAACGGCAATATATCGACCTTGAAGTTGCTATAGTCGAAGATTTGATTCGCGGTCGTCTCGACGAGAAGGCCCATGCCGATGCGTTGTCATACCTGCGTCAGCGAGGTTCGATGGAGAGCATCCGTCAGTGGGCTGGAACGCAGGAACCGGCGAGTGAGCTCGCTAATGCACTTGCATCCGCCTTCGTTGTTGCCCCAATCTGGTGGGATGTGGAGCCCGGTGAGAGTGTGGATCCTTCGTATGACGAAATGGCAAGTATGTCTGACGCAGATCCAGTGTCGGAGGTGCCATCGCTGTGGCTCGATGTGACAGAAGTGGACCTGCCTACCGTCGAGACCACGGTCGTCGATGTCGAACCCCCGCCGGTTGTGGTTGAAGAGGTGGCGGCGGTCGACGTTCAGGAGCCGACCCCTATCTTGGCATCCGCTGTGTTGCCTGTAGCACCTGTACCGACCGTGCCGTCACCAAGCGTGGCGAGCCTAGACCTTGGACCTCGCGAGCCGTCAGTGGCGCAAAATCGCGTTTTCATTGAGTTGAATGAAGGGGACTCCGATACCGTGGGGCCTGCTGTGGCGGAGCGCTTGAGCCAGCTCGTTCAGTGCTACGAAAATGCTCTTGAGTTTGATGCTTCGGCACAGGGCAGCGTCGAGTTTGAATGGAATGTTCGCTACGGTAGGGTCAACTCCCTCGGCGTCGCTGACGATACGCTTGGTGACGAGATTGCGGTGCGCTGCATGTCCGAGCGTATTCGACGGTGGCGGTTTGACCGCGACATGTCCGGCCTCGTGTCGTGGCGATTCGCGTTTAAGTCTAACCCGGGTTGATTCCCAATTCCCTAGGTTAGCGCTATGTGGTTCCTCCCCTTTGCCACAGCCGCCGCCGCTACACTCACCGTTGGGCCGAGTGGCGAGCATGCAACTGTACAAGCCGCTGTTCTTGCGGCGACCGATGGCGACCGTATTGAGGTCGCCGCAGGTACCTATATGGAGGCGATTCGTCCGCTTGGAAAGAGCCTGGAGTTTGTAGGTGTTGGTGGCGCTACGCTGACCATTCTTCAACCTCCGACCTCACAGACAGCGCTTCAGGCAACACTCGGCGAGTCCATTCTGATGGACGGCTTTACTATCCGCCCAACCCAGGCACGTGCTGCCGACGTCGTGACGGGTACCCTCGAGCTGCGCAACGTGCGCATCGAGAATAGTGGTGTTTCAGGTACGATGGATGGCGGTGCAGTGCGCGTTCGTGGTGGCGTGGCGACACTGCAGTCTGTGGTGATTTCCGGCAGTGCGGGTCGCCGTGGCGGTGCCCTCTACGGGTACGAAGGGTCATGGCTTGAGTTGTCGAACGTAGACATCTTCTCGGCTGATGGCGCTTTCGGCGGCGCCATTATGGTGTACGACGCAGACATCACCGTTGACGATGTACAGGTACTCCAAACAACCGCTTCCAATGCTGGAGGCGGCATTCATGTGTCGGGCGGTACACTCGATGGCTCCGGCCTCGTCATCCGGGACACGGTCGGCGACCGTACCCCTGGTGCAGCGCTTCTTCTCACGCGTGACGCGACGGTCGACCTGGTTGGAGGCGAGTTGGTTGGCAACTCGACGGGTTCGGGCCTTGGCTTGACCGGCGGGGGTGCCATCTTCGCCGAAGGGGCCTCCCTGGTTCGTCTCTCTGGCACCTCCATTCGCGACAACAGCGCCGGTATGGGAGCAGGCATCGCGCTCACCGGCTCCAGTCGCGCCGAGCTGACCGATGTCACCCTCGAAGGCAATCTGACGACGGGCGTCGGCGGCGCTCTGTCGTTATCCGGTGCCACGCGAGCTGTACTCACTTCGACGTCGCTCGATGACAACCGGTCGTCAGACGGCGGCGGGGTGCACATGACCGGCAGTGCGTCGTTGGTCGCTGACGGTGGGACGTGGTCGAACAACGTGTCGAGCTCCGATGGCGGAGCCGTACACGCGGTCCAGGGCATGCTGGTTGAGCTTCGCAACGTGGCCTTTTTGTCCAACCGAGCAACGGGCGCTGGCGGAGCTCTGGCGCTGTCCCGAATTGACAGCACTATCGTGATTGAAGGCAGCACTTTTGATGGCAACGAAGCCACCACAAGCGATGGTGGAGCCGTGGTCATCGGGGCTGCGACCTCTGTCATGCTGACGGATAGTGTATTGCGTCGAAATCGCGCAAGCGCGGGCGGTGGGGGTGGCTTGGCGTGGTTGCCCACTGGAACACCCGGCTCACTCACCATCACGGGCACCCTGTTCGATGACAACACGGCTGGTGCCGATGGCGGAGGCCTTCTGGTCCGCCGCTCGGGCCCGCTCGTCGTCGACGACTCTGTATTGCGAACCAACCGCGCTACGGGAGACGGTGGCGGTGCGTACATTGAAGACGCCGAGAGCGTGCAGACCGCGCGTATGACCCTCTCTACCAATGAAGCCGGCGGAACAGGCGGCGGATGGGGGGAGCGCCTAACGGCTGACAGCTGCGCACACCGAAATACCGTGGTCCAAGAGAACACCGCTCAGCGTGGCGGTGGAATGGCCTTCGACGCTACGCCGCCCTGCGACGTCATCAACACCACCTTTGTCGGCAATGGAGCTGCCTTTGATGGCGGACATGTCTACGTTATCAACGCGCCAATTCGGTTGATCAACGGTCTCTTCGCTCATGCAGCGGACGGGGGTGGGCTGTACGCCGATGAACTCGCTGTGGTGGGGGCAGACCGCTTCTACAACGATGCCTGGGACAATGCGGGCGGCGATTGGGTCGGCTTTTGGGGAGACCCGGGCGCCATCTCCGGCAACCTCACCGTCGACCCACTGCTGCGCCAACTTACGCTGGACGGCGACACCGGCGATGACGACTTGCACCTACGCATTGGCAGTCCACTCATCGATACGGGCGCGCCAGGCATCCTAGATGTGGATGGGAGCGTGAGCGATATTGGGGCTTATGGTGGTCCGGATGCTGCGGTTCAGGACCTTGATGGTGACGGCTTCTTTGACCACATTGACTGTGACGATACCGACCGGTCGATTGCTCCTGGAGCCACAGAAGTGCCGTACGACGGTATCGACCAAGACTGCGACGGCGAAGACCTCATCGACCGCGATGGCGATGGATTCAATGCCATCGAAGTGGGAGGGCCCGACTGCAATGATAACGCCGACAGCATCAATCCCGACGCAGACGATGTCTGGTACGACGGCATCGACAGCAACTGCGACTTGCGCTCCGACTTCGACCAAGACCTGGATGGATTTGACTGGGACGCCTTTGGCGGCAGCGATTGCGACGACCTCGACCCTGGCATCCGCCCGGGTGCCGCTGACGCTCCGTACGACGGTATTGACTCCGACTGCGATGGTTGGAGCGACGGCGATGCGGACCGTGATGGGTTTGACGCAATTGATGCCGGTGGTTCAGACTGCAATGACAACGACCCTACCGTACACCCCTTGTCCATTGAGGTGCCCTACGATGGCATTGACCAGGACTGCACCGGACGCGACGTCGTCGATGTAGACGAGGACGGCTTTGTCGCCAGCCAAGTAGGGGGGCTCGATTGCGATGACGCCTCTGCCAGCGTTTTCCCCGGTGCGCCAGATACGCCGTATGACGGTCTCGACAGCAACTGCGATGGCTTGTCGGACTTCGATATTGACCGCGACGGCTTTGACGTAGTGAGCGCCGGTGGACGCGACTGCAACGATGATGACGCCACTATTCACCCCGATGCTCGCGATGAGCCCTACGATGGCCTCGACAGCAACTGCAACGGGTGGAGCGACTACGACGCTGACTTCGATGGCTACGACGCTGTGGCCTACGGTGGCGACGATTGCGACGACACTCGCGGGCGCGTTCACCCAAATGCTCGCGAGCAGATCAATGGACGGGACGACGACTGTGATGGCTTTGCAGAAGACATCGACCCGGACGCAGACGGCCTGATGGATTTTGAGGAGTGGCGTCTGGGCACCGACCCGCGCAACCCTGATTCAGACGGTGATGGCCAGCCGGATGGCAAAGAGAACGAGGTCTACCGGGACCGCCTAGACACCGATGGCGATGGAGTGATCGACGCATTGGACACAGATGACGATGGCGACGGCATCCTGTCGGTCAACGAGTGGACCGTAGACCCCGATGGCGACGGCATCCCCGAGACGGATATCGATGGCGACCGTGTGCCCAACGCCTTGGATACCGACGCGGATGGCGATGGTTTTCTCGATGCCGATGAGGGGGAACGCGACTTAGACTTTGATGGTGTCGATGACTACGCTTGGTACCATGGTGATCTTGGCGGTGGTGGGTGTGGGTCGAGTGGCAACCGCTCGGCGGCCTTCTTGCTTCCACTCCTCGGACTGCTCCTCGGTCGCCGTCGCTGGCTAGCAGGCTTGTTGTTGGCAGCCCCGGCTGCTCTTGCAGCCGACGGCCTAGATAGCCACGGAATGACCGTGTACCGGGCCGATGGTGAGGGCTTGCGCGTAGAGCCTATCGAGCCGTCCGATGCTGGCACTTGGTCGGCAGCATTGGTCACAGACTATGCGAGTCAGCCACTGGTCGAGCGACGTCCAGAAGGTGATTCAGCCGTCATTCGTGGTCTCCTGACCACTGATTTGATAGTGTCGCTGGCCGTTTCTGACGCAGTCCGCTTTGACGTGGAACTGCCGCTGCATCCAGTGCTGTCCGATAGGCGTGGCATGACCCCAGCCATGGGTGATTTGCGGCTTGGTGCCCGATTTGGCGTGTGGCGTGCGCGTGGTGGGCGACCCGGACTGGCCGTTGTCCCAAGCTTATGGGTCCCAACCGGGACAGCCGAGCGCTACGTTGGTGCTCCGACAGCTGCAGGCGGCTTGATGGCGGTCACGGGGTGGTCGGTTGGCCCCGTCTCGGTGTCGGCAAACGCTGGAGTCCGTGTTGCACCTCGTCGGACAGAACGGAACTTGACGATTGGCTTGGCTCCGCTGTTCGGGGTCTCTGCACGGTTGGACATGAGCTCGGCTTTTGCACTGCAAGGAGAGCTAGTCAGTCAAGGCAGCACCGGAGTGGTGGAACTGCCCATTGAAGCCACAGGCGCCGTGCGTGTACGTGCGAAGACGGGCTGGTGGGTATCGGTGGGGGCTGGTGCTGGACTTTCCAACGCTCCTGGGGCGTCGGCTTGGCGCGGGTTTGTTGCTGTGGGACGTGTCAATCGCCGTCCTGAGTCGGTCACTTTACCACCACCGCCACTCCCCGAACTGCCAGTGTGTGACCAGACCTGTCCCGAGCCCTCGCCGGTTGCTTCCGAGCCCGTGCTGGCCACGCTGGAGCGGGACCGAATTGTGGTCCACGAGAACATCTTCTTCTACGAAAACTCCGATCAGATTCGCCTGGACTCGAGTACTGCGGTGTTGTCAGCGGTCGCCGATATTCTGCGCGAGCACCCCGAGGTCAAGCATCTGCTCGTTGAGGGGCACACCAACGACAACGGCCCACGTGGCTACAATGTTCGGTTGTCGCAACGCAGGGCCGAGTCGGTCCTACGCTGGCTGGTTAGTTCAGGTATTGACGACTACCGTCTAATCGCTAAGGGGTATGGCTTTGACCGTCCGCTGGTCCCCCACGACGACCCGCTGTCCGACCGCGCCAACCGGCGTGTAGAGTTCACGGTGCTTCGCTCGGATGAGGAGCCAGAAGATAGCCGAATTCCCGAGCAGGCCGAGTTGCCAAATGAGTGAAATCCAGGGAGGGAATTGCCTAAATCAATGGTTGACTCCGACCGATAAAAGCGGTGGAGGAAGAGTCTGATGACGTCTAATATCCCCGTCACTCACCGACCAAACGGACCCAGTAAGATTCACTGGACGGGATTCCTACGGAACATCTCTAGACGCACTGTGCGAGTAGGCGAACTTGCGTTGGTCAACTCCGGGCCTCCGCTGACGTGTCGGGCCGTTGGCTCGACGGTCGCGGTCTGTTTTCACGTTCCAGACCTCTCCATTGCTGGGATACTGCACGTGGCATTCCCAGCAGCTCATCATCACAGAGCCCTAGGCCAGACAATGCCCTTCGTATTTGCCGACCGTGGGATTGCGGAGGTCGCTCGCGTTCTGTCTGACCTCGAAGTTAAGGCGGAGGACGTACAAGTGGCGATGGTCGGTGGGAGCCGCCTAATGGACGACCCCCCGACCTACGACGGTCCGCAGCGCCTGGTGCGCGCGGTCGAGGTGATGCTTGCTACCCATGGTCTTGTGATTCAGACCCGTCACCTAGGCGGTTCAAGAGCGCGACATGTACACCAAGCGGTGTTTGGGCAATTGTTGGTATTGATGACAGCAGGACAGCCGTGATTGCCGAGCAGGACATTGTCGATGCTCTCGAGGAGGGTGTGGAGCTCCCGTCGATTCCTAAGGCAGTGGTTCGACTGCTCTCGGTGATGGCGGACCCCGACCATTCACGTTGCCAGGTGTCGGATATTGTACGAACGGAGCCTGGCTTAGTCGCAGACGCATTGCGCATGGCCAACTCGGGTGCGATTCGGCAATGTGTCGAGCCTGTCGAGTCCGTCGACGAAGCCCTGTCGGTTTTGGGTGAAGCGTGGCTGCTTCGTACCGTGGTCGCCCGGGGTATGCGGACAATTAGCCTAGAGACGTTGGAAGGCTACGGCATGGATGTCGATGCCCTATGGGAACACAGTGTTCGCGTCGCACTGTTGGCCGAGGCCTTAGCGGCGCGGGCGAATGTCTCTGCCCCCATTGCCTACACCGCAGGTCTACTTGTGGACGTCGGGAAGCTAGTGGCAAGTGGTGCGTTGACGGGCCTTGGCCGGCGGGTGCAAGACACTCTGGAATCTAGGCAAGAGCTTACCTTTGATGCTGTCGAGCGGTTATTGCTCGGTATTGACCACGCTGAGCTGGGTGCGCGGGTCGCACAGGCTTGGGACTTGCCGCCGTCTCTGGTGGATGCGTTGCGCTTTCACCATCGCCCGCAAGACGCTTGCTCAAATCGGGATCTGGTGCAGGTCATCCATGTTGCGGACACGTTGGCCTACCTGACCGGTCGTGGGCTCGGCGTAGACGGGATGTTGTATCGGGTGATGGACCAACCGCTGCCGTCCTTGGTCCTCGACCGAAGTGATGTCGACACGCTGCTGCTAAGCGTTGAATTGAAGGTCCAGCAACTCGAAGCGTTAATCAACGACTAGCGGGTGTCTTTGTGTGGCAGTAGCAGCTCGGCATCGAGCCACTGCAGCAGAGTTGCATCGTCGATATCCACTCCGTGCTCCTGAAGGCGGTGGCGCACGAGTGTCAGTGGCGCGCCGTCAAATTGGTTCAATGCGGTGACTTGCTCGGCGCTCAAGACCAGCGAGTCGTAGGTCGAATAGCCGCTCACCAAGATCTGCCCTGTCGCTTGTATCTGTTGGGTGACATTTCCCCGGACGGGCGCATTGGGCACTTTCTGAGCACTAAGCGCCGCGATAGCCTCGGCCACCGCTGCGATGGGAGCGTCGAGAGTTCCGCCGACGATGCGCTGGATATCGTTCCAGCGGTATCCTTCGACGTGCTGGGCGCAGGCTTTGTAGAACGCGTGCTCGCGACCTAGCCAGCGTCCCCAGACGGCCTCGCGGTGGGCTGGGGTTGGGGGACCTCGATGCCCATCGACGAGGTCGTAGCCCCGAAGCAGTCCTGGACGTGGCGCTAAGCGCTCGCGGCGGTCTACAGAGATGCCGAGAGCATCGACTGTGTGCCAGGCAAGCTGGGCGTCAACGGTACCCAACAGGTCGCGAATTGCCATCCATACACGCCTGCCGGTTGCTCCGCGGTCATGTTTGCAGAACCAGGTGGCACAGGTCGCGTTTCGGTCGCGCCAGATACCGCATCGTCCGCCTTCTTTCGTATGGACGTAGTGGGGGCAGCGTAGCCCTTCATGTCGTCCAAAGTGCTTCTCGGTGTCCTTGTACAGCTCGCTTTGCGCATGTGGCCAGCCGAGTCCAAGCGGAGTCACCGCAACGTGTCGGCCGATGCGGGCAATGACTGAGCTGCGACCACCGAGAGTGTCATCGCCCAGCAGGATTCGGCCAACAGCAACATTCGACAGTGTGGGTATGTACGTACAGCAGGTGACCGACGGTGAGAAAGCCGGAACAGCCCTGGGTGGTGAGGTTGGCCCCTCACACATGGCGCACGAACTACATGTGGCCCGAGTCTCGGTGGGCGGCACGGCCGAATCTAGGGCTTGACGCATCCACTCGGTGTACAGGGGCGGTAGGGGAGATGTCACAACGGACCTCGCCCCATGAGTCTACTTCTCAAAGACACTCGTGAGGGCTTCTTCGAGGATTCGCCACGGAAGACGACGTAGTTCAGTGGCTTCGCTGACGATGCCTTCGCGCAGTGCCAGTGCTCCGGCTGAACTTGCCACGGCGGTCTCTGGGTCTTCGACTAGAATACGACCGCCATTCTCGGCTACGATGCGGAGTCCACGTGCAGCCCCTTCATCGTGGGTACCCAAGAGGACGCCAAGGGCGCTGGAGCGAGCGTTGGCACCAATTGAGCGGAGGAATGCTTCTGGTGATGGCGGTGCAGTTAGCCGCTCACCTACGCGCAAGATGAACTGTCCGTCTGAGCTGCGTGACACGGTCACTTGGCGGTCAGTTGGGGTCAGGCAGACAGTGCCTGGACGCAGGTAGTCTCCGTTGGATCCAACCGTGACGTCGAGAACACCAACGCGGTCTAGGCGTTTAGCCAGAGCGTCAAGCCATGCGGGGTGGATGTCGAGCATCGCGACGATACCGGGGACCGAAGGTGGCAAGTGTGCAATGAGCGATTCCAAGCTGGCAGCGCCGCCAATTCCAGCGACGATGGCGATGGTCCGCTGTTCTGCTCTCGTGAATGGCAGATCAGGAAGGGTATGCAGAGATGTTGGCGGCCGGTAAACAGCCCGGCTGGTCAGCGCTGTGGCGACTGCTTTGCGAAGCTGGTGGGCCTTCGGTGACCCAAGGTCATCCGAGTCGGGTGTGGGAGTAGCGATAATCGCGCCCGCACTTAACGCTTCAACCGCCGTCACTGGGTCGTGCGAAGCGACAATGACTGCGACTGGGTCTTGACGTGTCCATGCCCGAATCGTCTCGGAGGAGCGCTCCCTAAGAGCGTGCGGGTCGACGACAATGGCGTCCACAACGTTGTTCTTCAGGTAGGTGAAGACGGTCTCGGCCGACGAAGCTTCACAGACGATTATCGCCTGGCCATCCGCTTCAAGAATCCGTGTCAGTCGGTCTCGCCATTGCGCATTGCAAGACAACACAATGGTCTTGGCGGCGTCAGGTCGGACATCGTGGGCGGCGGCGAGTAGGGTGTTCATTGTGATTCCAGGGGAGGGTCGTCGGCGAGTGCCTGTGAGTCGGATGGATGGGGGAGTAGTGGAGTGGTTTCTTTGGGTGGTCGCGCTGGACTACGATTCGGTAGGCAAGCACAAGCGGATATGGGTGCCGTGGCCAGCCCATGTTCGGGCTTCGCCATGGCCGCCCAAACGTTCGAGGGTATTTTGAATCCGGGTCAGCCCGATGCCCCGCCCGGCGTACGAACGAATGTCGTGTCCAGCGGTGGAGAACCCGGGTGCGGCGATGGCATGCCAGAGTTGAGTAGGGCCGTGGGACTCTGGGACCTCGGCCCTTTTCGTATCAATACCGCGCCCGTCGTCCTTGACATGGAGCACAGCAGCGGCGCCCTCGGTCCGAAACGCCATGTTGATGACCGCCGTTGCCGGCTTACCCGCAGCTCGTCGACCGATGCTGTCTTCGATGCCATGAACCACTGCGTTTCTCATGAGCTGCAGTGCCATCCGGTGGAATACCGGTAGCAAGAGCGACGGAATGCTCACCGGGCTGCGGTCCACGCGGACTCGAACGACTCGTCCCAAACGTTGGGCTACGTCGATGGCGGCTCGGGCGCCGTTATCCAGTAGCAGTTCGCCAGCCGACTCCATGTTGTTGCTGTCGACCGGCCTCGATGGTGCCCACTCGCTGGACCGTGAAACCGCCATCGCCACATCTCCGGTCACATGGTCCAGCTGGCTGCCAACGGCGAAGACGCGACGCCCGTAGACTCCCGCCGCGCTTGGATGGATGCGGCTGGGGTCGACAAGGTCGCAGACGGCGTCAAGCGCCACACATACGTCAGTCAGACCCAGCGTATTGGCGCTTGAGGCGAGCTTCGTATACGTCGCGTACGCATGTCGACGTTGCTCGATACTCGGTAAGGCATTGGCATTTGCAAGAATCATCGACTCTAGCTGACGCCTGGCAATGGCTAGTTCCACAGCGAAGTCGTGAAAGCCTTCTACAAGCCACATTCTGTCGACAACTGCGTTCATGCGCACGCCACGGCATGAAGGTGGCCCATGCCGTACTCCCCAAAGTCAATACGCACAATGCAGTGGTCTAAGAGCGTTTGCATGTCGCTCATCAGTGCTTGGGGCGGGTTTTCTGGGGCAATCCACACGTTGTCCAAGACGACTCGAGGAGCCTCGGGTGCGGCGAAAAAACGGCTGCAGATATTCGCGATTTCGCGGAAGTTATTGTGCCAATCACTGGGGAGAAACAGGTCGTCTTTCATGCGAGCCATGGCCTGTTCACACTCGATGAGGGACAGCCTGCACGTGGTCGCCAGTGCGAAGACTGGGTCGACCCAAAGGGCACCGGCAAGTCCTCGGTCGTTGAAGCGATAGCTGGCGATTGCGCCTGCGGGGCCGGTGACCCCATCCACCTTGGCGACAGGTAGGCGACGGTCGAACAAGGTCGCGAGCAATTCGCTGATCTCGGCAATGGATTGTAGGTGTTTGGTCATGCTGGCACTAGGGGGGTGATGGCTGCGTTGAACGCCGATTGACTGAATGGTTTGTTGAGCAGAAATTCGGCACCTGCCTCGCGTGCCGCATCTGAAGACGTGCTGGAACATTCCACACTGATGAATCCGAACGGGGTTGTCACTCCGGAACGTCGCAGGCGTTTGAGGAGTTCTAAACCGGTCATCTTCGGCATATTCCAGTCGCTGAGGACCAGGTCAAATGTGGTCGACCGCATCAGCCGCCAAGCGTGCATAGGGTCGGTGGCTTCCGTCACGGACGTAGCCGACACGTCCATCCGACGAAGAGCGCGACGTATGTAGAGGCGCATGGCGCGGCTGTCATCGACAATGAGAACATGCATAGATGTGCTGGAGCTCCACAGAGTCTGTCGGCGGGCGTGCGGGTTTTCTTAAGTCCTGGGGTGCGATTCCGATGGTTCGTCATCGGAGTTGTCATGAAAGACGTTGTGGCTCGAATTGCTCGCCTTCGGGCTTTACAAGCGAAGCTCGCTCAGGCAGAGCGGGTGAGCGTTCAAACCGAGCGCAACGCTGCAGTCGATCTTGAACAGGCGTGGGCGTCACGTGTCCGTGATGCCTACACGGGTCACTCACGGTCTGGCGAAGAAGCGGTGGGCCGAGGCGCCTTCGTTCTGAATGGCGAAATGAAGCGCCGCGCTGTGGCTCGGGATGTTGAGCGCCTAAACGAGAAGGTAGCGGAGCATGACGCACGCTGCCTGCAGCGAGAGACCGAACAAAAGGTGGCTGAACGACTATTCGAGCGGCGCCAAGCGAGGCGTCGTGCCGAAGCCATGCGCAAAGAGCAGGCCGAGCTAGATGAGTTGGCTCGTATGGGCTGGCTCCGAGGCGAGTCATGAGTCGTATTCGACGTTGGGGACGGGTATCTGTCGTCGCTGGTATTGTCGTTGCGAGTGGTGCTGCCTTCGGCGGTCCGAACACCGCCAGCAGTGGCCCCTCTGCGACGCGTTCAGAAGTCCCATGGGGCACGGCACGAGAGCTGACCGAGCTTGCGGAGCAGTTGGACCAACGGTCCCGCGAGCTTGACCGTCGCGAACGTGGCGTTGTCGAGCAAGAGAGTGCGCTGACCGGTGTACAGGCTGACCTAGAGGCCCGACTCGAACGCCTCGACGCGTTGCGTACCGAGATTTCTGGGCTCTTGGATGGATTGGACGAAGCACAAGAATCACGCGTTGTAGACCTCGTGCGACGTGTAGAATCGATGCGAGATGCTCAAGCAGCACCTCTGCTTTCCGCGACAGACCCGGAGTTAGCTGTTGAAGTTCTTCGACGGATGTCCCCCGCGAAAGCGGGAAAGGCGTTGGCCAAAATGAATCCCTCGGTAGCGGCAGGCCTCGCAGAGCGTCTTGCAGCTCCGATTGAACTCCCGGAGGGCTTGTGACCGCTGCCTTGGCATTGAGCGCGAATGTGACCGAACTGCCGGCCGTATGTGGAAAGTCATCCCCGGCTGTGGAGGCATCGGCGCCAACATCGGACCTGTCGTTTGACGGATTACTCGCCGAAGTCGCTCAAGAGCTCCTCGCGGAACACCCCGAGTTGGATGTCGCGAAACCCAAGGAGTCGCAAACGTTTTTGGCGTTGGAGTCAGGCGAAACGGATGTGCCCATTCCCGATGAAGCGGACTGGCGGCTGTCAGGGTCGGCGTTTTCGCCGGACAGCGCCGCGTTGCGGGAGTTGGATGACACCCGACATGTGTTCTTGGCGTCGGTCGACTGGACACCGTCTCCTCGAGCCAGTCATCCTGCACC
>JBLHSN010000095.1:0-17674 GCA_047626195.1 Myxococcota bacterium
TCGCCACGTAACACACTCACACAACGCTGGCATGCAACCCTAAAAATCAGTGCCTTGCACGGTGTCCGGCAAGCTCTGTGTGGAAGGCCAAGGCCCCACTATCGGGTGCGACCACCCGCAGGTATTGTTCTTTGGTGTGAGGGAGACCTTGTCAACGGTGCCATCTTGCGGTGCTCATGACCGTGAGGCTTCGACGAAAGGGTTCCGAAAACAACAAAACCCGCACTCCGAAGAGCGCGGGCCTGTTGTTTGTGGTTGCGGGAGACGGATTTGAACCGCCGACCTCCGGCTTATGAGACCGGCGAGCTACCTGACTGCTCCATCCCACGTCGCCCTCTTAATACAACCACACCCCCCAAGCCAAGTAAAATCTCAGAAAGAGTGCCGAAATGGGTGTCGGACCCGGGCGGGATTCGCTGAAGACGCCGATGGTGTCGGAGAATTACTGAGGTGATTACGCTTTTCTCATTGCCTGACGATTGAGAGGCGAAGCACCTTTCAGGCGAACCTTGGCGGAGCATGTACGCATTTACCCATCCCAGCCTCGGCGCTGAATGCGTCAACGCTGGCAAGTCATGGAAAAGAGGTGAGCCTTCCAGTTCCACAGGTTGCTCACGCTACGGGCGTCGACATCACCGCGACCCGCGCTGTGGACTTGGCAGAAGTGGGGGAGCGAGCCACCCCAAGCCGACAAATGCAGACCAAGGTCGGTGAATCCGAGGCTCGATGGACCTGTGCGGAGCTGAAGATGAACCCCGTGCTGTCGCGAGTTGGCAATCATGAGAGCCTGATTTCGTCAGCACAATCCTCCTGTTTGATTCAAGGTTCCTCGGTTTTCCCCGACTAGACGCTTGCGTTTTACCTGCAGGAGTACATGTGATGACAAGAACGTTTTTGGGATTGAGTGCCGCGTTGGCGCTTTCGGCTTGTTCGCAGGTCTCTTCCGATCTGGATGCGGCTATCGACGGCGATGGCGATGGTGTCAAAGCCGCATTCGACTGTGATGACACCAATGCCGGTGTCTTCCCCGGCGCCGAAGAAATCTGCAACGACATCGACGACGACTGCAATGGAGCGATCGACGACCAAGCTACCGATGCCACTCAGTGGTTCATGGATGCCGATGGCGATGGTGCCGCGGGTACGGCAATGCCGCTGCGGTCCTGTAGCCAGCCCGCAGGGGCCTCCGCCGAAGCTACCGACTGTGCGGACCTCGATGTTGACCGTTTCCCAGGTGCTATCGAGCGCTGTAATGGTCTCGACGATAACTGCGATGGTGAGCTCGACGAAGACGCTGGCGACCGCGTCGCCTTCTACGCCGATGCCGATGCCGATGGCCATGGTGACGCTGAGACCTCGGTCTTAGCTTGCGCCCAACCGTCCGAGTACGTCACTCTCGATGACGACTGCAATGATGCAGACGCCACCATCTTCCCCGGTGGCATTGAGCGCTGTGGACCTGTCGACGACGACTGTGACGGCCTCGTTGACGCCGCCGACCCGGACCTAGACGTCGCTACCGGCACCCAGTTCTACCTAGACCGGGACGCGGACGGCTTCGGCTCCACACTCTTTCCCATCTTCGCCTGTGAGCTTCCTGTTGGTGCATCAGCCGTCGGGTCCGACTGCGACGACCTATCGTTCAGCGTCAATCCCGGCGCCACCGAGCTGTGCAACGACCGAGACGACGACTGTGACGGAGATGTGGACAGTGCCGATGCCTCGGTCGATGTGACCTCGGGTGCAACCTTCTACGTGGACCTGGATGGCGACGGTTACGGAGCTACAGTCGGCGACACCATTCAAGCCTGTGATCTACCCATTGGCTTTTCAGCCACAGCCGATGACTGTGACGACGCCTCCGCAGCCATTTCCCCCAACATTCGTGAAGTCTGCAACGGTACCGACGACGACTGCGACGGCCGCGTAGACGACGATGACGCCACCCTCGACCCCGCAACCGCCACCCGCTGGTGGACCGACCGTGACGGCGACGGCCACGGCGGACAGCTGTTCAGCATTGTCTCATGTGACCAGCCCGATGGCCTGTCCGCCGACTCCGCCGACTGTGACGACGACAACCCGGACATCTCGCCATCGGCCATCGAAGTCTGCGACACCGTCGACAACAACTGCGATGCCATGGTCGACGATGACGACATCACCCTCGACACCAGCACCGCTCTCCCGTGGCACCCGGATGCTGACGGAGACGGGTGGGGAGCCTCTGACGAGACCCTCCTTGCGTGTGTCGCACCGGAAGGATTCGGCCAAGACACCTCAGACTGTGATGATGAAAATGCTGATATTTCACCTGGTGTAGACGAAATCTGCAACGGTATCGATGACGACTGTGACGAGCAGGTCGACGACAACGACGACGGCCTGACCAGCACGGGGGCCAACTACTGGCGCGACCTAGATGGTGATGGCTGGGGCACCGAAGACCAGTTCGCTTGCAGTGACTTTGGCTTCGGCTGGGCTGCGGTCACTGGCGACTGTAATGACAACCGCGATGACGTCTACCCACAGGCACCCGAGCTGTGCGACAACCGCGACAACAACTGCGACGGTGATAGCGACGAGGATGCCGTGGATGCCTCTACCTTCTTCGTCGACAACGACCGTGACGACTTCGGCAGCGACGAGACCATTCTTGCGTGTAGTCGGCCGTCCGATGGCGCGAATGTGCAAGGCGACTGCGACGACGAGCGCAGCGACGTCAACCCTGATGAGGACGAAGTCTGCGACGCCGTCGACAACAACTGCAACGGTACGATTGACCTGGATACGCCAGACATCCCGAGCTGGTACGTAGACGCGGACGGCGACACCTGGGGCGAGAGCGGCACGGGAATCCCTGCCTGCGTTGCCTTTGACGACCGAGTGAGTCTTGCTGGTGACTGCGACGACGCGTCTTCACCCACCAACCCGGGCCAGAGCGAGATCGATGGTGACGGCGTGGACAACGACTGCGACGGGCAAGTCGACGTGCCAACCGTCGTGTCCGGTCAGGTCATCGAGAGCAGCCTCACCTGGGGCTACGCGGACAGCCCAGCGCCGTTTGACACCGAACTCATTGAAGTAGATGGAAACATTCTGATTTCGTCCGGCGCTACTCTCGACATTGCACCGTGCACGCAGATTTCCTTTGCCGCTGGGCGTGCTCTGCAAGTGGACGGTGAGCTGATTGCTCGCGGCACCGAAGACTGCCGCATTCGATTCCTCTCGGCGGCTGCGGACCCAGCCCCTGGAGACTGGGGTCGTATCTACTTCACATCGAGTAGCATTGGAACCAGCTTAGATGACGACGGGAACTACGAATCCGGCTCCATCCTCGAGTATGTCGATATTACGCATGCTGGCGGTGTTGGTGAGGCAGCCCTGGAAATCCGCGGTAGCTCGGGCGGCCCTGTTCTATCGAATATCCACGTGGCCTACTCCGAAGAACAAGCGCTGTACGCAGACTCCGACATTCTGTACATCGAGGACTCAGTCTTTGAGGAATCTGGAGACAAGGGCGTGTACGTGTCCGACACGGGCGCGTTCCGCAACAACCAGGTTGTTGGCAGTGCAGGCAGTGCGGGCAATGTGGAGGTGACCATGGGTGACGCTCCAGAGTTTACCGGCAATATCATCCGCGACAACAACGATGGCATCCGACTGGCGGTCTCGTCCAGCGCAACGGTCAGCGGCAACTGGTTCATCGACAATGACCGGACGGGTTTGGAGCTAGACGACCGCCCGCGGGTGGTGTTCGGTAATGTGTTTATCGGCAACCAATGGGGCCTGGAATTAGAGCCGGATGGCTCTCGCGTGCTGGTGAACGGCAATGTGTTCGTCGGCCAGACTGAAGGGGCATGGAAGACTAACGACTACTCTACGCTCAGCGGGGGAGATAACTACTACGTTGAGATGGTTGCAAACACCGTAATTGGTAACGCCGGCGCCGCAGAAACGAAGGGTCATGACGGCGCCTATGTCACCCACAATCTGTTTCAAGGGCACGTGGGCTCTGAAGGGGCGATGACGTTCGGAGTGGACTCGGATTCTGTACAGTTCATCGTGTTTGAAGACAACGCTTTCGTTGGCGAACAGGTCGAACCTTGGCTCGACGTCGGCATCAGCTCCGACAATGACTTTGTAGACGTGACCCACAACTATTGGGACGGTCGCGAAGACCCCGGGTTCGCCATCCAAGACTTCCTCGTGGACTCGTCACGCACCGTGGCATCGTTCTCGCCCACACTGCCCGCCATCGCCGACGGCGTTCCGGTCAGCTACCCACAAGACATTGAAGCGGCCTCCGACGGTTCGACCGTCACGCTGAGTTGGGGCCCGAACCCCGAAGCGGACATTGCTGGATACCGAGTCTGGTACGGCCTCTCCACGGATGATGAGTGGGCATTGGCCGGGAGTGGGGCCACCGAAGGCGCCTCTGGCTTCGACGTCTTCGCCGAGACCGCGACCGTCAGTGGTCTCGACCTGACCCAGCCTTGGCGCTTCTCGGTCTCCGCCGTGGATGTCGATGCAGACGGCATCGACGACATCTTCGACGGCCACGAGAGCTGGCCGTCAGGCGTCGTGATCCCGTAGGCCTCGAGTTGAGTTAAAGCGCGCCGATTGTTGGAGAAGTCGCATGCGACCACACCAAATCGGCGCGCTCGTCTTTGTGCTCATCCTTGTCTTGGTGCTGCTGTCGCTATTGAACGAGTCGCCCGTCACGATTCCGTAGGAACAACAGTCTCCACACTTTCGCAACACATGGCCTGTAGACTTCGAGGCATCTCGGAGTCCGAATGAACCGCCCAGTGTTTGCGAGTGCTATCGTCCTGCTTTCGGTCTTCCTGCTGCCAAGCTGCAGAGATGACGACTCCGGAGACAGCGACACAGCGGGTATGGTGTCCACGGACGGGGACACGAGCGATGCGGGCACAGGCAATGTCGACACCGACACGTCTGGAACGCCCGCGCCACGCGTTGTCCTCATCATCGCTGACGACTTTGGTATTGACGCTTTATCCAGCTATTCGGACCTTTACGTGCCCGCAGCCGGAGCGCGAGACTTCCCGGTTCTACCTGTGATTGACGGCATCTGCGACGAGGGCGTCCGCTTCGATACCGCGTGGGCCACGCCGACCTGCACCCCTACACGCGGAAGCGTGTTGACGGGTGCTTACGGCTTTCGCACCGGACTTGACGGAGTAGGGGGCTCGTTCCAGATCGACCCCACAATCCAGACTCTACCGCGGATTCTTCAGGCGTTAGACGGCTTTGAAGGCGCCAACATTGGAAAGTGGCACTTGGGGCACGCCGAAGAGTCTGGCGGTGCCATGACGCCCAACCTGTCGGGTTGGAATCACTACAGCGGTTCGCTCGCCAATGTGGATGACTACTTTGACTGGGAACGGGTCGAGAACGGGGTGGCTTCGTCACAAAGCACCTACGCCACCACGGTCCAAGTAAATGACGCGATTGCCTGGTGGACGACGCGACCCACCGACGAGCCGTCACTACTCTGGCTCGCGTTCAACGCGCCCCATGTGCCGTTTCACGAGCCGCCAGAAGGCCTGTATCAACAGGCCTCGCTGCAGTCGATCGGCCAACGCTATGATGCCGCTGTGGAGGCCATGGACAGCGAGCTTGCGCGCCTTCTGGCCGTCATTGACGACGATACTCTCGTCATCTTCCTCGGCGATAATGGCTCACCGGGCCGGGTCATTCGCGCCGAACATGCCTCGGACCGCGCCAAAGGGTCACTGTTCCAAGGCGGGGTTCACGTGCCACTGTGCGCCCGCGGACCAACCGTTGGCAACGGTGTCCACACCGGCCTCGTTTCGTCGGTTGACCTGTACGCCACGATTGCCGAAGTCATGGGCGTTGAGCAGCTTCCAGACGGGGCTGGACCCGACTCCATCTCTCTGATGCCTGCCCTCATGGACCCGTCTGTACCGCCGCTGCGGACCACTGTCTACACGGGGCAGACGCGGTTGGGACAGCCAGGAAGTGGCTTTGAAGGCGGGTACACTGTGCGCGATGAGCAGTACAAGTGGATCGGTAACGAGGACGGTACCGAAGCCCTGTACGACCTGTTGGCAGACCCCTACGAAGCGATGGACTTGTCGAGTGACCCGGACATGGCTGCGGTTCGCGACCGCCTGCGTGATGAAGCCCTGGTTCTGCGCGGCGAGACGTCGCGATGAGACCCTCTAATTGGAGAAACCAGACCATGACTCCGCACCTTGTTGCCCTGCTACTCATCGGCCTTGCGGCCTGTACCGATGCTGACACCGACACCTCCGAGGAGAGAGACACGGATACCACTGGCGGAACCGAGGTCGATCTGGGCACCGACACCGGCGCAGACAGTGATGCCGACACCGATAGTGAGCGTGCTGGAGGGCCTGTGGACCTCACCAACCTCTTCCTGAGTCTACGCAGCGCCAACTGCGCCGACTACGTCGATAGCTATGAAGCCTTCCCCATGGATGTTCAGCGCTCCATGGCCTTCGAGGCACAGCTGACCATTACAGCCAGCGGTGGCGAGTGTGAGTTTGTGTCCAACTCACTTCCCAACCACGACTTCAACGAACCCCCCGCGAACTTCGCCACAGCTGTAGCCGCCGTGTCGAAGACGTTTGCCGTGACCGCCACACCCAGTGCCGCGTGGATGCCCACCGGGCTGACGCTTCGGTACGACAATGCCGTCTTCCTCAACGGCGTGAAGCTCGACCTCCTCGCAGCCGCTTGCTACGGGGTTGGCCCGGGACAGCCTGCTAACCTGGGTAATGAGCGAATCGGCTGTGGCGATATCTCCACACCTTGGCGCTACGACCCGATGTTCAGTGGCAATGGTTTTGGCACCGACGACCACAACGCGCACACCCAGCCCGATGGTGCTTACCACTACCACGGCTCACCCAATGCCCTGTTTGAACAGTCGAATCCGACGGCGGCATCGCCGGTTGTGGCGTTTGCCGCAGATGGCTTCCCTATCTACGGCCCTTACATCGACGACTTGGGCACGATTCGCGAGGTCGAATCTGGCTACACCCTGCTTCAAGGTCCGAATGGCGGGCCTGCCGCACGCGTGAGTCAGTTCGGGGAGGGGGCGTTCCCTGGCGGAACCTCCGACGGTACGTACCGGGACGACTGGGAATGGACAGACGCGGGCGACCTAGACTTGTGCAATGGCATGACCGTTGACGGCGTGTACGGCTACTACATCACCAACAGCTATCCGTGGGTGTTGGGTTGTTTCCAGGGCGTCCCAAACGAGTCCTTCGATAAGCGTGCTGGCGGGCCACCGCCTATGTAGCGGCCGTGGATTGTGCGTCTGGCTGGCCCTTCTCCAACGGTTGGGTGGGGCAGATTATGCACCGTTCGATTTACTTATCGAATCGAGTTTTCATAGCCGTTTTTTGAACTACGCCACGAGGCCATAGCGAAGGCCGCGGTCGCTCACGAGCATGGATTCGAGCCCGGCCGCTGCGAGCACGCGGTCTAGAATTGCCGCACCGGCCACCAGGTAATCGGCGCGCTCTGGGGAGCTGGGAACAGCCTTTCGCCGGTCTTCAGTCGATAGAGGCATGAGCCTCTCCATCATGCGCTGTAGGTCTGTCCGAGTCAGCTGACTGCCGTGAACAGCGTCTCGGTCGTACTCGGTCAGCTCCTGCACCATGCATGCGAGTGTTGTGACTGTTCCGCCGACACCCACCATGGTCGCGGGCGTAGGGGATGCAAAATCAAATCGCTGAATACTTACGTCAACCCACGACTTACAGCGGCTGAGGTTCGCACGTTCAACCGCTTCCGTTCCTAGGAATCGCTCGGTCAATCGCACGCTTCCGACCGGAACGCTGGTGCGCTGTGCAATGCCGTCTCCCGACCCTAAAGCGAGCTCTGTAGAGCCACCGCCGAGGTCCACGACCAACAGAGGGGCTTCGCACGGCGGCAAATCACGCAGCGCACCCAGCCACGTCAGCCGTGCTTCTTCATCGCCGCTAATGATGCTGACGGAGATGCTTGTGGAACGCTTGACGCGGGCAAACCACGTCTCGGCATTGAGTGCGCGTCGGGCAGCGCTTGTGGCTACAGCTCGAATTCGACCTGCAGGAATGCCAAAGGTGGCGGCCTTATGGGCGAACTCACTCAGAGTTGCCTCGGCAAGCGCCATGCGGTCGGGCTGAAAGAGTCCGCGGTCACCCAAGCCTTTTCCTAACCCAACAACGGCCACTTGGTCATGAAGGAGGGTTCCGTTGTCGTCGACAACGAGAAGGAGCAGACTGTTGCTGCCGATATCAATGGCGGCTCGGGGCATGAACGGTCTCGCGGGCGGAGAGGAGGGGGCACCGATCGTACACTAGGTTGGCGTTCGACTAGGATTTGTGCTTGCCAAACGTGGTCAGATCAGTATCCTTCGCGCTGTTCGAGCTAGGAGTTGTTGATGCGGTCGATAGGGTGGGTGTCGGTTGTTTTATTGATGGGTGCTTGTACGCGGGACACCATTGTCGCTTTTGATGTCACGGAGGACGCCGACGGTGACGGGTTCGCTCTCGTCGAAGACTGCAACGATGCTGATGCTGCAGTTTTCCCCGGTGCAGAGGAGACGTGCAACGGAATCGACGACGACTGCAATGGCGTAGTAGACGGGGACGACGCGTCGGACGCGACCGAGTGGTTCGTGGACCTAGATGGTGACGGTGCGCCCGGAACGCCAACCCCTCTGCGGGCTTGTTCTGCACCCACTGGGGCCTCGGCCGACGCGACCGACTGCGATGACATCAACGCCGCTGTATTTCCAGGGGCCGATGAGGTCTGCAATGACCGCGACGATGACTGTGATGGCTGGGTCGACCAAGCCGATTCGGACTTGACGTCCGAGAGTGCCCGCGTGTTCTACGAAGATGCCGATGGAGATGGTCACGCGTCAAGTACCAGCGTCAGCGTAGAGTCGTGCAGCACCCCCACTGGCTACGTCTTGGACGTGGACGACTGCAATGACGCGGATGCGAGCGTGTTCCCCGGAGCTTCCGAGCTGTGTAATGGCGTGGACGACGACTGCAATGAGCTGATGGATGACGCGGACCCAAACCTGGACGTGACCAGCACCGCCGTCTTCTACATTGACCGCGACGCTGACGGCTACGGTGGCGCTTTTTTCCCGGTTCGGGCCTGCGAACAGCCCGACGGAACGACGGTCAGCGCGGATGACTGCGACGACGTCGATGCGCGTATCTACCCAGGGGCCACCGAGGTCTGTGATGGTCGCGACAACGACTGTGACGGCGCCCTAGACGATGCCGACGATGAGATGGACATGTCCACGGCCACCGCTTGGTATGTGGATGCGGACAGCGATGGCTTTGGGGATGCGTCTGCCGAAGCCGTGCGTGCGTGTGCCGCACCGACAATGACCGTAGACAACAACACCGACTGTGCAGATGCTGACCCGGCAATCTCTCCGAGTGCAGTTGAGGTGTGCAACGGCACCGACGACGACTGCGACTCCCGTACCGACGACACGGACCCGAGCCTCGATGCGCAGAGCGCCACTCGTTGGTGGGCCGACCGCGACAACGATGGCGTTGGCGGAACCTTCTTCAGCATCATCAGCTGTGAGCAGCCCAATGGCATGGTCGAGCCGAGCGGTGACTGCGAAGATGACAATGCCGATGTGTCACCAGCCGTCGTCGAGGTGTGCAACGGAATCGACGACAACTGCAACTTCCTTGTCGACGACAACGATGGCGACTTGGACCTCACCAGCGGATCCGAGTGGTTTGCGGACGCAGACGGCGACGGCTGGGGTAGCGGCACTGACAGCGTCTTTGCGTGCGTCGCGCCCGAAGGCTTTGGCACCGACCAGAGCGACTGCCGAGACGACGACCCGGCCATCTCTCCCGGTGTCGATGAGGTGTGCAACGGAATCGACGACAACTGCAATGGCGCTGTCGATGACGCCGACGATGACCTTCGAGCAGAAGGGGCAAGCTTCTTCCGTGACAACGACGGCGACCAGTTCGGTACCCCTACTGTCTTTGCCTGTATGGACTTTGGCTTCGGCTGGACAGACACCCTCGGCGACTGCGATGACAACGCAGCGGACCGGTTCCCAGGAGCCGACGAGCAATGCAACTTCCGTGACGACGACTGCGACAGTGACGTAGACGAAGATCCTGTGGACGGCAGCCCGTACTTCACCGACGGTGACTTCGACGGCTACGGAGCGGGAGACGGAGTGCTCGCTTGTCGCGGAGGCTTCGGCTTGGTCAGCCAAGATGGCGACTGCGACGACACGACAAACCAGGCGCGGCCTGGCTTGGTCGAGATCTGCGACGGTATCGACAACAACTGTGACGGCGTTGTGGACTTGGACACACCGAATCTGCCCGAGTGGTTTGTAGACGCCGACGAAGATGATTTTGGCCTCGACGACAGCGGTGTGTTGGCGTGCAACACCTTCGACGGTCGGGTGTCTGACGATGGCGACTGCGACGATGACAATGCGGAGGTCGGACCTGGCAATGACGAAGTCGACAACGACGGGCTCGACAACGACTGCGACGGCAACATCGACATTCCGGACCCGCTGGTTGGCGGTCTCATCACCGAGGACATCACCTGGGGTGACGGCAGCCCAGGCTCCTATGAGCTCGACTTCAATGCGCTAGTTGATGTGGGTGTCACGCTTACTATCGAGCCGTGTACTCGGATTTTGATGGCTCCAGACGCCACGCTCCAGGTCGAAGGAACGTTGATGGCTCGCGGTACCGAAGACTGTCCCATCGTCTTCACCTCCGCCGCAGAAGACCCGATGCCTGGCGATTGGGCTCGCGTCTACTTTACTGCGACCCATGGACCTGGAGTGGTGGACGAGAGCAACGAGTACGTCAGCGGAAGTATTCTTGAGTTTGTCGAGGTGCTGTACAGCGGGGGTGTTTCAGGAGCCATTGTCATTGAAGGAGCCGAGAGTCCGGTGGTGAGGGACGTTCGCGTTGCCCGCTCGTCGAGCGACGGAATTGCGCTTGGAGGAGACCGGCTGCGGCTCGACAACTGCGTGATTGAGGACAACCTGGGAGTGGGCGTCAGTGCCCGAACCAGCCGTTCGGTCCAAGTGACGCTGTACGACAACATCATTCGGCGCAATGGTGGTGCCGGAGTGGACTCTGGCAACGGCTGCTGCATCCACACGGGCACACAGATCATTGGCAATGTGTTCGAAGCCAACGGCACTGGACTGAGGATCAATGGGCACGGCTGGATGGTGGAAGAAAACGACTTTCTGCACAACACCGGCGCAGCCATTCTTAGCAACCCGGTGGGCAGCGGGGATTATTCTCGCAACCGCATCATCGGAAACGGCTCGGGCACGTCTATTGGATACAGTGGCTCGCACAGCTACAGCGAGAATGTCTTCGCCGACAATACGGGGTTGGCGGCAACGAGTCGAGGTCGAGGTCCTCACGAATACCAGGGCAACCACTTTGTGCGCAATGGCCTGGTACACGCCGGTCCGAATGAAGAAGTCACCCTTGTCCACAACACCGTTCAGGCAACGAACTCACAGTCTGCCTGGATTACCTTCTCGACGACCCAGGCGTCCACCGTGCTGTCGTCTATGACCGGCAACAACCTGTACGGCCCGTCGGACGTCACCTTCCTGAACGTGGGCTTTCGCGCGGGTTCGGGTCGTGTGGATGTGATGGGTAACTATTGGGGAGGCCGTGACCCCAACGCGGACGTCGGTGTGCTTGTCGACTTCATCGACCTCGCCTCGCTCGCTGTCGCAGACCCCTCCGGGTTCCTGACTACTCCAAACCTCGACGCACCTGTCAGTCCGCCACGGGGCGTTCAGGCGTCTGTCGATAGCGGCGTGGTGACTGTCACATGGGAGGCATCGCCCGAGAGCGATGTCTCCAGCTACCGCGTGCACTACGGCCTGGAACGGGACGGCTGGCGGATGACGGGTGACAGTGCCAGTGAAGGCGCCACCGGGTTCACTGTGACGGGGACCACGGCCACACTCAGCGGACTCGACCTAGTCCAACCCTGGCGAATCACCCTGACCGCCGTGGATACAGATGCCGACGGTGTAGATGACCTGTATGACGGCCATGAGTCGTGGTTCAGCATCGTTGTCGAGCCTCAGGATGCCCAATGAATGTCAATGCCGATTTTTCACAGCGCGTCATGGTTCACTCGGACGCCATGGAGTGGCAGGCATCTCCGATGGTCGGTGTGCATCGGCGCATGCTCGACCGTATTGGAGACGAGGTCGCTCGTGCCACAACGGTGGTGCGGTACGCGCCAGGTAGTCACTTCTCGCCCCATACCCACACGGGCGGTGAAGAGTTTGTCGTCTTGGAAGGGGTGTTTCAAGACGAACATGGAGACTTTCCCGCGGGCTCCTACGTGCGTAATCCGCCGACCTCGCGCCACACGCCGGGGTCACAGGATGGCTGCGTAATTTTGGTGAAGCTGTGGCAGTTCGACCTGGCGGACCGCACGCAAGTCCGAACCGACACGAACCCGCTTGCGTGGGTAGCCGAACCCAATCGGCCTGGGGTGTCGGTACAGCATCTCTTCCAGGACGGTCGGGAGACCGTGCAGATGGAGCGTTGGGATCCCGGTACAGCGGTGAGCCTCGACCTGCCGGACGGTGCAGAGTTCTTTGTGTTGGATGGATCCGCACAAGCGGACGGGGAGGCACTTCGTGCTCAAACTTGGCTACGCATTCCGCGTGGTGGGCGACTCAGCGCGACGGCCGGCCCTGACGGTACGCGGTTGTGGTCGAAGACCGGGCATCTCGCTCATATCCACGTGCTTGAGTGAACGGCAAATCTAGGCTACACCGCCGCCAAATTCGGGAGTGGTGATGCGTACAGTGGTCATGGCAGCGTTTGGCTTTGTGGTGATGGGTTCGACACTCGCTTGCGGCGGCGTCATGTCGCAGGCCGCCACTCAAAATTTGGTGGATGCCCGACTTACCGTCAATGGGTGCACTGGAGACGGTCAGCCGTCGATGCTCGCTGCCATCGATGGGGCGATCAGTGCTGCCGGAATGGGCGTCTTTTCGTTTACCGAGATGGTCGAACTGCAGGTTGAGATCGACCAAGTAACCGCGGATAGTGAGATCTCCACGCCAGAGGCCGAAGCGTTTGCCCTGACGCTCGAGTCGCTCGCCGCCCGCTAGCGATTCGCTAGGGGCGCCACATCGGCTGGTCCCACCCGCCGTCCGTCGTGACTTGCGTCTGATGGCGGCCGTCTGCGGTGGACATCCAGATCTCCGAGCGTCCCGAGCGGTCGCTTGAGAACGCTAGGTACCGTCCGTCGGGGCTCCAGCTAGGCGACTTGTTGGCGCCTTGCCCTTGGGTGATGCGGCGCAGTCCACTGCCGTCGATGCCCACTACGAAGATGTCGAAGCCGCCGCTCTGGCTGACGAAGGCAATCTGGGTACCGTCGGGGCTGTAGCGTGGTTCGAAGTTGCGCGAGCCTTCGTAGGTCACTCGAGTGGCTTCGCCGCCGCCAGCGGGAACGGTGAAGATCTGCGAGCCGCCGCTGCGTTCGCTACTGAAGGCAACGCGACCTCCATCCGGGGAGAACGATGGATTGACATCAATACCGCCGCCCGTAGTCAGGTTGCGCACAACCGACCCTGTCGATGCATCGAGCAGCACAATGTCGGTATCCATGCCGCTAGCGCTGCTGCGAGCGATTGCAATCATCGAGCCGTTTGGCGAGAAGGCCGCACCGGTGTTGACGCCGTTGGCAGAGGACAACGTGCGGGGTGAGCCGGAGCGACTGTCGCGGACCACAACAGCCATGCGCTGATTGATATAGGTGGTGTAGGCAAACTTGCCGGCGTCTGCACTCCAGGCTGGGGACAGGTTGATGCCGGTTCCAGACAGGCGTCGCTGGCCTTCACCGTCGATGTCCACCCGGTAAATAGACTTGCGGTCTGGTCCCAAGTCGCGAACGGCAAGAAGCTGGCTGTCGAAGATGCCTTCGTAGCCAAGCGCCTCTAGAATGGCGTCTGCGGCACGGTGAGCGAGGACGCGGGCTTCAGTGCTCTCGGCTTCAAAGCGGCGTCCGTCAATCTTGTTTCCAATGCCAACATCGTACAGGTAGACGTCTGCCTGAAGCTTTCCGCCAACCCGTCGCATGGCCGTCTTGGCGAGCGCGGTTGCACGGACTTGCTGCCAGGTGGAAAAGTCAAAAGACCCTGGGGTGATGCCGCTATCTGCCTGCTCAAAGTAGGCATTGGGATCGATGATACGGAAGTAGCCGCTCATCTCCAGGTCTCGGGTCAGCGTCGCCCAAAAAACGGCGGCTTCGGCGTTGACACCCGACTCAACCTGGGGCTGAGGCAGGGCAATGGGCAGGCTTCGGTCGCCCGCGCGTACCGTCAGTGCAAATCCAGGGCCATCGTCTTGTGCGAGAGCGTCAGGCGTTCCGACAAAGGCAAGGGTGGTCAGCAGGGCGGCAAAGGCAATGCGCATCGGGCTCACTTAGGCTCGTAGGTAATGTCGAGATTGGACCCGACGATGTCGCGATAGCGCGGCGGGGGAAGGTCAATTCGAAAGAGGCTGGTCGCAGACCGCTCGGCGGCAGCGTCGAAGGAGGCGTTTCCGCTAGTGCGGAGAACCCTGGTTTCGCGAATGATTCCCGATTCGGGGTCAATCGTGACGCGAACCACTGCCTTGAGGCCGGGGATGTTCTGGATGGGAGAGAACACCTCGGCAAAGCGTGCCTGGGTTGTGGCACGCCAACGAGACAGCTCTACATCGGTCACGGCCCCGGAGCCGGAGCCCACCGTAATGTCGCTGTTGCCGTTCGGGTCGGTGGCAGCTTGGTTGCGCGGTCCTACTCGGGCCTCATTCATGAGGTCCTCTAAGCGTTGGGCTGCATCGATGACGCGCTGGCGGTCCGCGCTGTTGTCAGGTGCGGGTCGGGGCTGTGCGGGAGCCGGAGTCTGAGCGACAGGTGTGGGCGGGGCAGGCACGGGCTCGGGTGTGTGGATGACTAGGTCACTCTCACGCGGTGGCGGCGGCTCTGGCGCAGCCGGGACAGGTTCCGGTGCGGGTGCCGTAGGCGCAGGCTTGTCGAAGCTTGGCGGTGTCGGTGTGCGCATGGCTACTTGCGGCATGCCATCGGCTTGGGCGACCAACGCAAAGTCAATCTCCATAGCAGGTCGTAGGTCACGAACCGGCTCGCCAGCGCCGCACAGCAGAGTCCAGCCTACAAAGATGACCACGCCACCCACGTGCAGTCCGATCGACGCAACGGCTGCGAGGCCGAGCGGTTGCGGTGTGGGACTGAGGACGGAAGAGGGGACGTAAGCCATCGAATTACTCGGGGTCAGGGGCGCCTAGTGGGTCGAACACCAAGCCAACGCGTGGGAATCCGGCGTTCTTACAGGCAGCGAAGACAGGAGCCAACTCTTCCCAAGTGACGGCGCCATCTGCTTGGAGGAAGATAGCTTGGTCCGGGTTGGCCAGAGCGAGGGCCGGGAGTCTCACGGCCATCTGCTCCATGGGAATGCCGCCGACGTCGTTCAAGGCGAATGTGTTGTCTCCAGGAATCGACAACACCAATTGGTCGGCGTTTTCGTCCAGTATCAACGGAGGGGCATCCGCTCTCGGAAGGTCGATGTCGACGCCCGTCTGCATCAAGGGTGCTGTGATCATGAAGATGATGAGCAGCACCAGCATTACGTCTACCATTGGGGTGACGTTGATATCTGCCATAGTCCCACCGGGACCGCTGCCTCCACTCATTCCCATGGCTACCTCAGGTGACGCTTGACGATGTTGAGGAAGTCGGCCGAGAAGTTGTCCATCTCGGTGTTCAGGCGACGCAGGCTACTGTTGAAGTAGTTGAATGCCATGACAGCCGGGATGGCCGCCACAAGACCCGCAGCCGTTGCGATGAGTGCGTGCGCAATATCTGGACCCACAACGTCAATACTGGCGGACGTTGCACCGGCTAGCTTCTGGAAGGCACGTAGGATTCCCCACACCGTACCGAACAAGCCGATGAACGGAGCGGTAGCACCAGTGGTGGCCAAAAAGGTGATGTAGCGTTCGAGGTTTACGTTCTCAACGCTCGTGGCCCGGCGCAGCGTGCGGGTCAGGTTGTCGACGGCATCGACCTGTTTATTGCCTCCGGCGGTGACCTTCGCGAGCTCTTGGTAGCCAGCCTTAAAGACCTCCGCGATGGGGCTCTTTTGGAAGGCACCCGTCTGCTCGTACACCGTGTCGAGCTTCTTGCTCTTCCAGAACACGTCCAAGAACTTTGCCGATTGGCGGGTAGCCGAGCGCAGGCGCAGGAACTTCTGCACAATGATGGCCCAGCAGCCAAAGCTCATGAACACCAACACCAACAGGGTCAGCTGGACAACGAAGTCCGCTCCAGTGAGCAATGACAAGACGGATAGGTCGTCTCCGGACCGGGTGCTGGCCAAGTAGACTTCGAGTACGGGCTCCACGAGGGCGCTCCTAGCACTCCCAGGGCGATTTTGGGGAGTGGAAAATGCTCTGCAAGTGCGAGAGCGACTCTGTTATAGTGCTGGAACGAACGGGGAGTTCAAATGGGTATGGTCTGGATATTGCTAGCGGCGTCAGGTATCGCAGCGGCCGGGGACAGTCACGAGAGCGCGGTTGTAGATGCCACCGCGAGTCTTGGTGAGGACGCCTACGTATCCGCCTATGCAGTTGTCGGAGCATATGCGACTGTCGGAGACCGCAGTATCATTGGTATGCGGTCCACCATTGTGGACTCTGCCGAGTCTGCGACCGGCACAAGTATCGGTGTAGACGGCGTCGTTGGGCGCACCGTAACGATTGGTTCAGATGTTCAGTTGGGGGACAACCTGACCCTCTTACGAGCCGCCTCTGTCGGGAATGGCGCGAGGGCAGGCAACAGCCTTTCGGTCGGATACGCCAGCAGTGTGGCGACCGGGGCGGAGCTAGGCACCAACGTAACGATAGGCGCGCTGGTGTCGGTGGGCGATGCTGTGATTGGTGACAACGTGGTCATTGCCCGTGGTGTGGTCATTGAGGCCGGCGCTGTCATTGAGTCGGGCGTGATTGTGGGCCCCGAGGTGACGATTCGTGCAGGAGCCATGCTCCAAGCCAATGTACGGGTCCGAAAGGGGGTCGAGATTCAAGCGGATGCTACCGTTCAGACTGGAGCGCATATCGGTCGCGATGTCACGATTGCGAGCCACGCAAACGTCGGCGTAAATGTTACGGTGCGGGCAGACAGCTACATTGGTGCCTACCAACAAGTCACCGGCAACCTGCCTCGCCGCACCGACCTTGCCGACCTCCTGCCGCCAGTTGGAGCCATCATAATGGCTTTTAATGGCCGCACATGGTCGGATGGAACCGTCGCCTCCAGCTGTGCCGAGTATCTCAACCCGCCTTCTGGCTACGCGTACAGCGGCGATACCGGAACGGGCCGCTACAATATCCGTCCAACACCGCAGATCAGTATCTTTCCGGTGTTCTGCGACATGGAGACGGACGGCGGCGGTTGGACTCTCGCCGCAACGGTGGACCGGTATCACTCCGGGACAACAATGAGTGAGCCAAATGGATGGTTTGGACTTGGTCATTCGCTGAATCCATCCCGTCTGTTGGATGATGTCTCCCGCGACTCATCGCCGGTG